>JAFDHL010000045.1 GCA_019308785.1 Deltaproteobacteria bacterium
CTTCATATAGCTCCATGAAATTTTCGGTGCCATGAACATCTTCTTCGATTTCACTTACTTTTCCCGCAGTCTCCTGGTTTGAAGCCTCCTGTTCATCCTCAGGTTTCGAGTCCACGTTGTCGGTCCCAAAATTCTCCTCTTGGGTTATGTTGTTTGTTTCTTTTTCCATTAACCTGAATACTCCCTCCGTTTTATGCCTATTTTATATACCAAAAACTTACATGATACTAAATTAAAAACGGTATTTCAACAATTTATTTGATAAAAATATTTCTTCATTAAAAACCCCGCAGCCCCGCTTAGGCGGGATCTCCGTTACGCTCCGACAAGCTACGGGGTATCGCGCATCTGATTTTCACAATCTAAACGAAGCAAGCTTCGGGGAATCTAACCCAATAACTCACGAAAATCTGTGAAATCTGCGTAATCTGTGGATTAAAAACCCCGCCGCAAGCTGCTGTCTATCCGTTCCCTATGCATTTCTCTTCTTGAGGTCTTTTAGAATATCCCTAACAATCTCGTCCGGTGTTAATTTTGTAGAATCAATCAATTTCGCGCTTGTGGCAGGTTTCAGAGGAGCTAATAATCGCGTTTTATCCTGATGGTCCCTTTTCCTCAATTTGGCCTCCACAATCTCCTTTGATACAGACTCCCCTCGTCCCACCATCTCTTTATATCTTCTTTCTGCCCGGACCTCGGGAGAAGCCGTAAGGAAAAACTTATGTCTTGCCTCAGGAAAAACCACCGTTCCCATGTCCCGGCCCTCTGCGACAATACTAATTCCCCTGGCCATCTTGCGCTGAAGTTCCATCATCGCTTCCCTGACTTCTTTGACAGCAGACACTTCGGAGGAGAGCATGTCCATATCCGGAGTTCTTATTGGCACGGATATATCTTCTTTGCCTAAAAAAAGTCGCGGCGGGTCTGCATCCGTCGTGAAGTACAGTTCGAGGGATCTGCAAAGTTCTCCCAGCCTTTTGCCGTCTGAGAAACTGATCCCTTTTCTACTTGCAGCAAGCGCCACCGCCCGGTACATGGCCCCGGTATCGAGATAAAGACAATTAATCTTTTTGGCCAAGAGACGGCTGACAGTGCTTTTTCCGGACCCGGCCGGACCATCTATGGTTATGACGTCTGTCATGGGTTGTCCTAATTTTTCTACCCTAAAAACCCTATTAACCTCTCTTCAAACATGCCCTCGTCCTGAAAACACCATGCGTTGTGCTCCATTCGGTGCGCGTTTACAAATTCAGCACCTTCTTCAGGGTTTCGACAAACCTCTCATTTTCCTCCCGCAAACCTGCATTGATCCGGATATAGTCAGGAAGGTCATAGCTTACCATGGAACGAACAATAACTCCCTCTTTCAGCATCAGCTCATAAACCCTTTCCCCCCCCATGGGTACCTTTATCAGGAAAAAATTGGTCTGTGAGCGGATGTATTCAAGGCCCATGTCCTCAAGGCTCTGGTATAAATAGCTGAGGCCTTCTCTTACAACCCTCTGGGTTCTGTTCACAAATGCCAAATCGTCAAGGGCAGCAGTTGCCGCAGCCTGGGCCAGGGCGTTTGCGTTGAATGGCTGTCTTACTCGATTCATATAATCAACCAAATTTGAAGACCCAAACCCATAGCCGATCCTTAGCCCTGCAAGTCCGTACAGCTTTGAAAACGTTCTTAAAACCACTAATAACGGATGCTCATTCAGCAATTCAAGACCGCGGGCTACCGCTTTGTCTGAAGCAAATTCTATATAGGCCTCATCCAGCACCACAACAATATCATCCGGGATCTCATTCAAAAACCCGCGCATATCTTCCTTTAAAATGGCGGAACCCGTGGGGTTATTCGGATTGCAGATAAATATGATCTTGGTCTCAGGCGTGATGGCTTTTGAGATCTCTTTCAGATCGACTTTAAAGTCCGAAAGAGGGATCGAGCTCATTCGGCCTCCGGCCCCTCTTACCATTTTTTCATAAACCAGAAAGGTGGGAAAGGCCTGGATCACATGTTCTCCGGGGGATAGAAAAGTCCGCGTGATTAACTCGATCAACTCATTTGACCCGTTACCCAGGATAATCTGATCAAATGGCACCCCATACGTTTCGCTGAGTTTTGTTTTAAGGTAGTAGCCACTCCCATCAGGATATCTGTGAAGCGTGTGCACCTTTTCCATGATCGCCTGAACAGCCATGGGAGATGTGCCCAACGGGTTTTCATTAGAAGCCAGTTTTATGGACCCGCTGATGCCGAGTTCTCTTTCAAGTTCTTCTATCGGTTTTCCCGGTGGATAAGGAACCAGTTCCTCAACCCCGTCACGAGCCAGTTTTTTCATAAAAGGCACTCCTTTACGTCATGAAATAGAATATCCTGCTTTCAATCCATGCCTTTGAAGGTTATAAGACCCAATTTGCAGAAATAGAGAAAAAGCCCTTTGGCTTATAGCGCAAGGCTGGGAAAAAGTAAACATCTGCACGAATTGGTTGGCAGACGCATTTTCGAGCACAAAATTTTTTCACCAATTTGCTCTTGACTTGCGATGTTTGATCCACTATTTTGAATATCCAATCCACGTATCCGCTTTTAATCGTTACCTAATCCAGAGAGGGGAGAGCCATGAATAAATCTCAGTTGATAGAAGCCCTTGCCAAGGAAGAGAATTTGGCCTTAAAAAAGGCCGAAGAGGTGGTGAACACTGTTTTTGGGGACATGGAAAAGGCCCTTATCAGGGGTGAAAGGGTGGAAATCAGAGGGCTCGGCAGCTTTAAAGTCAAGCAATATGACGGGTACAAGGGCAGAAACCCTAAAACCGGGGATATTATTAAAGTTGCGCCAAAGAAACTCCCCTTTTTCAAGGTAGGCAAGGAACTCAAAGAAAGAGTGGACGTCGATTGAAAGGTCTTTACCGGCCTTGGTCGTGCTAGACGGGGAGCTAGCGGTGCCCTGTAACCCGAAATCCGCTTATGCGGGGTTGAAAGTCTTTATGAGGTCCTTGATACGAGTTGATCCTTTGCTGCTTTTGGAGAAGGGATGGACCTCACGTAACAGGCGCTTACGAACCCCGTCAGATCCGGGAGGAAGCAGCGGTAAGTGAGAGGGCCTGTGTCGTGACGTGATCTATCTTATTCCTCCGGGCGGCAATATCTTCTCGGTTATGGTTCGAATAAGGATGCACGACCAAGGACCTAAAAAAAACTCGCTCCAAACGTCTCATTTCCCAACATCTTTCCTTTCAGAAAATCCCATCCCGGATTCATCCGACCTTTTATGGACCCAAGAAGATCTCACATACTTCCGGTATCCTAATCTTTCCCTGCATCCAGGGCTTGTTCACGGGGTTTTTACCCGGCGGGGGGGAGTAAGCGATCCGCCGTATGATAGCCTCAATTCCGCTTACACGGTTGCTGATCGCCCGGCGAATGTGACAGCGAACCTCAACAAAATCAAAAAGGCCATCGGGGCCGAACAACTGATGTTCATGACCCAGGCACATGGGGAAAACATACTGGTTCTCCGTCAAGATAATTTTGGTTCACACAGTGAGGTTCCCCCCGCCGATGCCATGATAACGGACATGCCCCGTATTGCACTCATGGTAAAACAGGCGGACTGTCAGGGGATTATTATCTTTGACCCGGAAAAAGAGGTGGTGGCCAATGTTCATTGCGGCTGGCGTGGTAATGTGCAGAATATCCTTGGAAATGTTGTAGTCCGTATGAAAAGGGATTTCGATTGCAGGCCTTCCGGCCTGCTTGCGGCTGTCGGTCCTTCCCTCGGCCCCTGTTGCGCGGAATTTTTAAGCCATGAAAACATATTCCCCAGGCATTTTGATCCTTTTATGGTACGGGAAAACTATTTTGACCTGTGGGCTATCAGTTGCTGGCAGCTCGTAAGCGCCGGGCTCAAACGGGAAAATATCGAGCTTTCCGGGATCTGTACCCGTTGCAGGACAGACATGTTTTATTCCTATCGAGCCGAGGGAGTAACAGGAAGATTTGCGACTGTGGCGATGCTGCGATAATGAATAGTTCCCTTATCCACTGACCTCTTCCAACTGATCCGCGGAAACGATTATTTTTCCTGCAAGAAATGCCTTTTGGCCAAAAGTGCCGCACCAAGGGCCCCCATGATCTGAGGCTCAGTGTGTATGTGGATCGGTTTTCCCAGCTTTTCTTCCATAAGAACAACAACGCCCCGGTTCTTGGCCACCCCGCCGCTCATGGTCACGGCACCATGAACCCCCACGGTCTGAACCATGTTCCATATGCGATTGACAACTGAACTGTGTAGCCCCCGGATAATATCTTCTCTGGCCTGATTCTGGGCGATAAGAGAAATGACCTCTGATTCGGCAAACACGGTACACACACTGGAGATAGGGATCTCGCGCTCGGCCTTTAAGGAAAGTTGTCCGAAATCCTCAAGGGACACCCGGAATGCACCGGCCATAACCTCCAGGAATCTTCCCGTTCCTGCCGCGCATTTATCGTTCATGGTAAAGTCAAGGACCTTTCCTTCCTTATCGATTCGGATCACCTTGGAATCCTGCCCTCCAATATCAATCACCGTTTCGGTATCCGGAAAAAGATGGTGGGCGCTCGTGCCGTGGCACGAGATTTCCGTGATTTTTTTGTCTGAAAAGGGAATGGTTACCCGCCCATATCCGGTGGCCACAATGAAACTCAATTGGTCCCGTGAAAGCCCGGCCCGGGACAGGGCCTGGCCAAGGGCCTGGTCCACGGCTTCGTTACAGTCTGCGCCGGTCAGGTTTATGCTGTAAGAGAGCATGTCGGCATTGCTGTCCAGGATTACCACCTCCGTGGTGAGTGAGCCGATATCTATGCCTGCAAAGTAAGTCATGGACAATCCCTTAAACCTCCAGAGCCTCAAAAAAGGCCTCCAGCCTGGTGCGCGTCTGCTCTTCTGAATAGGCCCGGAAATCGGTCATATCCGATTCAATAACCACTGATTTGATGCCCAAACGTTCCCCTAATAGCCTTCTTAAGTCATACTGGCCGACCGAATAGGGCTTGCAGCTCCTAAGTGAGAGGATGACAAGACCGTCAACCTGGTAATCGCGGATCATCTGCTCCATGAGCTTTAAGCGATAGTTGAGACTGTTATTCAGAACAACCAGGCTGTATGCCCTTGCCATGGATTCAAATGGAGACATCTCGTCAAGGTAATGGATGGTCTCTGCCCAGGCATTGGTGTACGTGGCCGCAACAAAGTTCAGGCCCCTTTCAGCAAACAGCAGGGACCAGTCCCGCAGCTTGAACCAGACGGCGATGTTATCCCACATGAGACGTTTGCTTTCATTTGTGACGGCCCCGATACCTTTAGCGACCCGCTCTTCCAGTTCATCTAAAAGTATCCGGTAATAATCCAGGGCTATTGGAAGACCTCTTAAGGATACGATAGGGGCAAGGTGCACAAAGGCATCAAAAATGCTAATGGGAGCCGGCCTGTGCTTCATGGTCGCCAGAACCCTACCCCAGGTGGATGCTGACTCTCTTGCAATGCCGATTATCTTCATGAATCGGTCATGAGAGTACTTACACCCGGAAATCCTTTCCAGTTCAGGGATCATCTCCTCGAATTGACAAACCATATATTCAATATCCTTCTCCCGGATGTCCTGGAAGTTGTAAGGCGTGTCAAAAATGATCAACGGAATATTCCAGTAGTATGACAGCTCCTTGTACCAGTAAAGCACTGTCTGGCAGATGTTATTGGCGCAGAAAAGGAGGTCCGGCCTGGGCAAGCGACCGGCCGGGGTTTTGCCTGAGAAGGCATGCCCCAGGTCGATACGGGCATAGGAACAGAGATCCGGGTGATACCCCTTCTTTTCGGCCTCGCTGCAAATCTCCGGGCCCTTTTTCTGTGCACCACAGAGGGCACCGTGGTTTTCCGGATAGATTGTATAAAAATCAAAGACCCTCAGGAGCTCAACAGGCGCCCCGCTTGTCACCCATGCCACCGGTTTGGCCCCTTTTGAAAAACGGGACAAATAATAGTGGCGCGTCATAATCTCTCTCAGGCGTCCCGCACATTTCAAGGGAGGACCCAGATAGGGATTTGGCTTGCGGGGCCGTTTTTTCCTCTGACTCTGCCTGAGCCACATAAGTGCCGGCGCACCCAGATCCTTCATGAAATTGTATCGGGCCTTTTGTGCAAAAGACATGAATTACCTCAACTGATCATCTCGACAAATGCCTCTACCCTGGTTTTCATCTGACCTGACAGGCCCTGGTTCAACTCCGTGTCCAGGACAAGGGTAGGCGTGCCCCTCTTTTTCAGTTCATCTGTCAGGTTGGGAACGTCAAACCACTCGGGCTCGCAGAACTTGACCACATTAAAGATAACACCCTTTGCCCCCGTTGCCTTGATCAGACTGAGCAGGTATTCCCTTCTTTTTACAATGGGCGCACCCTTAGTCGAGCAGGGAGGCATGGAAAAATAACTCTCTGCAAGCTGTTTGAAGGGGTCTTTCAGATTACTTGGCGGCACAAGAAGACGTCGACTACCGATCAACAGGTCGTCATGCGACACCCGCACCCCTAATTCATCAAACAGGGTGAGAATTTCCGGTGGATTAGGCAAAACGCCGCTCAGGATCACAGGCATTAACCTCTTTTCCCCTTTTCCTTTGTTCCGGGCCAGAAATCCTTCCAGCTCCGGAATCAGGTCATCGGGGAATAGATATTCGCCCCGGCGAATCTGCTCATAAAACTCCCCGTTTCCCACATCCAACTCACCTTTTGCCCGCAAGTCGTAAAACTCACCAAACAGGCTGGAAATCTTGTGTCCCTGCTGTATCCGTTGTTTGAGAGCATCTGGATTCAGGGGGCCGAGTTGTTTTTCCAGTGAACGCATCAGGTTCTTTAATTCCAGAACATAATATTCCCGTGCGGCCTTCCCGTGGGGATTCTTGGGGTGGTAAAAAAAATAGCATGGCTTATTGGCCCCAATATAATCATGTATCACCGAGGCCATGTTCTGAATGGAATCACAGGTATGTGGGAACAGAAATCCATCCAAAAAATCGCATTTACCCTCAAGGACCAATTCCAACCCGAATCTGACCACCGAACAGATATAGGGCTGCAAATGAGCGTTTGCGGCCGTAATTTCCACGGGGGGATCCCAGATCTCTGCCGGCACCACATTCATGGCCCACAAAAGTTCTTTAGGGTACTGGGCCGGAAAGACACCGAAAATATGTCTGCCTTTCTGTTTCTGGTCAAGAAGATAATCTTTACGGGTCATTTGGGTTTTGGTCATTTAATATTGTCCTTCGACTTCGCTCAGGATGGTGAGCCAGTCGAACCGTTTCGAGTTTCGTATTTCGAGCTTCGGATTTATACGTCATACGAAGAGACGCCCCACACATCCCTATGTGATGCCCCCTCAAAGCATCGCCCTTTAGTGGGGATTCATTACCTTCACGATGTCTCCCGTTTGATATAGATATCCCGCTTGGGAAAGGGGATCTCAATCCCTTCCTGATCGAATACGTCTTTCACACGGTCGGTAATGTATGAGATTGTGTCCATTCTTTTCCTGGGTTCATCTATCCATACACGCGCCTGAAGGTTGACTGCCGAATCCCCAAAATTTCTCACCACGACCACGGGCGCAGGATCGCGCATGACCCAATCCAGTTCCAGGCTGATATTGGTAATAATCTCCTTGGCCTTTTTGATATCAGCGTCATAGGCAACACCAATGGGGATCCTCACCCTGATCTCTTCGGTGATGGTCGTATAATTGATAATATCCCTCTTCATGATCTCGTTGTTGGGAATAACGATCACTATATTGTCCGTAGTCCGGATCTTTGTGGCCCTGAGGCCGATATCGATAACATCCCCCCAGGTGGCCGCGTTTTTCGGGGCCGTCCAGATTTCAATGCGGTCGCCTATCTCAAAAGGCCGGTCTATAATTAAAAGGATACCGGCAATCAGGTTTGAAAGTGTGTCTTTGGCCGCAAAACCGATGGCAATACCGGCCACGCCGGCACCGGCCACAAAGGGCATAATATTCAGGCCCAGCACATCGAGGGCCAGGAGAATTCCCGTGACATAGATGATCAAGCCTGAAAACTTTTTAAACAGACCAAGAATTACATCATCCAGAGCGGTCTCTGTTTTAGCGGCAAGCTTACTCTCAAGGTAAGGCACAAGACTGCTTAAAATGCTGTTAGCAAACGAGCAAAGGAGGAGGATCATAAAGGCATAAAAGATTTTCTCTACAATGGTTGCCTGGTACAGGCTGATCAGTCCTATGCCCACAAGGATCAGAATCGAATAGTGACCTGCGCGTTTTAGAATAGTGAAAATAGCCTCGTTTTTTTCAAAGAAAGGCCGGTCACGATATTTTTTCTCGAATCTCTTGATCACCACGTTAAACACCCACCAGGCTATACCAGCCGAAATTAAAACGGCCAGGATATGAATGATGGAGCTCAGTAACGGGTCCGGATGTATAAAAAAATCCTGGTCGAACCTCTTAAGAAAATCTTCCATTTTTCAACTCCTTGTAGTCTTTAAATCATAACAACTCCGGCTCCCGAACAACCACAATACCCTAAGAGCCTGTCGGGGAACTGCTTCTATTGGAGGCTGATGGAAAATCTCCAGATACAAGGCATCCGAAATCCCAAGGAATGCCCGTCCTCCGCAGTAGCCTTGCTACGGAGGGTGGAAGGCGTATAGTGAAGTACGCCGCAGTGACGTGGGATGAGGATAACGCAGTAGATGGGGGTTTTCCGACAGCCTCCTATGCCTTTTCCACCAATAAGTACCGGTCCGGCTCCAGCCGGGCAAAAATAGTGGCGCCAGGGCAGGGCGCAACCAGTTTCTTTTTATACTCCCCCCCCAAAACACCAAACAGCTCTATACAGCAGGAACAGAGATGGGCGCTTTTGTCTATGGAATAGGGAACAATCTCCTCGCTATCTTGGATGAAGAATTGAGGTTTTATGAAGTTGGCATGATTGGCCGTATGTGACAGGTATAGAAAGTCGTAGTCCTTTACATCCGAACCCAGTCTCCTTGCCCATCTAAGGTAAATCCTCTTTTCTAAATCAGCCGGGTGCAGCCAATCACCGGGAACCCGCCGCTTGAACAATTCATCCTGAATAAGTGTATTTTTTTCTTCCTGGCTGGCAAGCCGGGGCGGGACAAAGTCCGATTCGGTGATGACTGCTGCCTTCTGATCTTCATAGTCTTCCAGTTCGAATGAACTGATTACCAGGTACAGACCATTCTTATCAGAGGCCCGATACCAGCTCCCCTGTCTCTTACATGTATCATCCCACACATCCGGCGCAACACTGGTGATCTTGTTGATTTCATCTAAGGGCGTACATACGATCCCCTTTGCGGACTTTAACTTAATGTCACGGGCAGCAAGCTCGTCCCGCAGGCGTTCCTCCTCATCCTTTGTCAGCCAGTAGATGTGCTTTATATAAGGTCCCCTATTTTTCAACACAAGTCCTCCCCAATGATACAGAGATGAGCAGGAATATTGTCACAGTTTTTTCTCAAAAGCAATTGTGACATTAAATTTTGGACAGGATAAACTGGATGGTCAGAATATAAAATATAGAAAAATCCGGTTAATCCGGCAAATCCTGTCAAAAAGTCACCAATTTTTCTTCCTATATTTTCTTACAATTTGGAAATATGCTTGACAAATTGCAAGAATGTTGCGATCATTATTCATCATGATTCCCAGGCTCATTTCCCGTAAATTGAAAAAGTTAATAGGACAGTATCCGGTAGTCGCAATCACGGGTCCTCGACAATCGGGCAAAACTACCCTGGTAAAGAATGTCTTTCCGCAAAGGCCTTATTTAACCCTTGAAGATCCCGATATTCGTGAATTCGCCATAGAAGACCCTCGAGGCTTTCTTTCTGCCAATCCTGATGGAGCAATTCTGGACGAAGTCCAGCGCGTTCCAGACCTGTTTTCATATATACAGACCCGGGTTGATGAAAGTGGCAAAGAGGGACATTACATACTGACAGGCTCATTCAATTTTAGTCTGATGGAAGGAATCAGCCAGTCTCTTGCTGGTCGAGTGGGATTGTTGAATCTTCTTCCCTTTTCATTCGTGGAACTGGATCAGGCAAACCGATTACCCGGTTCCCTGGAGGATCTTCTGTTTACAGGCTCATATCCCCGGATCTATGATAAAAAAATTCCCGCGCATGAATGGTATGCAAACTATGTGACCACGTATCTGGAAAGAGATGTTAGATCAATTAAAAACATAACGGATCTTGATGCTTTCCAGAGGTTTCTAAAGATGTGCGCCGCCCGTTCCGGCCAGGTACTCAATCTTTCCTCGCTTGGGGATGATTGCGGTATAACCCATAATACTGCCAAATCATGGTTGTCTGTTCTGCAAACCAGCTTTATTGTTTTTTTGTTAAAACCACATCACAAAAATTTCAATAAACGCCTGATTAAGAGTTCGAAGCTCTATTTTTACGATACAGGCCTCTTATCCTGCCTCCTGGGTATAGCTTCCCCCAAAAATCTGTCAACCCACGCATTCAGAGGACCTGTATTTGAAACCTGGGCCGTTAGTGAACTGCTAAAAGGGAGAATGAACAGAGGATTAAAGGAAAATCTTTATTTCTGGAGAGATAATTCCGGTCATGAGATCGATTGTATAATTGAAAAGGGGGACCGGCTTTTGCCACTTGAAATAAAATCCGGTAAGACTATTAACCTGGATTTTTTCAAAGGCCTAAAATACTGGTCCAAAATTTCCAAAACAGAAGGCGAGGAAGCTTATCTTGTTTATGGCGGTTCCATGGATCAAAAAAGAAAGTACGGGAATGTTTTGGGATGGAAGTCATTTGCCGAAAGAATACCTTTAATAGACTGACCTATTTTCCTGGTATGGGACATAGGTTCAAAAGCAATCGGAGCTTTGTTTTCAGGGATAGACACGCTTTTCTTATTACAAACTTACATAATGATTTGGCCGCCCATGATTTTATAAGAAATTTCGTTTTGTATGTTTTGTTAATACCATAGGATTATGGACATTTAAGATTTGGCAAGCTATATCTGAAATGTAATAATGCAAGACCTGCCCCACTTTTATGCTTGTTTAAACTGTAAATATAAAGAGCGGCCCGCTTTAGTAGCGTTCAAGCACCCTACTTTTTTTCGGCTGACTATGCCGGTCTTAGGAGGAGAAACATGTCGAATATAGCTGTGGTACTTAGAGAGGAGATCACCCGCCTTTCCCGCAAGGAAATCCGGAGTCAGACAAAGGCTCTGAGAAACGCATCGGCAGAGTACCGCAAAAAGATTGCTGAGATGAAACGTCAGGTATCTGAGCTGCAACGCAAAGTCACTTCCCTTGAGAAACAAGTGCACAGGAATATTCCGTCTCAAGTCGGCGAGCCAGATACCAAGAGCTTTAGGTTCTCGGCCAGAGGCCTGCGGTCCAACCGGAAGCGTTTGGGGCTTTCCGCGTCGGACTATGGAAAGCTTATCGGGGTAACAGGTCAAACCGTCTATAAGTGGGAGCAGGAGGCGAGTCGTCCCCGTGAGCAACAAATGGCAGCTCTGGCGGCTCTTCGTCGCATGGGCAAGAAGGAGGCTCGGGAACGCCTGGAAGAACTGTCCAAAGAAGGCCAGTAGGCTTACGACTGCCAGTCAAAAAAAGAAAGGTCAATCAAAGATTTGACCCATTTATGAAGCTGAATTCATGTGATATCTAAATATCAACAACAAGACTGATGTGGGACAGGACGTGGAATAGGGGGTTGGGCTAAACTGAAATATAGGTTCGCCGGATGATTTCATCCTTCATTTCCGGGGTCAGATCATTAAAGTATGCGGAATATCCCGAGACCCTGACAAGAAGGTTGGGATAGGCATCCGGGTTGTCACGGGCCTCCAGCAGGGTTTTAGGGTCAAATACATTGAACTGCACCTGCATACCACCTCGTCTGAAATAGGTCTTAAAAATATTTTTAAGGGCAAGCCTGCCGGTCTCACCCCTTATGGTGTTGGAGTCCCATTTCACATTCAGGTTCAGGCCATTTGCGAAATTTGTGGCGTCGATCCTGTTGACAGAGCTTAGCATCGCTGTCGGACCAAGCCTGTCCTGCCCGTTTGAGGGGGCAATCCCCGCAGAAAGACTCTCACCTTTCCTTCTGCCATTAGGGAGTGCGCCCGTCACCTCACCAAAATATTGATGAGAGGTCACCGAGTAAAGCCCAGTCGTATATCTTCCGCCCCTCGTATTCATACGGCCGTTAAGATTCCCTGTGAAGGTATCGAGAACATACAGGGTGTAGTCATCCACTTTCTCGTTGTCATTGCCGAACTTGTCAAGCCTTCGAAGGTAGACCCTCCATTTTTCATCATGGAGATCCTGTTTTAGCAGCCCAACAAGCTTGGGCAGGGTGAGTTTCCTGTCCTGAAACACGGCCTGATCAATGGCATAGAGGGCGTCACCCGTTTCTACCGGACCCACACACTGGATGCCCGAGAAATTATAGACGGCCCCTCCTGAAGTAGAGCAGAAACCATTTTCAAGGCATCCATCAAGAAGCATACTCGTTAATGGTGTGGGATGATAAGCGGCATTGGCCCTTTCAATAGCCTGCAGATCTTTTATGAGTCTTTCAGTGAAGTGACCATGCTGCGTTTCAAATGCCTGTTTCACGTCACCCATGGAAGTCATTTTAGAAACAGCCATGGTTTTTGGTCCTGCTTGCAAGAGTGAGCCGAATCTCCTGCCCTGGTTCAGGGCAAGCTCCAGCATGATGGGGACATTAAAGAGTGCTGCATCCGTCGAGGAAAAGCTCTTGCCCTGACAGACAGGCTCCACGCACCCCACCGCGGTATAATCTCTCGCATCAGGGAGGTCGTAGCCGTGGCGAACAAGGGTTTCAACAATCACGTCATCGTTGTACAGGGCAGGAGAGTTGCCTCCTTTGGAGAGGATTTCAAATATTTTGTCATGGTACTTACCCGGAGCCTCTTTATGAATCCTGGCATGGTAATTGGGCTGTCGCATTCTCAGTTTATCCATGACCTCCAGGAAAATATAAGAAAGTTCATTGCTGGCATCTTTTCCGTCACGGCCAATTCCGCCCACCGTCACCACCTGGCCATTGAACATGCCCCCGTGAAATTTTGTGATAAGCTTTGAGAACACCGGAACGATCTCAGACATCTTGATCGAAAAGGCAGAAACCAGTTCCTTGGCTTTTTCACGCGTCAGTGCCCCGCTTTTAAGATCCTTTTCATAATAGGGATAGAGATAATTATCCATTCTGCCGGGTGAAATGGCATTATCGAGACTTTCAAGATTGATGGCGATCTGGGCCAGAAAAATGGACTGGAGGGCTTCACGGAAAGTGACGGCGCCTTTTTCCGGGACCCTTTCGCAGACTTTTGAAATATCCAGAAGTTCCTGTTTGCGCACAGGGTCGCTTTCGCCTTCAGCCATCTGAAAGGCGAGATCCGAATAACGCTTTCCGAACCGGGCCAGGCCCCGGGCAATAATCTTGACAGATTCATAAAAATACCACTGTTCTGTGTTCTCCAGGACCTTCTCCTGCAGGGTCTCAACCTCTAAGATGATCCCCTCCGTTCCAACCCTGGCCAGTTTCTCATAGTCGGGCGCAAGGTGTGCTATGCCACCGCTTTCATTAATGAAATAATAGCGAGCGTTCAGTTGATCGGCAATAAAACGAAATGTATCTATTTTGGATCTATATGCCTTAAATCCCAAAAATCGAAAGAGCCAGAATGGTATGATTTTAATAAGCTGCCATATTTCCTGCTTTGAGATTTCAAGGGGGTTGGTCTCCCTTTTGACAAAACTGAAGAGATCCTGCATGACCACAACTCCGTGGAGTTCCGGGAAAACAGAACCACCAACCCTCTTGGATGAGAAGTTTCCTGCAATAAGCTCATCCGGATAAATTTTAATACTCTTCTTGTTGAGCACATCACTGAGCGATTCAGCCATCTGAATAGAAGGATGCTTTTTCCTGTTCTCTTTATTCTTGAAGTACCGGGTCCAGATCAGTGCCCTCTCGGTGCAAATACCTGGCCTGGAGGTCCGAACAGCATTTTTGATACGGTCTATTCTGTCCTGAGACATTTCAAATCCTTTCTCAATCATATTAAATTACATAAATGCCCTGGTTTTCAAATAACTTTTTTGCGGATAAAAGATAAACACCATTGTCTGTGGGCAGATCTAACGGTTCCAGGTCTGTTTTGATCCCGGGCAGTTTGGCCTCCCCCAGATTGTGGTATGGAAGAAGGTGTATGGTTTCCAGGTTATTTTTCTTTAGGAGCCTAACCGTGTCCGCGATATTATCCTGGGTATCATTTATGGTGGGAATTACGGGCATCCTGGCCTGAAGGTTTGAGAAGTTTACGGCCAGTTTGCTAAGATTTTCGATGATCATTATATTATCAACGCCCGTATATATTTGATGCATTTTTGAATCCATCAGTTTCAGATCGTAAAAAATGAGATCCAAAAAGGGCAAGATAGAATTTATATTATCCCACTTGAACATCCCGCAGGTCTCCATATTGACATGGACACCTTCTTTTTTAACAAGGGGCAGAAACTCCCTTAAAAACGCACTATACATAGTGGGTTCTCCGCCGGAGAGTGTTATTCCACCTTCTGAATCATCGAAGAAATCTTTGTCTTTTAATACTTCATTAAGGAGGGTAAGGGCGTTCCATCTTTTTCCGACTAATCTAAGGGCATCGTTCATACACGCGGAAACACATTGTCCACATGTACTACAGTGATCGAAATTAATTCTAACATCTTCAGATTCCAGGATTGCGTCTTCCGGGCAAACATCTTTACAGTCAAAACAGAAAGCGCACCTCTCTTTATAAAAAGCAACCTCAATGCCGGACTTATGGGATTCAGGATTCTGGCACCATCTACACCTTAATGGGCACCCCTTAAAGAATATGGTCGTGCGAATTCCAGGCCCGTCATGAATGGAGAATCGTTGAATATCAAATATAGTGGCCTGCTTTTCCTCGATCTCTAAATTCATAAGCGCATCTGTACCCTTCTCACAGTGTTTTTCGCCTTATTACATGTTTTGTGTAATTTGTAAACAACGCCCCCATTCGGTCATGCAATTATCTTTAGAAAAATTAGCAGGTTATAACGAAAAACCACAAAATTATAATACCTGCTATTTTGGCCAGGAATTTATGACACTGAATTCATGAGATATCCGGATAATATAAGAGCAGGATGAAATTCTATTTGGCTGTAGTGGTGGCAAGGTATCTGAAATGTAATAATACAAGACCTGCCCACTTTTATGCTTGCTTAAACTGTAAATATAAAGAGCGTCCCCCTTTACAGTCAATCCGGTAAATCCTGTCAAAAAGTCACCAATTTTTCCTGATTACATTTCGGTTGACTGGTATATCGATATACGATATACTTATAAGATGATCAAAGGCTTTGCGAACAAACCCACAAAGGATATTTATAATGGCACCGATAGCAGATATTCCAGAAAACTCCATCGTGAACTTCATGCCAAAGCCAGACGGCTGCTCGACCAGATCAATGCGGCTCCTTCTTTAAAATTTCTTCGCATACCCCCTGGGAACAGGCTTGAAAAGCTTTCTGGACACATGGAAGGATATTGGAGTTTAAGGATAAATGATCAATGGAGAATTACTTTCTTCTGGTCGGAAAAT
>JAFDHL010000310.1 GCA_019308785.1 Deltaproteobacteria bacterium
TCTACGAGGAACCGAATTTCATCTTGACAATCCTGAATCCAAAGGTTTGTTCGTAATGGCTTTTAGAGATCAAAAACCCTTTTTGGTAAATGATATTGGTGAGATAGAACAGGATCTCTCCGAGAAGAGCCTTGAATTTGTCAGACAGATCGGATCTCAATCGTTTTACTGTGTGCCTATTATCTATGAAAATGAATCACTGGGCATATTGACCGGAGACAATATAAAGACAAAAAGGCCCCTTACTCAGAGCGATGTGAATCTTTTAATGGGCGTTGCCTCCCAAACGGCCGTCAATATTATCGAGGCCATGTCTGTTCAGAAACTCCAGGAAAGCGAGAAAAAGTATCGGGACCTCGTTGAGAACGCCAATAGCATCATTTTGCGAATGAATACCAAGGGAAATATCACTTTTTTTAACGAATTCGCACAGAGATTCTTCGGTTATACCGAGAACGAGATCCTTGGGGAGAATCTGCAAGGTACAATTCTTCCTGGAACGGAATCAACTAAGCGGGGTTTTGACGAACTAATAACATCTCTTCAGAAAGACCCGGAGCCGCCAGTCGCCAGCGAGGATGAATATGTCCTCAGAAACGGTGAAAAAGCCTGGATTGCATGGACTTACAAGCCTATCTTTGACAATGAGAGGAATATTGCGGAGATCCTCTGCATCGGTAACGATATCACCGAACTCAGACGTGCGGAACATGAAAAAAAGGGCTTGGAAGCACAGCTCCGGGGAGCACAGAAAATGGAAGCCATCGGTACCTTGGCAGGAGGAATTGCGCATGATTTTAATAATATCCTCCAGGCGATATTCAGCTATATTCAAATCCTGTTGATGAAAAAAGACCGGAGCGATCCTGACTATGATAAATTTCAAGCGATTGAAAAATCGGTCCAGAGGGCCAGCGATCTTACCAGGCGGCTTCTAATTTTCAGCCGGAAAGTGAAAAGTAAACTCAAGCCGGTGGATCTTAACCAGGAGGTAGTGCAGGTTTCTAAAATGCTTGAGGCGACGATACCGAAAATGATCACTATTGAATTGAAACTGGCGGGAAACCTCGAGACCATCAATGCAGATCCTGTACAGATTGAACAGATCATGATGAATCTAGGGGTCAATGCCAGGGATGCCATGCCTGGTGGTGGCAACCTGAACTTTGAGACCGAGAATGTTATCCTGGATGCAGAATACTGTAAGAATCATTTGGGATCCAGACCAGGGGAATATGTCTTGTTGAGTGTATCGGATACAGGTCATGGGATAGACAAAGAGCTAAAGGCGCACATATTTGAACCCTTTTTCACCACAAAGGAAACAGGAAAGGGAACCGGCCTTGGTCTGGCCATGGTGTATGGAATTGTAAAAAGCCACGGTGGCTATATTGTATGTGACAGTGAACCTGGGCGGGGCACCACCTTCAAGATTTATTTTCCGGTCATAGAGAAAGAAGCAGCACAGGATTCGAAAGAGGTAGAATTGCCTATCGAGGGTGGGAGTGAGACCATCTTATTGGTGGATGATGAAGAGAATATCCGAAAACCGGGTGAAGAGATGCTTACCGATTTTGGCTATAAAGTGATTACTGCTTCGGACGGGGAAGGTGCCCTGGAGCTTTACAACAAGGAATACGAGAAAGTGAATTTGATCATTCTGGATCTGATCATGCCGGGAATGGGCGGCAGTCGGTGTTTGCAAAAACTGATAGAGATAAATCCACTGGTGAAGGTTATTATCGCCAGCGGCTATGCTACAAGTGGATCGGAAAAAGAGATAATTGAAGCAAAGGCAAAAGGCTTTATCCGCAAACCTTATAATGTCAGAGAGATGCTCAATCTTGTCCGCGGAGTCCTGGATGGAGACTGATCACGTCCTTGTGCCCGCTTTGTCGGAGCCATTTTGGAACGGGAAATTGGATAAAGGAAGGGTTATCGGCTTTCAGAAGATTGAGACATCTCGGGTTTCATGCCTTTGCAGAGGATGAGAGGTGTGTAGGTAAACCGTCTCGGGTCATTAAAGAACCGTATAAAGTCAGCAAAAAATGCTTTAGGGCCCCCGGGGTAGCTTTTGAAATTATCCGGGGCTTTCGTTGAAATGATTTCCGCCTTCTTGATCCAGTTGAAGGAATCCACGTCCTTTAGAGTTCCGTAGATAAGATGGTGCGCCGTGAGATCCAACTGGATCTCTTCATAACCCAGATCATAAAGATAGGCATACAATTTTCGACCTGAATAAGGGTCGAAGTTGTATGCCTTTGCCACTTTGGTTGTCAGTTCAGAGAGGATCTGTTCCATTTTTTCGGGCAATTCGTAATGATTGAGGCAGTTGTGGTCAAGGTCCATTAGACAGAGATGGCCGCCCGGTTTCAGGCAGGACGTCAGATTTTTTATAATTTCAGGGCCTTCCACACGGTTATACTCCAACAAAAAACGGACCCAGATTAGATCGAACAGACCCATATCCTCTAAGGGATCCCTCAGGTCGTGGACCTGAAAACCAATGCCTGCTTTTTGGCCATAATGCTCTTTGGCATGGCGGATTCTCTCCTCTGAATAATCCACCCCCAATATACTGCCTCCCGGCCGGATCATTTCGTGCAGGATTGAGGTGACCTTGCCCGGTCCGCATCCTGCGTTAAGTACCCGGAGTCCGGGTTTCAGACCGCACCACAGGGCCTGTTTCCGTATTGCTTCCGGATCGGTCTTGATTTCGAGGCGGATGGCCTCTTCCAGGTTTTCCATTAAGTAAGAATGAGAAAGTGTCATAATATCTGTAAAATATAGGACGCTGGTGAAATATTGACATTTGGTCCTTCCAGCGCCCTTATTACTCTTGGAGTTTACGTTTTTAACTATTAAAAATAAATCATATCATATTTAGACTGTTTATCAAGGTTATATATGCGGCCACGAACCGCCGATCTGCTGATCGGATACAGATATTTTGGGATCTTATTGATTACGTCAACTTATTAGCACATTGTGTGCGCCCCCGAGTGCGGGATCCATGACCGGCATGACGAAGACCGTGAGCCTGCCGAAGGGTCGCAGATCCCGGCTTGTCGGGGGCTTGTCCCGCCATAGCATCAATGCGAAGGCGGACCTGTCCCGCCATAGCTGAAAGCGAAGGCGGACCTGTCCCGCCATAGCTGAAAGC
>JAFDHL010000311.1 GCA_019308785.1 Deltaproteobacteria bacterium
CCCGCAGTCGCAAAGGAATTCGTAAAAACCCTGACTAAATATACCACCAGGTAACACGGTCAAAAATCGCGATTTTTAATTCCTGACCAACACAACAACCAGGGTATTTAATCCGTGTGATCCCATTACGTACCCTCTTAGCCCCCCTTCCTCTGACTATTCGGCTTATGAAGTATATTATGAGTCATTATAAGTCAGGAGGTGAGTCATGGCACAGATTACCTTGCGCGGGATAGATCCGGAGGTCGAGAAAGAGATTCGTAGAATGTCAAGACAGAGCGGTAAATCAATAAACCGGGTCATCCTGGATATGATTTACCAATATAAGGGCTTTATGAAGGGAAATAAAAGGCTACCGGCTGATTCGTTGAGAAAACTTGCGGGCGGCTGGAGTGAGAATGATGCTACGGAATTTATGGAATCCATAAAGGCATGTGAACAGATTGATGAGGAGATGAGGAGTTGAAGTCATAACCTCGGACCAAAACTTTGAGAAAATAAATGGGCTTGTTTACACAATCTTCTAAGTCGCCTTAAGCACATGTTACCCAAAATCGAAAATCCAAAATATATCCCCAGGGTATGAAGAGGTGATGGTCTGAACAAGATATGAAAGGAATATCATCTTAAAAAATATAGTTAGGCAAGTAGCGTGATAGAAAGGCTTAGAAAGCAGAGGTATATAGTGTTGTCAATTCAGAAGACGTGCAAAAAATTTGAGTACTATGCTGAACAAAGGTCAAGCAAAAACCTGACCCATTTAACTTAAAATTTAATTTGGTTGTCAATACTTCGCAACAATAAAGGAGAAAAGCAAAATGAAAAAAAAGAAGATTCTTGAAGCCTTCATGTTTAGACACGCCTGCAAAGAATTTGATTCTGAAAAAAAGATATCGAAAGAGGACTTTGCATTCATTCTCGAAACCGCTCGTTTATCCCCCAGTTCGTTTGGTTTTGAGCCTTGGCATTTTCTGATCATCCAGAAAAAAGAATTGAGGGAAACCTTTGTTGAGGTTGCTTGGGGAGGAAAAAAGCAATTTCCGACGGCAAGTCATTTGCTGTTTGCGTTGGTAAAAAAAGCCTATTTTATGCGGCATAATAGTGAGTACATTCAGAACTTCATGCAAGAAATACAGCAATTACCACAAGACATTATTGAGAAGAAAACTGATTTATTCAAAACATTTCAGGAATCAGATTTCGACTTGCTGGAATCAGAACGCGCCATGACAGATTGGGCAACCAGACAAACTTATATCCCACTTGCCAATATGATGACAGTAGCAGCGATGATAGGTATAGATAGTTGTCCGATGGAAGGGTTTGACCGAAAGAAAATGGATTCATTACTTGCTACTGAACTCAACATTGAAACTGACAAATTCAGCATGGCTTATGCGCTTGCTTTTGGTTATCGCAAAGAGGAACCCAAGGCAAAAACACGTCAAAATATTGAAGCCATCACAAGCTGGTTTGAAGAGGATTAACATATGAACCTAAGCTTCGATCACATTGCTTTGAGATGCGCTGACACTGAGAACGTCAAATCCTTTTTCACTGAAATCATTGGACTTACCGTAGGCTATCGCCCGCCGTTTCCATTTCTAGGCTTTTGGCTGTATGCCAAAACGGGAATGATGAGCAGACACAAAAGCCGTTGAATCATTAGAAATTACGATAAATCGGCCAGGCTTTTGTTGTCTGCTCCATCATTTAGTTAAACCCATTCTATATTGTTAGAAGTTGTTCGTTGTTTTTTAAAATCTCAGTTAATGGAAGCCCCCAATGCTTGACTTCAATTTGTAGTTTTTCCAAAGTTTCTGTTACTCCTAGTTGATCTGCACAAGCTTTGCATGCGGTTATGTGAACACCTGCATCCAATGCTTCCTTAACCTTTTTTTGAATATTGGCATCCTCACTCACCAGCTTAGTAGGTGCACCCCAAATAATGAGAGTTACTTTTTCCCACCAACCATGGATGAGAGAATTGACGGTATACATAAAAACCATCTTTTCTGCTGTAATCGGATTATCATTAGTCCACAATACATAGAGATGTGTCTTATTCATTTAGTTTCTCCATTTGTTTTTTGGGTTTAACGCTCGTGCCGGAAATGTCCCCCCTTTCTAGGCTCCTTTTTAAAATTTGAGTATTTCACCATCGTAAGGAATTAACAACTGACTGGGTTTTATGTCTTCCATTTCGGCTAATGCCTTAAGATCGGATCTTGAGACTGTTGCATGGTCAAGAGCTTCCATGTGTGTAGCCACGACGACAGCTTTAGGGGCAGCACGGCAAACCGCGATAGTTTGCACAGCATCCATGACAATCAGTATATTGTTACCCCACACAGCTCCACAAGAATGTATGATGATAATATCAGGCCGAATTTGTGCAATAACATCTTCAACAGCTTCACACCAAATGGTATCTCCGGCCCAATATACTGTGGGTTCATTTTCAGACCGTAAAACAAATCCGGAGGCATTGCCCATTTCTTTCAACACATCACCTGTTCCATGCTGGGCCGGAGTACGGATAATTGTAATCCCCTCCCAATTGAACGATTCGTTCAACGGGATGACATTGCGGAATCCTGTCGCTTTAATCTCAGATTCATCCCCAGGTTGACAGAAAAGAGGTATACTCTTCGGTAGCAACCTTTGTGCTGTTGGATCAAAGTGATCTGAATGAATATGTGAAATTAGGCATATCTCAACACCCGCTATTACGTCTTGTGGAGCGAACGGCAAATCGACCAATGGGTTAGGCGAGGCGCCAGTATAAGATGGCATTGTATGTTTGCCAGCAAGATATGGATCAGTAATAAATATCTTTCCAGCATAAGTAATTCGTAATGTAGCGTTACGTATCTGTTGGATTTGTATCATCTCATGATTCCTTTTTAAAATGTCATTACTCATTCAAAGGCATAACGAGTAACAGTTTAGTCCCCCTTTCGGACCCAGATCTTAATAAGAATGAAGCACTGAGGAGAAGAAGTCAAGACGAGTCGTTATAGAGTGCGGCTTGAGAGGTAACGGTATCTGAAGTGAATAGGGTTTGGAAGAAGGAACTGATTATTAGTTGGTTGAACACCGGGAAATCTAAGGAAGGTAAAGAGGCGATTGTATTCTTTATTAGGGTCGATCAGTCTGCGTCTTAACGTCTCGGCTTTCTCGTCAGCAAGCTTAGTTAAGCATATCGAGTTCAAAGCGGAATACAGGCGATTTTCAAATGCATCAGATCGGTGTTGCTTGATGTCGCCGCTAATAAATTTTTGTCCGATTTCGCAGGTCTTTTTAAACAAGGCCGAAACGCTGCTGCAAAACCGAATCGATCTTTTATCCTGAAATTGAGGCTTTTTAAGAAAAATTTCCTGTTTAATCTCTTTTGATTTGCGGATTAGATGTGCCAGGCATGTTTGACGGTCTTTTGCGTTCACTGCATTATAAGCCGCATATCCATCCGTATTCAAAACACCACTGAAGTTATTACCCAAAATTGATTGGGCAACTTCCGATGAACGATGGCGGTCAATATGAAACAACGCCAAGTCATCATTACCTGCATACCAGACATAATGATTAATACCATCTTCGCGCCACGAGGTTTCATCGGCATGGGCGGCTGCAGCGACACGCAATTTTTCTTTCAAATCCTCATAAAGTAACTCACCTTTGCGGGTTGCCGTGCGGTCAAATGCCATGGCCGAAGCAGGGACAAACGGCATATCAAAGAACACATCAAAGAGTTCCTTTACTTTTCTGTAAGGAATCCGCAATCCATAGCGTAAAAAGACAGCAGCAGCCTTTGTTGTTGGACCGATGCTGCAATTAAGCAATTCGCCTTTAGCCGGTTGAACGACAGGGCGATTGCATTTTGGGCAAAATGCCTGATGGTGCTTAAAATTTGTGACATGCGTGCGCGGTTGAAGAACAATATCTTCCTGCAAATGATCCTTGATCTCATCAACCGGTGTTAAATCGGTGCAGGCGCAATGTGGACATACCTCAGGGGCTGCAACAATAACGGTTTTATCAATATGATTGGGCTCACGTCTATACCAGCCAGGGTGACCTTTTGGTGCGCCGCGTTTTTTCTTCTTTTCAGGTGCTGATCCATCCTTAGGGCTATCTTCTGAACTTTTCTGGCTGCGCTTTATGTTGGGTTTAAATTGTCTTTGGTGAAGGGCTTTCAGTTTTGCTTTCAGCTCCTCGTTTTCATTCTCTAACTTACCGATATACTCCAAAGCTTTTTCAAGTTCTTCTTGCAAGATATCTCTAACCTTCCAATACTCCAAATCCTCATCTCGGGACTGTTGATATTCTTCAAATACCCATTGAGTAGACAATCCTTCCAGGTGAGGGCAGTGGTGCTTATAGGGACATTGAAAATCCCATGGAGCCTGCTGCGGACGATTTGAGGGCATTGATTACTCTTTGGATTCCAGTTTAAGCAATTCCCAGTTAACGCTCGATAGCTTTTGGATCAATATGCGGACCCTCTTGTGACGATCAGTCATCTTCTTGACTTTGGGCACCAGGCCTTTGCGCACATACCGGGTTACGGTTTTACCGTCAACCTTAGTTGTCAGGCTGTAATACATCATTGCTGGAGAGCGAACTACAGAGCCTACGAGTAGATCAAGGTTATTACAAATCTGCTCTTCGAGCATAGATCGTCGTTTTTTTAATAAATCGACTTTTTTCATGTGTGGACACTTAACAGTTCAGAATTTTGTTTAAGAGTATATTTACTCTTGCTAAATGTCAAGTAAAAAGAGCACATTAATATAAAAATGTGCTCTTCCTATTGCAAAACAACTAAACTGTTACCATAACGATAGAGATAAAAAGGGGGACGTTGGTTCTAAAACAACTTATGAGTATCTAACTAAATCCGGTAATTCTTCTGAAACAGCTAAACGATTAACAGCAGAAGTCGTAACACCAAGAAACCGGGCAACTTCCGCTCCAGAATACCCCATCTTTTTTACGGCTATCTGACAGAATACCCGCCTCGCTTTTACTACCCCTTTTTCCCTGTTTCCTGATCTTAATTCAGCGTAAGATATTGCTTCCCCTTTAATTAGTTTCTTTGCCAATGAAGATAAACCAGATATCTTCCGGGATAATCTCAAGGTCTCCTTCTCTTTCTCCTCAGCCTCCGAGATGATGCTTTGTACAAATTCGCTACTGCCCAATATCCGTTCATCAGAGACAACCTTATCACTTATCCTCCTTAAAGAAAGCACCTGTGACCATCCACCCAGGCTCCGAACAAGCCCACCCCCTACCAACTCGGGCCTTCTGCCTTCAGGGATTCCCTCCTTAATAAATCCTTTATATTTCTCTATTGCTCCTTTACGCCTTTTACCAAAATAGGAAAGAGGTGTGTCTGTGTCCTGCCACTGCCGCTTCACCCTCCCTATAATAGCAGAATGACCTGTCCATGGATACTTGTTCAACTCCCCCAAAGTTTTTACTATATTCGCCCTTAGAGGATTGAGGTGGATGTATCTGGTAAGCTCCAAGAGATAAGGGTCGTCTTCACAGATGATGGATTTGTATCTGTTTTGAAAAAGATGCCCATAACGCTTGTGTCTTAGGTTAAAATTGACCACATAACCTGTAAGAAGCCTTCTCATGCTATGGGAAAGAGGCTGTCTTCCCGTTCTAATTAATAGATGAAAGTGATTGGGCATTAGTGACCAGGCATAGATAATGATATCTCCTTTTTCACATAGATCGGCCAGACGGCTGAGAAAATCATTCTTATCCACCTTGCTCTTGAATATCTTTACTCTATCAACACCCCGGCCCATAACATGATGTAATGCTCCGGGTGCATCTAGTCCTTGATCAAGTGCAATTAAATTGGAAATTAGACAAGAAAGTACTCGAAATGCCCGTCTGATAAGGTTATAATAGAGTTAGTAAAAAAACAAAACCTATCAGAAAGGAGCATTT
>JAFDHL010000312.1 GCA_019308785.1 Deltaproteobacteria bacterium
GACAAGGCGGATTTTGATGCCCTGATCTTGGGCTGGAGTATGGGCATTGAACCTGATCTGTACCAGATTTGGCATTCGAGCCAGACAAATCCTCACCAACTGAATTTTGTGGGCTTCAAGAACAAAATGGCCGATGGTCTCATCATCAAGATAAGGCAGGAATATGATCGTGAAAAACAGGTGAAATACTGCCACATGCTTCATGAAATTATCGCGCGGGAACAGCCGTACACCTTTTTGTACGTTTCCAAATGGACGGCGGTTTTAGACAAGCGGATTGTGATAAGAAAAACGGATGATAAGGGAAATGTGGTCTATAAAAAGATAACGCCCACAAATACGGGTAACTACAGTTTTCACTTCAACAAGTGGATAAAGCTCCCGGAGGCGCCGAGTTTTGCACTTGATGGGTAACAAAGTTGAGTAGTCAAATGGTTGAGTGGTCCATGATTTCCATAACTACTCAACTACTCAACGACTCAACCATTACCCGAGGAAATTATCCATGCTTTCATTCGTCGGACGAAGCATCATACAAAAGATCATTACACTGTTCTTTGTCTCGGTGGTCTCCTTTTTGATCATCCATCTTGCTCCCGGCAAGCCAAGCCAGGTGGACCCCCTGAATCCTAAGTTCACGCCGGAGATGGTGGAACGATTCCGGCAGGAGTTTCATTTAGATAAGCCCCTCCACACACAGTACCTTTACTTTTATCGTAATCTTTTCACGGGGAAAACCGTTTCCTGGAAAGATAACCAATCGGTACTCGGAAAGATCTGGGAGCGTTTTTTGAACAGCCTTCCCCTCTTTATCGTGGGAACCATCCTGACCTGGACACTCTCTTTTCCTATTGGAATCCGTTCAGCCATTTTCAGAAGCGGAATATATGATCGGAGCACTACATTCTTCGCCTATCTCTTGATATCCATCCCTGGTTTCTTTTTCGCCTATATACTGATCATATTTGTGGTCACCCATTTCCACGTGCCGGTCATTGGTATGGAGACCTTTGGCCTTGGGGCTTCCTCATGGCCTCGCGTGGTTATGGACCGGGTCTGGCATCTTTTGATCCCGTCCGTGCTTGGGGCTACAGGAGGGATAGCGGTACTGTCCAGGTATGTGCGCAGTCAGATGCTTGAGGTGGAGGGCCAGGATTATGTGCGCACTGCAAGAGCCAAGGGGCTCCCGGCGGACCAGGTGCATTACAAGCACGCGCTTAGAAATGCCCTGTTACCCTTTGTGACCATGTTTGGGCTAATTTTGCCGGGCCTGATCGGTGGTTCGGTGATTATCGAATCTATTTTCTCATGGCCGGGCATGGGGCGCATGGCCTATGAGGCCATCCTTGCAAGAGATTATCCGGTTATTCTGACGGTCAATTTTGTTTCTGCGGTGCTGGTATTGATCGGCACCTTTGTCTCAGATCTTCTTTATCTGGTGGTGGACCCGAGGATACGGTTGTGAGTAAGCTAAAGTGACTAAAGTGCCTAAAGTTGAAAAAAAATAATGATAAATAATTATCAAAACTCCACTAACGAGTTTCTTGCCCCGAAACGGACGAGGTGGCAGGAATTCTGGCAATCGTTCAGACAGAACAGGCTTGCCATCGTGGGGCTTGTGATTTTTGCCCTTTTCTTCCTTGTCGCGCTGGCCGGGCTTTTTCTGACGTCAGGTCAGGATCCTGTTTTTGATCCCGCCCTGGTCCGGCTCCAGGAAAAGCTGAGGCCGCCTCTTTCCCGGCCCAATCTCGATACGTTGCTGACCAATGAGATCCCGACCCTCGGAGTGTATGTTATGGGAACTGACGATCTGGGCCGAGACGTTTTCGCCAGAATGCTCCAGGGAGCGTGGGTTTCCCTGACCGTGGGGTTTGTAGCGGTCGGAATATCGGTCCTCGTAGGCATATTCATGGGAGGGATTGCAGGCTATTTCGGGCAAAACCACATTCGCCTGGATCACATTCTTATGGCCTGTTTTCTGTTTGCGGCTGGCATATTTTTATCAATGGGTGCCACCTTTACTGGATTGGTTTTTCTTTTCATAGTTCTGGCCTCTGTTCTTATATTAGTCCGTTCAAGGAACATGGTGGAAATACAGGGTATGTCAAAATTGTCTGTCATCCTCAGAAAGGACACCATTTCCGTTGATACCCTGATCATGCGTATCGTGGATATCATGCTCTGCTTCCCGAGTTTCTTCCTTATACTTACAGTAGTGGCGCTCCTCCCTGCAAGAATCTATAATATCATGATCGTCATCGGACTCACGAGCTGGATGGGCACGACGCGTTTTGTGCGAGCGGAATTTCTCTCGTTGAGGGAACAGGACTTCGTCACCGCTGCAAGGGCTCTTGGTGTCGGCAATTTTCGGATTATCTTTCGCCATATGATGCCGAACGCCATTGCGCCGGTACTCGTTTCAGCGACTATCGGCATAGCTACGGCTATTTTGACCGAGGCGGGCCTGAGTTTTCTCGGTTTCGGTGTCCCGCCGCCTCACGCCACATGGGGAAATATCCTGTCGGACGGCAAACGCTTTATCTTTGATGCGCCCTGGCTCACCTTTATTCCGGGTATTGCCATTTTGATCGTGGTCCTTTGCTTTAACCTGTTCGGAGAAGGATTGAGGGATACCTTGAATCCGAAATTGAAAGAAAGATAGTAAGGAAAGTGAGCTAAAGTGGGAAGTGAGCTAAAGTGACTAAAGTGAACTAAAAAGCAAAATGAACATAAGTGAACTAAAGTATAAGGGAGATAGGATCTGAAATGCCAAAAGACAACAAACAATTTGCCAAAGAGCTTGAGAAAAGAACAAGGGGATTCGCAATACGGGTTATCTGCCTGTCGACCAAGCTGCCCAATACACTTGAAGCAAAGGTGATCCGGAATCAAATAACCAAATCCGGAACGTCTATGGGTGCGAACTATCGTGAAGCCAACCGGGCAAGAAGCAAAGCCGATTTTAAAAATAAGATTCATATTTGCGAAAGTGAAGCAAGTGAAACACAATACTGGCTGGAAATCATTAAAGAGTTGAAGTGGCTTTCTTGGGAACATCTAAAGAATGAATATGAGGAATGCAGCGAATTGTTGGCCATTTTCACCTCAATCGCAAAAAACTCGTGATTATCGGTTTGATA
>JAFDHL010000046.1 GCA_019308785.1 Deltaproteobacteria bacterium
AGAAAAGGGGCACATAGAAGAAGAAAATGCCCTGTAAGGGGCAAAATGTTAAGGATGATAGGGCCAGGAACTTGAGGCGATTGTGACAAATTTTGGTAAAAAAGCATTTCAACAGGACCCCCATGACCTTGTTGTAGAAAATTCAAAGCTCTCACAACAGCAAGGGCGAAGCGGCGGAATACGTGGGCGTTGGCGAGCCGGTCGAGCTGCATGTTAAGGTCAAGGTCTGCCGCCCCATCGAAAGCCTGGTGCTAGGCTACGGTATCAAGGACCGACTGGGGCAGGTCATGTACGGCACCAATACTTACCACACCGGTCAGGTGATCCGCAACCCGCAGCCCGGGGATGAGTACCTCTTTGTTATCGCCTTCCTTGCCAACTTTGGAGTAGGTAGCTTTTCAATTCAGACCGCCCTAGTGGACCGTGATACACATCTTACCGCAAACTACGAGTGGCGAGACATGGCCCTTGTCTTCAACGTTGTCAATGTGGACAAAACGCAGTTCATAGGGTGTCTCTGGAAGGAACCGCACATTGAGATCGAGAGTTTAGCTCAATGAGTTTTATTTCATACGCGCAGAATTTTGAAGATGTGATGCTTTGGCGCGCGCTGAAGGACATCAATAAAGGTTTTTATATTGACATCGGCGCATGGTCACCTGATCAGGATTCTGTCACGCGCGCCTTCTATGAGCGCGGTTGGCATGGCATCAATATCGAGCCAAATCCTGAGTTTATCCGGCAGCTACAGAATCGCCGACCCCACGACATCAACCTGCAGCTCGCCATAGGGGATCAGGAAGAGACCCTCAGCATGAACTTCCTCGCCAATCCCGGCTTGTCCACCCTCGACGATGCCATTGCACAAAAGCACCAGGAGGCTGGTTGGGAAGTCAATCGCGAGCCGGTGCAGGTTACCACTCTGAACAATGTATGGGCTGATTATGTGCCCACGGGCCAAGAGGTCCACTTTCTCAAGGTGGATGTGGAAGGGTTCGAAGCGGCGGTGCTGCGTGGTAATGACTGGAGAAAAAACCGGCCCTGGATCATCGTTGTTGAATCCACACTACCGATGTCGCAAGAACAATCGTATGGCGATTGGGAACCCATGCTGTTGAATGCCGGCTATTACTACGCATATTTCGACGGTCTCAACAGGTTTTATGTGGCCAAGGAACATTCCGGGTTATTGGATTCATTCAAAGCGCCGCCTAACTTCTTCGACGATTTCGTGCTCTATCGGCAGCAAGAGGCCGAAGAACGCGCCACGCAGGCCGAAGCCAAAGCGATGGCGGCCGAAGAACGCGCCACGCAGGCCGAAGCCAAAGCGATGGCGGCCGAAGAACGCGCCACGCAGGCCGAAGCGAACGCGCCACGCAGGCCGAGGCCAAAGCGATGGCGGCCGAAGAACGCGCCGCCCAGGCCGAGGCCAAAGCGATGGCGGCCGAAGAACGCGCCGCCCAGGCCGAAGCCGCTTTGCGGGCCGTGTACCAAAGCCGCTCGTGGCGGATCACTCGCCCCTTACGAGAGCTGGCCGGCTTGATGCGGCGGGGGCGTGATGGAGCCAAACGGGTGGCAAAACGGCTCATGGCGACATCACTTGATCTTCTGATTCGTTTGGGGACTTCTCGTCCATGGGTCAAACGTCCGGCACTGGCTTTGATCAGGAGGTATCCGCGGATAGAAGCGAGACTGAGGCAGCTTGCGGCACTGCACGGTTTCATAGACCACACCTCCACTTCAGCCATGGGAGCCAATATGCTTTTGGAACTGCCACACGGGCTGGAGAATCTTCCCCCCCGCGCCCGCCAAATCTACGCTCAACTCAAAGCCGCCATCAAGCAGAAGCAAGAGGAGAAGGCCTGATGCGCATCGTCATCGACATGCAGGGCGCGCAAAATGAGAGCCGATTTCGCGGCATCGGTCGCTACACCTTAGCGTTTGCACAGGCTGTTGCCCGTAATCGCGGTGAACACGAAATCATCCTGGCCCTCAGCGGCCTCTTCCCGGAGACCATCGAACCCATCCGCGCGGCCTTCCATGGGCTGCTCCCGCAGGAAAACATCCGCGTGTGGCACGCCCCGGGCCCGGTGCGTGAAGAAGAACCCGGCAACAAGGCCCGGCGCGAGGCGGCGGAACTCATTCGTGAAGCCTTCCTGGCCAGCCTCCAGCCGGATGTCATTCACATCTGCAGCCTGTTCGAAGGCTACGTGGATGATGCCGTTACCAGCATCGGACGATTCGACACCTCTACGCCGGTCAGCGTCACGATCTACGACCTCATTCCCTTACTTAATGGTGAAAAATACTTAAGGCCCTATCCTCGCTATGAGGAAGCTTATCATCGAAAACTCCAATACTTACAAAGAGCGGCGATTGGACTGTCCATATCTGAATCCAGCCGGAAGGAAGCTGTCGAGGCGCTTAATGTTGAGGGTAGCAAAATCGTTAACGTCTCCACGGCGATTGATCCGCATTTCCATCCGTCCATCATCGACGATGCGGCAGCCGGACGGCTACGCACAAAGTTGGGCATCCGCCGAAACTTTGTCTTCTACACCGGCGGGCCCGATGAGCGCAAAAATCTGCCACGGCTCATTCGGGCCTACGCCAGCCTGCCGCCCAGCTTGCGCGCCAGCCACCAATTGGTGTTCGCCGGCAAGATGCCGGAGGACTATGTGGCGCGTTTCAGGCATCTCGCCCATGCTGCGGGGCTGAAGGCCGACGAGCTGGTTTTCACCGGCTACGTGACCGACGAGGAGCTCGTTCAACTTTACAACCTCTGCCGCCTTTATGTTTTCCCTTCCTGGCACGAAGGCTTTGGCCTGCCGGCGCTGGAGGCAATGGCCTGCAGCGCTCCGGTGATTGCCGCCAACACCTCCAGCCTGCCGGAGGTGATCGGGCTGCAAGAGGCGCTGTTTGACCCGTTCGATGTGGCTGCCATCGCCGCAAAGATGGCCCAGGGGCTGGAAGACGAGAATTTTAGAAGCACGCTACGTGAACATGGCTTAAAGCAGGCCAAAAAGTTCTCATGGGACGAGACGGCCAAGCGGGCCTTTGCGGCATGGGAAGCACTGCCAATCTGTGATAGCGCCCAATGCCTGTACGTAGATCGCTCACAGTCCCACAATCGCCTTATCGATTGTCTAGCTAATGTGCTATTGGCAAACGATGATAAGATGCTTGCTCGGCTGGCCTCATGCCTGGCCCAGAATCAAAGCGCGGGTATCGAACGTCAGCTTCTGTTAGATGTTTCAGAGCTCTCACAGCGGGATGCTGCCACCGACGTCCAGCGCGTCGTCCGCAGTTATTTGAAATACTTGCTGGAATCGCCTCCTCCCGGTTTTCGAGTTGAACCGGTCTATGCGACACCCAACGAAGGTTACCACTATGCCCGTCGGTTCACCCTGCGCTCTCTAGGTCTCAATGCGACCGAAGTGGTGGATGAACCGATGCAGTGGCAGCGGGGCGATCTCTTCTTCGGGCTCGACATGCAGCACCATGTGCAACTGGCGCACGCTGAGTTCTACCAGCGGCTGCGGCAGGATGGTGTTATCGTTAAGTTCCTGATATACGACTTGTTACCCATTCAGCTTGATAAGCTTTTCTATGACCCGAACGCGAAAGCCTTGCACGAACAGTGGCTGACCATGATTGCTGGTACCGACGGCGCGGTCTGTATCTCTAAGGCGACAGCCGATGCCTTTGAGGAATGGATCAACAGGAATGGCATCACCACAATACCGAGATTTTCAATAGATTGGCTTCACATTGGTGGTGACATAGAAGGCTCACAGCCATCTAAAGGCCTCCCAACAGATGCGCAAGCTGTCTTGGAAATCATGCAAAGTCGCCCCACCTTTCTCTGTGTTTCGACCTTAGAGCCACGCAAAAGGCAGCACCAGATCCTCAATGCCGTTGAATTGCTTTGGGCCGAAGGTCTGGATGTCAATCTCGTTTTTGTCGGGCAGCAGGGATGGCAGATGGAAGGCCTGGTCGAAACACTCTGCAACCACCCAGAGCGTGGCCACCGTTTATTCTGGTTGGAAGGCATCAGCGACGAATATTTGGAGAAGGTGTATGCAGCCAGCACCTGCCTTATCGCCGCCAGTCTAAATGAAGGGTTTGGTCTGCCGTTGATCGAAGCAGCGCGGCACGGCATACCGATTATCGCCAGAGATATTCCCGTGTTCCGTGAAGTAGCGGGAGACAGTGCGTTTTACTTCAAAGGGGACGCAGCGCAGGATTTAGCAGAAGCCATCAAGGTCTGGTTGCGCCTGTTTCAGCTAGGGGAACACCCAAAGTCCACCAACATGCGTTGGTCCACATGGCGGGAAAGCACAGAGAACCTCAAGAAGGCGCTGGTGCAAAAGAACTACCCACGACGGCAACTCCTGGTTGATATCTCGGAGCTGGTCCAGCGCGATGTCCATACCGGCATCCAGCGCGTTGTACGCAACGTGCTCAAGGAATGGCTGCATCACCCACCGGAAGGCTACCGGGTTGAACTGGCCTATGCCACAGTGCATCAGCCCTATCGCTACGCCCGACAATTTACCGCCCAGTTCCTCGGCATTCCTTCGGATGCACTGACCGATGAACCCATAGATGTTGCCCCCGGCGATATATTCTTCGCGCTGGACTTGAAGCCCGAAGTGCAAACCGCGCACGCGGTGTTTTATCAATACCTGCGGCAGCAGGGCCTGGCCGTCCAGTTCATGGTTTACGACCTTCTGTGCATTCAACAACCCGAGCACTTCGTTCCCCACGTAGCCGAAGGATTTTCGGCCTGGCTGCAGGTGGTGGGGGAGAGCGACGGCGCGGTTTGCATCTCCAAGGCGACCGCCGATGCGCTCGCGGAGTGGATGCAGGGCACGACCTGGCGGCGACAGCGCCCCTTTACGATTCAGTGGAATCACATCGGCGCCGATCTTGACAAATCGGCAGGCCCTCGGGGGATTCCATCGGATGCCGAAAAAATTCTCACAAAATTGTGCCAATATGCCACCTTTCTCATGGTGGGCACCCTGGAACCACGTAAGGGCCATGCCCAGGTGCTCGACGCTTTCGAGAAACTCTGGCAACAGGGGACGGAGGTTAATCTTGTCATCGTCGGCAAGCAGGGCTGGATGGTGGAAAAGCTCGTGGAGCGGCTGCGCGCCCACCCTGAACTGAACAAACGCCTGTTCTGGCTGGAAGGCATCAGCGACGAGTACCTGGAAAAAGTCTACGCCGCCAGCACCTGCCTCATCGCAGCCAGCTACGGCGAAGGCTTCGGACTGCCGCTCATCGAGGCCGCCCAGCACAAGCTGCCGATCATGGCGCGCGATATTCCCGTATTTCGGGAGGCGGCGGGAGAACACGCCTACTATTTCGCCAGCCGCGACCCGCAAGGGTTGGCACACTCTATTGAGGCGTGGCTCAGCCTTTACGAAAAAGGCAAGCATCCCAGGTCAGACAACATGCCGTGGGTGACGTGGAAGGAGAGTGCTGCGCGGTTGATGTCGATAGTCGTGGGCGCAGCGACGGGAGAATCCCGGTGAATGCACCAATCCCGTCGAAGTCAACTCCAATTTAGTGAATCCGAGGATGGTGAAGTCAAATTAATTAACAAGTTTGCTGTTGAGAATGGAGTTGCCTTGCCTGAAAAAGAATTGCGCAACATCTTGTGGTTGTCATACTTGTTATTATCTCTTTTTACCTTATATCAATGGACACATCACGACTGGTTTCCCGTTACTGGTGATGAGCCGCACTACTTGGTAATAGCCGGCGCAATTATTAAGGATCATACATTTGAGGTAACAAAAGCCTATACTAGGGAATTTAAAAGTCATCATATATACTCAGCAGGTTTAGCGCCGCGAGATGCCAAACCGAACCCGACAAACACTCATGCAGTGCAAGGGCCGCATGGTCTATACAGCGTACATAACATTGGATTACCATTAATTTTATCAGTTCCCTATCTTGTGGCCGGAAATCTTGGTGCAAAAGTGGCTTTGGTGTTATTGAGCAGCTTGGCCATTCCTCTAATATTTAATATAACTGGTCTCTTCTGTTCAAATAATGTAATTCGAACCATTTCGATCGTAGCAGTAGCTTTCGCGACTCCGCTTATCCCTGCATCGAGCCAGATCTATCCTGACCTTCCAGCCGGCATTATATCGCTTGCTGCTTGTTACGTTATTTTAAAAAGGGAAATCGAAAATAAAGAACAACTCACAAAAACTGTAGTAGTTGCTTTGCTTGTTTCGCTCTTGCCTTGGCTACATATTAAATTTGCGGCGCCCGCGCTAATCCTTTCTTTGGTTATTTCATTCCAAACTTACCTTCTGACTAAACGCAAATTAACTGTATCCGCTCGGCTCGGGTTATCGGCGTTTGTTCTGTCTTTTATAAGTACATCTCTTGCGCTTCTTGCGGCTTATAATATGTACGCGTTTAGCAAATTTACCGGTCCATATCACGATGGTGCTCTTCAATTTAGTGCTCACGCTTTTATGGTTTTCCTTGGGCTCCATTTGGACAGATTCCAAGGGATGTTTATCCAAAATCCTGTTTATTTTCTTGGACTAATATCTATATTTGCATTTTTAAAACAGTATCTGTTGACTGCGCTAACTATATTGCTTGTGTACGCAAGTTATGTGGTTCCAAACTCCCTTCATCCCAACTGGTACGGTGGGTGGTCGTTCGCTGGAAGGTTTGGATGGTCTGGAGCGGTCTTAATTATGCCGATCGTTATATTTTCAGCGATCAGGATTATGAAGGAGGCAAAATATGGTTTATGGGTCGTGATCATTTTGATAGGTATCAATGCGCTGACATACATCTCGTATACCTTTAAAAGGTTTGATTTTTACAATATGCTCAGCGGTACCTGGCTATCTGCATATGGATCGTTTCATCCTGCTTTGAACGGCTATCTGCCTGCGCTATATAATAACACCTGGGCGCTCAAATATGGACCGAACGCTGCTTTTGTGGTTTTTTGTATAGGTTTAGTTGTTCTTGGCGCACTTTTTGAGTCCAAAAGAAAAGATATCTACTATAGAAATATAGTAGGGTTTGTGATAGTTAGTGGGTTTTATATACTCGCATCAGGCATTTCTAGCCAACCTCAAGACAAGCCTAGGATTTGGGCCGGGGCAAGTTTGCCATCAAATGTAGGCGCTGTTGTAGGAAAGTCAAGAGTGACTAATGGTCCGCCCGCAGGGTTTTTGACATTTGGTCCATATATTAAGCTAAGCGATGGGAAATACGAGTTCATATTTGACGTTAACGCTTATCATGCAGGAGATAAAGAAGCCGTTGGCTATATTGATGTTTACCTCCCCAATAAAGGGAAAACTCTTTTTAAAGAGGATATATTTCCTCGGCATGAGCGACAGTTGATTAAAGGCGTCTTCACGGTACCAAAGTCTTTATCAGGCGATCTATTTGAAATTAGAATTTTTTACTGCGGAAAAGGTGAGCTCAGTGTGCATTCGCTGACGCTTAAGCACAACTAGGTATATATTTGTGCGTATGGTAAGAAAAATCCAAATACTTTCAGTACTAAAACTCCTACGCCCGCACCAATACATTAAGAACGGCTTCGTTTTTCTGGGTGTTATTTTCTCTGGGCAATGGGATCAGACCACCCTGATGAGTGCGGGGCTTGCCTTCCTCGCGTTCTGCGTGATTGCAAGTAGCGTTTACGTCATGAATGACATTCTGGATGTGGAAGCTGATCGTAAGCATCCCACCAAAAAAACGTAAGCTCTGACAGGGTTATTGCGAGGCGGCGCTGCGAATCCATGCTAGGTCGGGCTGTTGCCCTTTGAAATAACATGACATTGCCTCTACGAGGGTGGCAAATGATGACCTGCTCCGGAGTCGGCAGGTCTGCCGAAGCGAAAGGAGGAGAGCTTTGCATAACCTGCCGAGAATTGTCATTTGGGGAAAGGCATGAAAAAAAATTAGCTGAGATACAAGAGCTGTGATCGTAAGTTGTAATAAACACTGGAGTTGATGGATTTAAGTGGATAGTTAACTTACTGAAACTACTTGATAAATGGCCTTATTTATGATATACACTCCCCCTACATACAACGTGTCTGAAAGGGGGAGACAGTAATGGGATATAAGGATTTTGGAGGTAAATTCAGTTTTGCTGATCTGGCTGTGAGGGGTTTATTGGAGCACAATCGCAGTGTGAAGATGATGGAGAGGATTAATAAGGTTGTGAAGTGGAGGAACATAGAGGCACTGTTGAGGGAGTACTATGAAGTTGGGAGGAGAAAGGAAGGAGCTGATGCCTACCCACCCTTGATATTACTTAAGTGTCTGTTGTTACAGAAGTGGTTTCATATTCCATCTGATCCTGAGCTGGAGAACTAGATAAATGACAGGATATCGTTTAAGAAGTTCTTAGGGCTTCCTCTTGATAAGCCATCCCCTGATCATTCCACGTTTTCGAGGTTCAGGAGTAGGTTGTCCAAGGAGGCGATGGTGAAACTGAATAGTGCAGTGTTGCAGGAGTTTGCCAAGAGGGGGTTGAGCATAAATGAAGGGATAGCGGTGGATGCGAGGCTGGTGAAATCGGCGAGTAAGCCTATGAGCAATGATGATCTTAGAAGGGAGAAGGAGAGAAGGAGTGGGCCTGAGGGGGAGTGGACAGGAATGGTAAGCCGCTGAAGTTTAGCAGGGACCTGGAATCTGATTGGACGGTAAAGAACGATGAACCTCACTACGGATTGAAGGAGCATACTTCGGTAGATGTAAAGAAGGGCTTTGTATTGGCCACGACTCTGACACCTGCCTCTGTGCACGATAGCAAGTATCTTCCCTACCTGGCACTAGCCAGTTGCCACACGAAAGATCCGATCAGGAAGATATATGCGGATAAGGGATATTATGGGGAGCCGAACAGATCTTTTCTGTACATAAATGGGATTGAAGATGGAATCATGCGCAAGGATACGGCGAGTGCGAAGATTACTGAGATTGAGATAGAGAGGAACAAGAAGATATCGAAGAAGAGATACATAGTGGAGCAGTACTTTGGTCTGAGTCATTTACATGATGGGGCCTATCGTGCGAGGTTCACGACCATTGTGAAGAATCGCTGGGATTCCATGTGCAGGCAGATGGCATTTAATATATTTAGAGGGGCCAAGGTGCTTGTAAGTACCTAAAAATAGGGGAGAGGTGTGCCTGAATAGAGAAAAAGGGCACACGGAAGAAGAAAAAGCCCCTGCAGGGGGCAAAATGTTAGGGGTGACAAGGGTAGAAACTTGAGGAGATTGTGACAAATTTTGGTAAGAACTCATCTCAACAGAACCCTTCTGCCCTTGTAGCAGAAAATTCAAAGCTCTCCATGTGCAATTCTGCAGGAAAACGATCTACATCTTTCAAGCTGGCAATGAACTACGCCATATTCGCACTCATTGCAACTGCAGCGAATATTGGCACCCAGGATATTGTGATCCGAACCTACGGAGGTGCTTTCCATATTTTGGTCTCAGTCATTGTGGGCACAGGCGTCGGCCTCTTAGTCAAGTATGTTCTGGATAAGCGGTATATATTCCGCTTCCGGGCACGCAGCATCACTCATGATACCCTGACTTTCGTCCTTTACAGCATCATGGGCGCTGCCACCACCGCAATTTTCTGGGGCTTTGAGTTTGGCTTCCATTACATTTTCGAGACCAAGGAAATGCGATACCTAGGTGGGATTATCGGCCTTGCGATCGGCTATTTGGCCAAGTATTATCTCGATAGGCGTTTCGTTTTCAAGTAATTCGGCAAATAACAGAGGTTGGCGACTATGCAGCAATCATTACCCTTAGGTAACCGGCCACTTACTTTTGCTTTTAGCTCATTCCTTCTTCTTGTTTTGCTGAGGACCGCATGGATAAGTGGAAAGTATCAGAGAAGACAATAATCTTCTTAAAGATCCCAAAACAACAAAGTGTTTCTGGGAATCAATACGAACTGTGACACGCAGCGCTACTGGACAGAAAGCGATTAGTCGAAATTGTTAGATTAAATTTGGGCCTAACAGAAAAACCGGACTGGAAAATGTATAGAACGAACTTCATACCAAGATCCTCGTTGATCCCTATGATAACAGAATTTGATGTTCGAACAATTCGGAGCGAAGGAACACCTTGGAATGCTGCAGGAAACATCCAATTTGACTATATGTTAGATATTGCATTGACACAAAAAACAACCATTAAATCAATTGATGTTTCTGTTGATAATAATGATGTCTATGAGATTAGAGGGCTTCAAAATGGCGAATGGATTTTGATAACCACCATTTATCCAAAACGAACACCTGGGTTAGTTCGTCACAAGATTCATCTTGACAATATGGTATTGAATGTAGATAAAGTCAGGATCGTCGCTATTTCGGGTGATGGAATGTATTCACTTGGCCATTTGTTGGTAAATACACAATGAAACCAGTATCCTCTTGGGGGCGCTTGAGCGCCGAACCTCATCGTGTTGTGGAGTTGCATGATCCGTTTATCGTTAAGGACTTTCTTAGTCATGGTCCGTTGCCTGGTCTTGCTTATGGCATGGGCCGCAGCTACGGTGACGTATGCCTGAATCCAGGGGGCACACTCTGGGTCACAACCCGGCTCAATCATTTTATGGCTTTCGACGATAGGGCCGGCCGGCTGGTCTGTGAGGCCGGTGTGTTGCTGCGGGACATCCAACGGCTGGCCGTTCCTCGCGGATGGATGCTGCCGGTAACCCCTGGCACACAGCTTGTGACCGTTGGGGGTGCCATTGCCAACGATGTGCACACTAAGAACCATCACGTGATGGGTTCTTTCGGCGATCACGTCCGGAACCTAACGCTCATCCGTACCGATGGAGAGGTCATCCGGTGTGGCCCAAACGAGCGCTCAGACTGGTTTGCCGCCACAGTGGGTGGATTGGGCCTCACGGGTGTCATCATCCAGGCTGAGATCCAACTACGCCGTGTGGCCGGGCCTTGGTTGGAAACGGAGATTGTCCCTTACGGCAATCTTGATGAGTTCTTCCGCCTCGCCGACGACTCCGAGGCCGACTGGGAACACACGGTTTCCTGGATCGACTGCATTAGTGGGGGCGGTGGACGAGGTTTGTTCCTCCGTGGTAACCCGACCAGTCCTGGAAATCTCCCGGAGCCCAAAGGGTGCAACGTGACCGTGCCCTTCGTGCCGCCCTTTTCCTTGGTGAATCGGCTGTCCCTGCGCCTTTTCAATATGGCCTACTACCACGCCAAAAAGCGGCGGGCGGGTCGAGCCGTCAGGCACTACGAACCGTTTTTCTACCCGCTGGACAACGTGCTTGAGTGGAACCGCATGTACGGGCCAAAAGGCTTCTTCCAGTACCAGTGTGTGGTGCCACGGAAAGTAGGAAAAATCGCCATACAGACGATCCTGAAGGAAATCTCCCGCTCTGGAGATGGATCTTTTCTTGCCGTCCTGAAGACCCTTGGCAACCGACAGTCAATAGGTATGCTAAGTTTCCCGCAACCAGGGGTGACGCTGGCGTTGGATTTCCCAAATAAGGGGACGCACACATATAAGCTCTTGGAGCGACTGGATGCCATTGTTTATGAGGCAAAGGGGCGGCTCTACCCGGCTAAGGACTCGAGGATGCCCAAACAACTTTTTGAGTTGGGTTATCCGCGACTGAAAGAATTCTTAAAGTATCGAGACCCAGGCATCAGCTCAGGTTTCTCACGCCGCGTGATGGGAGGTTGAATGAAAGGGAAAAGAAGAATCGTCGTTGTTGGGGCTACCTCGGCGATTGCCTCGCACTGCGCCAGACTCTGGTTGGAAAATCAGCCGTCCGATCTCACACTAGTGGGGCGCAACGCACAGCGCACCGACCGGGTCGCCAGTGACCTCAAGGTGCGTAGCCCCGAATCACTAATTCGGGTCGTCTGTGCAGATTTCCTTGACCCGGAAGTCATCACTACCACGGTAGAAAACATTTTTCAGTCTGGCGATGTGGATATTGTACTGATTGCCCATGGTTCACTGCCTGAGCAGGTCAGGTGCCAAAATGATTTAAAGGCATGTTGCCAAGCGCTGAATATTAATGGGGTTTCGCCGGTCTTGTTTGCCGAGGCTTTCGCCAAACAGATGGCAAAATCCAACCACGGCACCATTGCCCTGATAGGCTCCGTGGCGGGTGACCGGGGCCGGAAGTCCAATTATGTTTACGGCGCAGGCAAAGGACTGATTACACGCTACGCCCAAGGCTTGCAGCATCGCTTTGCACATAGTCGAGTCAAGGTGGTACTTATAAAGCCTGGCCCGACGGACACCCCCATGGCCGCTGACCTCAAGGACAAGGGCACCAAGTTGGCGCCCGTTGAAAAGGTTGCAAAGGAGATTGTTGAGGGAATAGAGGCAGGTAGGCCTGTGATTTACACCCCCCGTAAGTGGTGGTTGATTATGATGGTTATTCAACATTTACCCGCGTTTGTATTCAATAAGTTAAATATTTAGCGTGATATTAACAGATAAAATATCTTTTAGATCGGAACACTGTACGAATTACTACTCTTTAGTTATAAGAGCTGGCGAATACGTGAAATTTTATTCGAGTGGGTTCCAGTTGATTTTGTCACATTGCCATGCATAAGACGATAATCGATGCTCTTTCGGTAAAAGCTCGTCCAGCGTGCGCCCAGCTTCTGGGGCTAATCAAGCTGATGCGCCCAAAGCAGTGGGTAAAGAACAGCTTTGTTCTGGCACCGCTCCTATTTTCAGGAAAGTTTTTGGATACTGATGCCGTCAGTCATGCCCTTTTGGCAGCGCTGCTGTTCTGCGTCGCTTCGTCGGCCACCTACATCGTCAACGACGTTCGTGACATTGATCGGGACCGGTGTCACCCCCAAAAGTGCAAAACCCGCCCCTTGGCGGCCGGGATTGTCCCCGTACCCACAGCCTTGATCCTAGCCGCGGTTCTCTACGCCGTGCTGGGGTGGTGGTGGTTTGACGCTCCAAAAGTGGTGACGGCCATCGGGGCCTATTTGGCCTTGAATTTGGCCTACACCTTTGTGTTTAAACACCAACCTGTGCTCGACATCTTCACCATCGCCATCGGCTTTGTGCTGCGCGTTTATGCTGGGGCCATGGCGCTGGACGTTCCCCTGTCCGCATGGATGTTCATCACCACCTTGTGCCTAGCGTTGTATCTTGCTGCTGTCAAACGGCGCCAGGAGCTCATCCAAAATGGCACCGAAGGCCGAAGGGTGCTTGAGAAATACTCTGTCCAACTGGCGGATCGCTATGCTGAGATGTCAGCAACGGGGGCCTTGCTGTTCTACAGCATGTTCGTGGTGACTGCGAGGCCCGAGTTGGCCATCACGGTTCCATTGGTTCTGTTCGGTCTGTTCCGTTACTGGTTCGTGGTAGAGGCCCTGAATGGGGGCGAGTCGCCCACGGATGCATTGCTGGCGGATTGGCAATTATTGCTTACCGTGGTGCTGTGGCTGGCTGCTTGCACATGGGCATTGTGGCCGGTGTAGGGGTGATGATGGATTTTTCTTACGCCTTGACCCCTTTTCTCGCTTGGCTTGTCGCCGGAGTTTTGAAGTTCATTGTCAACAGCATAAAGGCCAAGCAACTGGCGTTCAACCTCATTGGCTACGGTGGGTCACCTAGTAACCACAGTGCCATCGTTAGTAGCATGGCTGCGCTAGTTGGCTTCAAAGAAGGCGTCAGCCACCCCGCCTTCGGTGTCGCCATCACGCTGGCCTTCATCGTCATACTTGATGCCAGCAGCCTGCGTCGCGAAGTTGGCAAGCATGCACTGGTCATCAACAAGTTGGCTGCGGGCGCCTTTGACCATCAGGCGTTGCGCGAACGTATTGGCCACAGCCGGTGGGAGATTGCCGCCGGTGTGGTCGTGGGTATCGCGGTCGCGGCTGCGGCGAATCTGATCGTGGGCTCCTAAATGAATCACCGTAATCAGTTCTCCGACCATGACGCAAGCATTCCAGAAATACTTTAATGGCCGACTCGTGAAAAATGATACCGCAGCAGAATGAACGGAGGAAAAAACAAGATGACAAAACGGGCCTTTATCACCGGAATCACCGGGCAGGATGCAGCCTATTTGGCGAGATTGCTTTTGGAAAGGGGCTACGAGGTTTATGGAGCCTACCGGCGGAGCGCTTCGGTGAACCTGTGGCGGCTGCATGAACTGGGGCTGGATGGAAAGATCCAGCTGGTGCCCATGGATCTATTGGACCTGAATTTTGCACGAAATTTACCTTTTCGAACCTACCCGAGTAATTTTTTCTGATCCCAAGGGGCGTTGTTCGAATCAAGGGGTAACACAATTAGCGGTTCGCATTGCTTAGTATTGGTGGGATCTATGTATCAGGCATTGCCTTATTTTGCTGTATCTTCAACATGATGTATTTGTGCAAAAAATTTTTTGCTCATGATTGATTCAAAGAAAACCGGCAAGGCCATAGGCTTCCCTCAATCCATGGCCTCACTTTAGAGCGCGCTGTATCTAGAAACTTTAAGAACTTTATCATCGCGGGTGTTCGAGCGTCATGAATGGAAAACTTCGCCTTTTCGTGATTATCATGAAAGGTCAACTTTGCAGCTATGAGCAGAAGCTTCAAGCGCGCAATGCGTATTGTATTGTCCACAAGTCCCTCAAGTGCCTCATAGCTGGGATGAGGATTATCCCAGCGGGATTGTTCAGCACTGAGCTGGGCCGTCATTTTGAAATACCGCCACATGTTATAGGCCGTCATGACAATTTGAAAGAAGGCGTAGTTGTTTTTGAATTTGGCCGAAGGGATAGCATCAAGACCCTCCCGCTTGGCCTCACCGATAAGGTTCTCTACATCTGCTCTTTTATCATAAAGGGCGATAACCTTGTGAGGCTTTCCTTGTAAGTTGGTACAGAAGATACGATATGTATATCGATCATCCTCAAAAGGTACTTGGAACAGGCAAGCAATTAAGCCCAAAAATTCCACAGACCATGGCGTCAAGCCGTATGTATATGAAATGCCACAACCGGTTGAATCCTGTAAATAGGAGCATCAGAACACCCATAACCATTCGATAATGTCCCAGCTTGGGTGAACGTTTTGGAGCCTTATAGGTATGCTCAAAGATCTCTTTAAAACCCATCAAGTCCAAAAACTTAACCAATGCCAAAAGCCCACCAAATGGGCTAAGCCGCTCGGTACAAGTGCCATATGGCGTGGAAGCCTTGATTTTTCTGGCCTCAGAACCATTATTACTACAAGCTTTACTGTCACGCTTTTTGGTGGTATGGTTTTTTCGCTTTTTAACCATCTGGGGTACCTCCTGTTCTTAGTTTATTTTGTCAGAAACGTTTCTATAACAGGGATCCCAGGTGGTTTCATCATTTTAGGGCTACTTCCGTGCAAAATTCAGGTATTAGTTTAGTAACAGATAGCAATGATCCTCAATGGATTTGCACATGGAAGCCAAAGATGCAGGGCAAAGATCTTGGGATAATCTGATTTGACATGCTAAAAACCTCTATTAAGTCTATTTGAGAATAGGATGGGTTATGAAAGAATTGTTGAATTACAGATACCTGCTTTTCAATCTAGTTTACAAGCAAGTAAAACTGAAGTATCGAGGTTCTTTTTTGGGATTCCTTTGGTCCCTGTTAAACCCACTTTCTATGATAATAGTTTATACTGTTGCCTTTAAATACATCATAAGAATAAAAATGGAAAACTATGTAATATTCTTATTGGCAGGAGTTCTCCCTTGGTCATTTGTTGTGAATTCTCTTAATATGGCAACTTCATGCATAATTGATAATGGCAATCTCATTAAGAAGGTCTTCTTTCCGAGAGAAATAATCCCCATTTCTACGGTAGCATTTAATCTTGTTCAGCTACTTCTTGCCTATATAGTGTTTGTACCCATACTAGCTTACTGGAAAGGCCTTAGTTTGTCATTAGCGTTTTTGCCGGTTTTACTGTTTCTTCATTTCCTTTTCACGTTGGGCCTCAGTCTTCTTCTTTCTGCCGTCACAATTTACTTCAGGGATATCAAGCATCTGGTAGAGGTATTATTGATGCTGGCATTCTGGGTTACCCCCATAATTTATCCCCTCTCTATGGTTCCAGAGAGATTTCATATCTTGATGTGGTTAAACCCCATGACCGTCTTTACCCTCGCTTATCAAAAATTGATATATAGTGGCCAATTTCCCGCGCTCCCCGCCATTGTCATAATGTTGTTGTGGGTGATTGGGGCGTATGTAATTGGCTCTAAGACTTTTGCTTGGTGCAGGCCAAAATTTGCGGAAGAGGTGTAATAAAGAGTGGTTGCGAGAATTGAAGGGATTTCAAAATACTTTTTCATAAGGCACAATCGTTCATATTTCCTAAAAGAAAGGGCTATCGCACTTTTGAAAGGAAATTTCCGTGAGAAGAAAGAGATGTTCTGGGCCTTGCGGAATATAAACTTGGAAGTAAAACGTGGAGAATTTCTTGGCCTAATAGGGCCTAATGGCTCAGGTAAAAGTACATTATTAAAATTAATGGCGGGTATACTAAGTCCCAGCAAAGGAAAAATTTTTATTGAAGGCCGCGTAGCTCCAATAATAGAGCTAGGAGTAGGGTTCGAGCCAGATTTGACCGGCACAGAAAATATTTATCTTAGTGCTTCCCTTTATGGACTTACTAAGAAGGAGATCCAAATGAATTACGACGAGATTGTTAGGTTTTCTGAATTGGAAGACTTTATTGATGTGCCGATAAAGAACTATTCTACCGGAATGCAGATGAGACTTGCCTTTTCCATATCGCTGAGTATTGATCCTGATATTTTCCTTATTGATGAAATTCTTGAGAAGTTTCAGGCAAAGTGCTTTGAGAAGATGGAGGAAATTAAGAAGAAGAAAACAATAGTGTTTGTATCTCATGATATGCATGCGGTGAAAATGATGTGTGATAGAGTGTGCTTGCTGGTCAAAGGAAAAATACTTGATGAGGGACCCCCAGAAAAAGTTATTGACAGCTACCATAAGTTGATAGCTGTGGAAGAGTAGTGATTCATCTTAACTCAAACTTCCCAGTCAACTATAACAGGATAGGATGAAGGAATATGAAGAAGGCTTTGATCATCGGAATTAGTGGACAGGATGGGGCCTATTTGGCCCAATTGTTGTTAAAAAAAGGGTATAAGGTTTATGGGACCTCCCGGGATGCACAGATGGCCTCTTTTGAAAACCTGCACAAATTGGGAATAAGAGATAAAGTCGAGGTACAATCTGCATCCCTTAATGACTTTAGAAGTGTATTACAAGTAATAAAAAGAACGGTTCCTGAGGAAATCTACAATCTAGCAGGACAAAGCTCTGTTGGGCTGTCTTTTAATCTTCCTGTAGAGACATTTGAAAGTATCGGTGTAGCTACTTTGAATCTACTGGAGGCTATTAGGTTTCTTGAAATTCCAGTTCGCTTTTATAATGCGGCATCAGGAGAGTGCTTTGGGAATACCGATGGAAAGATAGCCAACGAAGAGACTTCATTTCGTCCTCGAAGTCCATATAGTGTTGCTAAGGCCGCGGCTTTTTGGCAGGTAGCCAATTATCGAGAAGCATTTGGGCTTTTTGCCTGTTCAGGTCTTTTGTTCAACCATGAATCGCCACTTAGACCGCTTCGTTTTGTCACGAGAAAGATAGTGAGAACAGCGTGCGAGATTGCCAAAGGCAGTAAAGAAAAACTCAAGCTGGGCAATCTTAAGGTTGAGCGTGACTGGGGCTGGGCTCCAGAATATGTAAAGGCAATGTGGCTTATGCTCCAGCAGGATGTACCTGAGGACTTTGTGATTGCAACAGGGCAGACAAATAAACTAGAAGATTTTGTTGAAACGGTTTTTGATTATTTGGGCCTTGATTGGCGCGAACATGTGGAGATCGATGAATCTCTATTCCGTCCTACTGATATTTTGTCTGTGAAGGCAAACCCCAAGAAGGCAGAAAAGGTGTTGGGATGGAAAGCAAGGTATATGATGAGGGATGTGGCGAGAATGATGGTAGATGCGGAAATCTCCGAGGGACGTAGCACTAGATAGCATGCAGACAAGGCGCGGTGCTAGGGTCCTGGTTGATGCAAGGCCTTTGAGCTATGTGTTCACAGGGATATCAGTTTATCTCAGGAGCCTTTTGGATGAACTGCAAGATTTAGATCAATACAATCATTATTATCTCCTGTCCCATGCCAAGATACATTACCATATCAAAAACCCTAAATGGAGGAAGATAGAAGGCCGATTGAACAAGAGGTTCGTTAGTTCCACGTGGATGCAGGGTGCGGTATATCAACTCGCCAGGAGGAACAAATATGATTTGTTTTGGGGAACAAGACACCATCTTCCCTTCACCCTTCCCCGCTACATAAAAAAAGTTCTAAATATTCACGACTTGGTTCATATGGAACATCCAGAAACAATGCCTTGGTACAATCTGACGCTGGAAAAAATTATGATGAAGCAGTCAGTGAAGAGGGCCCACTGCATCATTTGTGATTCAAGATCCACGCACTCGGGCTTGGTAAAGACCTACCGTACGGCACATGCAAAGGTGTTTACCGTCTATCCGGGCGCACCTTCGCTTGCACCCCTTTCCAACGTGGACCACGTAGTCGAAAAGGTCCCGCCAAAATACTTTCTTTTTGTCGGGACATTAGAGCCAAGAAAAAATGTGATCCGCTTATTGAAGGCCTTTGAAAAGATTAACCCATCTCATCTGGGGGTACATCTAGTGCTCGTTGGAGCAATGGGGTGGAAAGGAGCCGATTTGTCCAGACTACTGAAAAACTATTCCTGTAAGGCGAGTCTCAAGCCCATGGGCTACTTGCCGGAAGAGCAGCTTGGGTACTTATATAAGAACGCCCTTTGCCTAGTTTTCCCATCAATCTATGAAGGGTTCGGTTTTCCGATTTTAGAGGCAATGAGATTCGGTACGCCTGTCATAACCTCAAAAGTGTCTTCCATGCCCGAGGTAGCAGGGGATGCGGCCCTACTTGTCGATCCCTATAGCGTGGATGACATCAAGAATGCCATGCTAAGAATTGTGAATGATGCTTCTCTTAGAGAAAAGCTTTCCCTTTATGGGAAGAGGAGGGTCCGGAAATTTTCGTGGAACACCTGTGCAAAAAAGACCCTTGATGTTCTTAAAGTGGCCTTGGAGTGCAAGACATGTCATTAGAAGGTGTCTCAACAAAACCATTCAGAGCAAGGTGCAAAATCCAATCTGTCTTGAGGACTTTGATTCGATAGGCTGAACTTTAGGAAAAAATCCAGTAGAAGTTGCTCTGACTATTTCTAGAGAAGCTATCGCACCTAAGGTTGAAAAGTCTCAATAGGTCGCTATTGACTTTAATGCGGAAAATTCAAGATCCTCTTTCCGTCTCAGGGGCTTAGGATAAGAAACGCTTTACTGTAGAGAAGGTTTTATTTATATGGGCGTCAAGCTAGAATCCGCGAAACATATCATAATATTTGAACCTTGGAATCTAGGTGATCTAATTATCAGTGCTTATTTCTCAAGAGAACTATATACCATTTTTGATATACGAACCAGCTTTATCTGCAAAAAGGAGTGGGTAGAATGGATTTCACTGCAGGATTTCGTTGAGGATGTTTTTTGCTTTTCAGCTCCTTGGAATAGGAAGGTAGGAAGGCATCCATTTCATTATAATATTTCGCACATTCTGAAACTAAGGAAATGGGTTAGAAAAAAAAGATACGACTTCCTCTGGGATACTAGAGGGGATTTGCGCCACAAAGTCTTTCTCAAATTGCTGAGGATAAATAATATTATTTCTATCCGCTACCCATCAAATCTAAACGCCTACCAACGAATTAACCTTCTGATAGATAGATTTGGCGGTAGCCGTATTCCTACGAAGGAAAAGCTCCCTGATACAATTAAATCAAACAGAATCTTTTTGTTTCTGGATTCATATTGGCCCAACAGACGGGTGCCTCTTGCGCTCGGACAAAAACTGATTGAATGCTTGGTTCACGAGGGGTTTATGGTCCGATTGGTATTACCGCCTGGAAAAAAATACCATTTCATAAAAGCTCTGCTATACTTGAGTGGAGATGAATCATTCCAGATAATCCGCGGTAGCATTAATGAAGTGGCCTGTGCACTAGAGGACTCCGCACTATGTATTTCAACGGACTCAGCATGGCTACACATGTCTTTTTATCTGGGTGTTCCGGCCATTGGTCTATTTGGTTTCTTGAATGCTAATGAGTGGGCTCCTCCTGGCACAAGAATAATATATCCGAAGAACCCTCTTTCCGCCCGCGATCGATATAGACTTAGATACATGGACAAGCAGCCCCTTAAAGATATAAATGTAGATGATGTAGTTCATGTGGTCAAGTCGGTAATTGGGTAACGTCTGTCTAGAGAATTCCAGGTCTTTTTTATAAGAAATCTTGTCGTTTTACCCCGCCCGCAGAAAGCCACGGCTTTAGCCGTGGATGAATGCGGTTAAGGGCGGGCGGGATGTCGTACCACTAAGTCCCGCCGATTGCGAAGCAATTCGGCGAGACTAAGAAGGCCGATAATTACCCACGGATACTATTTTAGACTTGAATATTCTGTTCCTTAACCAGTATTACCCTCCAGACACAGCGGCCACGGCATATGTTGCCCAAAGGTATGCTTACGCACTAGCCGAGGAACATAAAGTTACAGTTTTAGCTGGGCGACCTTCGTATAACCCTCTTGAGAGGTATCCATGGCACTTTTTGCATCAGAGTGCTGATGGCAAACTCCTAGTTGAGCGGGTAGGATCTACATCTTTTGAGCGACACCTAATGAAAGGGCGGGTTTTGAACTACTTTTCTTACCTGATGTTAATGACAGTTAGGGCTCTCACGATTAAAGCTGATGCACTTGTTTGTATGACTGACCCGCCGCTGATTGGAATTGCAGCTGCAACTGTTGCTACTTTACAACAGCGACCTTTTGTTTATTTTATACAAGATCTTCACCCTGACATGGCCTTGGCTTCAGGCTTGGTAAGAGAGAATGCGCTGGTATCTCTATGGGAAAAAATCCACCGATGGGCCCTTAGAAAGGCCAAAGTTATTGTTGTCTTGGGAGAAGACATGAAAAGGCTTGTTGCTTCAAAGGGCATTGACGAAGACAAGATTAAGGTCGTCAGGCTGGGTGCCAGCATCGACGAATCTCTGATGGCGCCGAGGCAACATCCAAAGACGTTAGAGTTGCGGTGCGGTTTTTCTTTTACCGTCTTTCATGGGGGAAACTTGGGCTTTTACGGGGCATGGGAGACATTGATAGACGCTGCAAGATGCCTAAATGAGGAAGATATCGGATTCATCTTTATCGGAGACGGTGCTGCCAAGGGCAAAATAGAAAAATTGGCAAGTTCGTGCAAAAATGTACGGTTCATGCCTTTCCGACCAGCGAATGAGATCTCTTATGTGATGGCGGCTGGAGACTTGCATGTGGTTGCGATCAAACGGGGCTTAGAAGGAATGGTCGTCCCTAGTAAATTTTATTCTATCTTATCTGCTGGGCGCCCCGTTTTAGCACTGGCTCCGGAATCTAGTGATGTTGCCCAAATAGTTGGGCAAGAACAATGCGGGATAGTAGTCAATCCGGATAGCCCAGAGGCGCTGGCGAAAGCCATTCTTGATATTAAAGCACAGCCTGAAAAGCTCCAAATGATGGGCAGAAGGGCTAGGTCAGCTGCGAGGAAGTACAACAAGAAAAAGGGGATTGAGAGATTTGCAAAGTTGATTAGTTCAATGGCTCGTGCTAATAAAGTTGAGGTATAGAGACGGTGATGATCTTTAGAGCTTATGTGTAATGAAAGGATAAGAGTAGTAGCTCAATAAATAGTGGCGAGCTCAATCTGTGGTGAGGCACTGTGTGTGGAGCGCATTCCAGCTTGAGGCTATAAAGAGATTACCAGGAGATGAAGGTATTTTCAAAGGTATTTTAAGGGGGTTTCCATGAGGTGCCCAGATTGAGTTGTTGGGCTCTTTGAGTGATAAGCTCAGCCATACTGGGCATTTCAAAGGCGCCGGAGATACGATCGAAGACATAATGATAGAAATTGATGTCCCATGCCTTGGTGCCATTAAGAGTGCGCGTCCCAAAGCTCACAACGCGTTTCCGGACGCGTTTTCGTGCTCCCAACTCTGCGGGGTTATTATGAAGCGGGATTTCCGGATGATCGAGCACGATGAGCATGGAGGGTTTTTTGGCCCTGGTTTTTTCAATCCGCCGATCCAGGGCGTCATACCCGGTGACAGTAGAGAAGATCTCATCGAAGAGCTGATCCAAACGAATATGCTCCGGATTTGAAGGATTCTGTCGATATTGGAGCAACTGCCGGTAGAAATCCCAGTATTGTTTCAAGAAAGAGTCCAACAGCTGTTGATGGAGCGGTACGAAGGGATCGAGCTTCTTGTAATGACGCCCGTCATGGATCCAGCACAAGGCAAGCTCTTGGGTGATCAATTTAAACTGTGGTGCGTCGTCACAAAGGAGTAAACGAATCACAGGGAATTCCATTTGGGCATGATAGGCAGCCACGGCTGCGGCATCCAGGACGCGACTCCGCTGCTGAGGTCCCAAGTAAGGCAAGTGTTTATCAAGGAAATCCAGGAACTCCTTCTCTCCAATTTGCTCCTGTTGGGGAAAGGTCTTCAATTGCCTGACTACCGGGATAGGTAAGCGGAATACGTCAATATAGGAAAATGCCTCCTCGTTGAGGAGAAAAGTGCGGGGGCCGAAATTCTGGAGGACATCCAGCACGGTCAATCGACTTTTATCTTTGGTGGTGAAGTAGGCGGTGTAAAGGGGATTACACAGGATTTGGCAGTACTGATTTTGCCCGTTGACCCTGGTTGAGGTGTCATCTATGTGCTGCCAGGGACTGCTTTTGAGGCCTGCCTCGTATAAGGCATCTTTTTCCTGATGGAACAGTCCCTGGTCTTTGATCAAGAAGTTGGAGAGTTGTCCTGCTGATATTTGGATTTCAGCATCTTGAAAGAGATCCAGGATGTTCCGTTGTGTGATGTTGGAGTCAAAGTACAGCTTAATGGCCAGGGCCTTGGTTGCGGGGCCGAACTCCCCGTCATAACCGGGAGGTAATGGGGCGAGCCAGGTCCTGTTGAGAGACGGAGAATAGTATTTCTCTTTCAGGAACAAGGTATTGTAAGCCTTAAATTTGATGTCCTGGACGACAACACGGTCATAGCCCTTGAACCGGGCATCGTTGGGGAGAATGGATTTATCTACGGAGCAGATCTGACTCTTGTGCGTTTTGATGTGGTCCTTTTTGCTGCGCTTTTTTCGTTTTTTTGATTTTTTCCGCTCTTTCTCAGAAGAATATTGGCCGAGGGGTTTCTTGTTGGGCTTAATCTTTGGCTTTCCCTGTTCGCCCTTGAGACGATTGATCTCATCTCGCAGCTCCTGGTTTTGCCTTTTCAGTTCCAGGATCTCCTGATTTAATGCCTCAACGAGGTTGAGCAGTTTGCGTATTACCTCAAGGGCGTCATCGAGGTCAGTAATGTTCTTGATATCCAGGGCGTTTAACATTGGGCTGCCTCCCGGACAGGAAATGTAGAGGAGACAGAAGGACATTGTGCGGTAAGCCTTTTTCTGAAATTTTTCTTTAGTGGATAGACGTAAACGGCCTTTTTCGAAAGGGTGGGTTTTGTGGAGGTGCTGAGTTTCCCTCGACCAGTGGTTTTCCCGCAATAGATCCAGTTGTCCGCTTTGTAACAGGTACCCTTATACCTTTCGGTATCTACAAAGGTTTCCAGTAAAAGAACAGGGTGATTATAGACGCTTTCCCAATCCAGAGACACGCGACGGCGGCTCAATGCCAGCAAATGCGAGGCCAGATGAGAAACCCTGACCCATGGCAACACCAGGAAGCGAGTATTATTGACGATGAGATGGAGATTTTTTTGACGGGTTTCTGGTGACCAGCCAATAAATCGATCCCTGGCCCCTATGTACCATGGCGCTGAACTCCAGGCCAAACAGGCAATGGGACGGTCACCAGCAAAAGCCATATACTTGAGATGCTCTCCAACAGGATGGGTGTATCCAAGATAGTGGTGTTCACTGATCAGGCTGTTGAAGAGTTTCTCAAACC
>JAFDHL010000047.1 GCA_019308785.1 Deltaproteobacteria bacterium
TAACCGGACCATGTCCAGATCAAAGGAGTTGTAAGCTTTAGGTCGGTTCAGGATGACAAGCGCGATATTGTCAGTTAGTTCCAATTTTACGGTTTCTTCCACTTTAGTCCCTCCCTTGCAATTTTAGATTGTATTTGACTATTGGTCTTGACTTATATATGAAAAATAACGCCTGTTCCAGTGTTTAAACCCTGAAAAGCCAGGAACACGCCCCATTGGCAAGACCAGGATTTGAAGATCTTGCTCCGACAATGGGACTTGATACGATTTAAATCAAATTGAGAGTCAAATGGGAACCAATCAAATCCAACTAATTGACCAATATGATAGACGTCTTAATTATCTGCGCATCTCTATCACCGATCGGTGCAATATCCAATGCATCTACTGCATGCCAAGGAATGGAATTTCCAAATTACGGCATGAAGATATTCTTACATACGAAGAGATTCTTACATACGAAGAGATTCTTCGGCTGGCCAGGATTGCCATAAGCCTCGGGGTTGATAAAATCCGGCTGACCGGAGGAGAACCCCTTATCCGTAAAGGTATTTGTGAATTCATCCCCCGGTTGACAGCCCTGGCCGGTCTCAGAGAGGTCGCGCTTACCACGAATGGAATCTTCCTCAAGGAAAAACTGGCGAAGCTAAAGACCGGGAGGATTAAGAGAATCAACATCAGCCTGGATTCTCTTCACAGAGACAGATACGAAAAAATAACAGGGTATGACGGGTTGGAACTGGTCCTGGCCGGAATAAAAGGCGCCAGGGAAATGGGCTTTAATCCCGTTAAAATCAACATGGTGGTTATGGAAGGCGTCAATGATGACGAAATCCTGGATTTTGCCAGGTTATCCCTGGAGCATCCTTACCATATCCGGTTCATCGAATACATGCCGGTTTCTGTCACAAGCTCGGATATTCCCCTGCGCCATGTGCCATCCTCCTTGATCAAAGAACAATTAGGAAAACTCGGGAAATTGGTCCCGATTCCCAGAGACATCCATGACGGCCCTGCCGAGCGTTTCAAATTCGAAGAAGCACACGGAGAAATCGGTTTCATCAGCCCCCTGACCCACCATTTCTGTCCCGCTTGCAACCGACTGCGCCTAACGTCAAGCGGCTATTTGAGACCCTGCCTTCTCTCTGATCAGGAGGTAGACTTAGAAGGTCCTATGAGAAACGGGGCCTCGGACGAAGACCTGGCAGGAATTTTTTTGAAGACCGCACTTACTAAACCTCACTCCCACCATCTGACTTCCAAAAATTCAACCCATTTGTCGGCCAAGATGTCCTCTATCGGGGGATGAACGAGCTCGTCTCCGGATACTTGTGCCTGGATCCGAGATACAAGGCTTTAATATCGTTCAAAAATATTGGCATCAATAGTGATTCATTTCATCTTAATGCAGGCGGTGCGAGTTTCTGAAAGGCGTTATCTCAAAAAGAATACCACCGGCTTTCGCCGTGGACAAATATATGCGGTTTAGACCACAGGCTTGATGGGAGTTTGCTGGTTCGTTGCGAAACCGCATATATTTGGCCACCCACTCCTAAAGGAATAGATAACGCCTTGAAGAAATTGGCATCGCCGAAAAGATCCTCGAAACTCATTTGCTAACATTTTTGAACGACACCAAATTTTTGATGCTTAAGCGGACAATCCAAGCAGGTTTGCTGCATTCAATCCGGTGATTTGCTCGATAGCCGCGGAAGAAAGCCCTGCCGATTCCATCTCATTGAAGTATCTTTGGGGTTTTATGAGGGGATAATCGGTTCCGAAAATGATTTTTTCAAAACCAATTATATCTCCGGCTATCCTGTAAATTTCCGGTGTGTAAAGGAAGGGGGAGGCGGCCGTATCAAGCCACACGTTTTGCAAAACTTCTTTGACCTCCTTTTTCATGAGGGCATATAAAAAAATCCCTCCCCCCCAGTGGGCCAGGACAATCCGGTTTGAGGGATAGGTCTTGAGGAAACCATAGATTTGACCCAGGGTCATGGGGGCCTTTCCCGGATACTCGTGTCCCACAGGTTCATTGGTGTGGAGCAAAAATGGCACATCAAACTGGGAACAGAGGGTCATGACGTCCCTCAAACCCTCAATGACTCCGGCAGATAAACCGGCGCCATAAACAGCAAGTTCGCCCACACCGGAAAGCCCTGCATGGAGGCATCTTTCCGCCTCTCTTGGCCCATCCGGCGACAGAGGAGAAAAGCAGCAGAACCCGACAAAACGGTCAGGATAGCGATGGACCGACTCAATGATGTAGTCATTGTGTCTGCGATAGTTTTCAGTCTCTTCCCAGGGGAACCCGAAGATCACCGACCTGTGAACTCCTTCCTCATCCATGCTCAAAAGCAGTTCCTTGGCACCTACAAGTTTTGCCTGGGGGGAGCGATAAATGGATTTGAAGGCAGGCTCGTCTGAAAAAAGAGCAGCTCTGTCATCCCTGAAAAAAGAAGGGAAAACGTGCGTATGAAAATCTATAATCATTACAAAAGACCAATTAAAGATTTCTTGAGAACGTCAGGCCTGAACCCCACGATTTTCTCTCTGATCCTGCCCTTTCGATCTATCAGAAACATGGTAGGGATAGCGATGCGTTCCTCTCCAAAATAGTCCCGCAATACGTTGATATTATAGCGCAATATTTTATAGTTGATCCCGAACTTATCCTTAAATGCCCGAAGGTATTCATTGGTAAACTGCCCGGGATCATCCATGGATATTCCCAAGACAATCAATCCTTTATCCCGGTATTTTTCTTGTAGTTTGCCTAATTCCGGAATGGTCATCCTGCACGGCATGCACCAGGTCGCCCAGAAGTCCAAGAGGACTACTTTGCCACGGTGTTCCTTGAGGGATGTCTGCTGTCCCGACAAGTCTAAAAGAGAGAAGTCCGGGGCTTTTACATTACCATCAACTTCCTTCTGGCACCCAACACTGAAAAGAAAAGATGTCACCAAGACGATCATCCAGAATCTTAATTTGCTTCTATAAGACATTTATCCTCCATACTTATGTGTTTTACTTGCCATATACGTTTGAGAGACAGGAAAAACCAGATGGTTACAAAAGTAAGACGGCTGAAATAAGACGGACTCGTAAAAAGTCCGTCAATCCCGCACAGCGGGAGGGTGAGGGTGGTCCCGCGGTACGCGGGATTGAATTTACTTCAAATGGCGGGGGAGGGGAAGCCCTTCCCCGCCGAGTAAAAAGGCGCAAACCGACTTTTTACGAGGTTATCAAATAAGAGTTTTCATTTTTATCGCACGGGCGTATATTAAGCATTTTCTCACATACTTTGTCCTGGCACATTTTCTTCTTTCCGTTCTCTGGCTGTTCCCTCACCAGGCGTACGGAGAAGACAAAGGCCTCGAGGATGTTCGCCCTTCCATCCTGGCGGGCACATGGTATCCCGGGAATGCGGATGGCCTGACCAGAGCCATTCAAGGATATTTATCAAGGGTCGAAACTCTCCATCTGGACGGGAAATTGAAGGCCCTTATTGTGCCCCATGCCGGATACATCTATTCCGGCCCTGTTGCAGCCCATGCCTACCGGCTTCTTCAAAAAAGACAGTTCAGGCGGGTTATCCTCGTGGGTCCGAGCCATCGGGTAGGTTTTGCTGGGGTATCGGTAAACCTCCAATCGGGATATGAAACGCCGCTCGGTATCGTGCCGGTTGATCAGAAGCTGGCCAGAAAAATCCTCAACGCAAGCCCACACACAAAGTGGCTCAGGAAGGTCCATGCCAGCGAGCATTCTCTTGAAATCCAGTTACCCTTCCTGCAGACAGTTCTTCAAAATTTCGAAATTATCCCTATCATAATGGGCCAGCAGGACCCTGATACCTGTTCAAATCTATGGAAGACCATCGTACAGGTCCTGGCTAATGCCGAAGACACCTTGCTCATAGCCAGCAGCGACCTTTCACATTTTCATTCATATAACCAGGCCAGGGCGCTTGACCAAACATTTATCGATCATGTACGAGCGTTTGATCCCCAAGGACTTGCCAGAGATCTGCGTCTAAGGAAATGCGAGGCCTGCGGGGGCGGGCCTGTGATAACCATCCTATTCGCGGCCCGGAACTTAGGTGCCAACCGGACTGTAATCCTCAACTATGCCAACTCAGGGGACGTAACGGGTAATCACCGTAGTGTTGTGGGCTACCTGTCCGCTGCCGTAATTAGATCATCTGATACGGGTCCACGTCCAAAATAAGATGGACACCGCTTGATTGCAGGACCTTTCTTGAACTCTTCTCCACGCCGGTCAAAAGATGTTTTAAGAGTGAAACGCTTTTGCTCTTGATCAGGATCTGCCACCGGTATTTTCCTTTTAGTCTTGAAATCGGAGCCTCCACAGGCCCCAGCACCTGGATCTCCTTACCCCGCTTAGGCCACCCAGCCAAAATGTCCCTGATATCCGCGCTCAGCCTTTGGGCCGCTTTCTCTGTTTTACCTTTATTATTCCCTTTAAGCCTCAAACACACCAAATGGGAAAATGGCGGGTAGCTCAATTGTTCTCTCAGTTCCTTTTCTTTCTCAAAAAATGACCTGTAATCATGAACAGTGGCAGTGTGGACTGCATAGTGATCAGGATTAAAGGTCTGGATAATCACTTTACCCCTCTGGTCTCCCCGTCCTGCCCTCCCGGCGACCTGTGAAAGGATCTGAAAGGTCCGCTCCCCGGCCCTGAAGTCCGGGAACCCAAGGGACAGATCGGCTGCAATAACGCCCACCAATGTAACCCTTGGAAAATCATAACCCTTTGTGATCATCTGCGTGCCCACAAGTATGTCGATTTCGTGTCTGCTGAATTTCCTCAGAATTTGAATGGCCTGCCCCTTTTTCCGGGTGCTGTCCGTGTCCATTCTCGCGACACGCGCCTCGGGAAACATGTCTTTAAGCTCCTGCTCGAGTTTTTCTGTCCCAAATCCGTATGCCTTTACGCCCTTTCGCCCGCATGAAGGACATTTCAAACGGGTTTCGGAATGGAATCCACAGTAGTGGCAAACCAGGCGATTTCCCTCCAGATGATAGGTAAGCGCCACTTCACAGTTGGGACAACGGATTGACTGGCCGCAGGACCGGCAGAGATACAAACTCCGAAATCCTCTCCGGTTCAGAAAGAGAATCGTCTGATTCCCGGCCACAAGGTTTTTATCGAGGGCCTCTACGAGCTTCGGGCTCAGAATCTCGTCTCTGGATTGCCCGCCCTTAATGGCTTTCATATCCACGATCTCCACATCGGGAAGCGGTCGTTTTTCAATCCTATCGGGCATTGAAAGCAGATGATATCTCCCGCTCGCGGCGTTCTGAAAGGACTGGACGGACGGTGTACCGGCGCCGAGGATTACCAGGGCCTTATCCATCTTCGCCCTCACGACTGCCGCATCCCGTGCCTGGTATCGGGGACTGTTTTCCTGTTTATAGGCTGAATCATACTCCTCATCCACCACTATCAGGCCCAGCCTGGATAGAGGGACAAACAGGGCGGAACGTGCGCCAATGACCAGATCCACTTCACCCCTAACCATCCTCATCCATTCATCGTATCTCTCACCCCCGCTGAGCCTGCTATGATAAACGGCGACCCGGTTTCCGAGCCGGGACCTGAAAATCCCCTCCATATAGAGGGCAAGCGATATTTCCGGGACCATCACGATAGCCTGCTTGCCAGCGCCTATGGCATGCTCCACAGCCCGGTAGTAGACCTCTGTTTTTCCGCTGCCGGTCACGCCATAAAGCAAACATACGTGAAATGTCTGTTTATCAATAAATGACTTAATACGACTCAGGGCGCGCCGTTGCTGCCCGTAAAGCTCGGAGGGGACAGAAGAGGGAAACATGCTTGTTCCGGCCGGGCTTCTGTACACGGGGCCTGTGTAACTTTCCAGGGCACCATTTTTTGTCCATTTGTGTACAAGATAGGAACCGTTGCTGAACCTGGCCGTCAGTTCACTGAACAGGATCGGCCCGGAATTGAAAACAGTCGTTAGGAATTCAACCTCGTTTTTTGCCTTCGACGATCTTCCCCTTTCCTCAAGAACGGACTTAAGATCAATCTCCGCAGTGGGTTTCACAAATCTACGCCTCAAAGGACCGGCCCGCCTTTTTTGCTGTCTGTCTTCGATAACCAACCAGCCCTTTTTTTGAAGGGGATAGATATTCTTGAGGGGCTGTGGAAACCGTTTTCCCGGATGATCTTTGATCCAGGTAAGGATCTCTCTTTCTTGTGATAATGAGGTCAGACTATCCAGGGCGCGGGAACCCTTTTCTGTCAGGAAGGCAGTATTGAAAGGATTCGTATTGATCCCGCCGGGCAGGGCCGACTGGATGACCTGGCCGATGGGATGCATGTAATAATCAGCCATCCATTCAAAAAAAGGGACCAGTTGCTTATGAAAAAGCGGTTCGGCATCCAGGATATCCAATATCTCTTTTATGCCCTGGTCATGATCCTGGGACAATTTTTCAAGGATATAACCGGTGACCTTTCGATTATGGAAAGGCACCAGGACGCGACACCCCACACGGGCCTGTGGCACAAGGCGCTCTGGCACTAAATAGGAGAAAGTACCCTTCACGGGAACGGATACAGCAATTTTCAGGCAGGACAGGTTGTCATCATTCAATTTTTAGATCCCTGCGAATGGGAAATGTTGTTTAGCGATATTTCTCTTTCAATAGCCTAATAATCTCTTTAAGACGGTTTTCATCGGTCTCGCCTTGACTATCTTCAAAATCCCGCACCGGCCGGGCCCCATCCCCTCGGTCTTCAAAAACCGACGGTTCAATGGGCACGTTGACCTGCAGGTCAATGACTGAATAGCGTTCCAGGATATCTTTTCCCACAGAATATGTAATCTGGTACGGATACCATCCCTTGGCAAGCTTTCGGTAGTCCTCAAACCGTACGGTCACAATCTTCTGTGCTAAATCACCCGGCAACCTATAACTAATAAGCATGGGGAGAAATCTCTCCTTTTCGATCAACAACTTCGGGCTCCCGGTGTATCTGTCCCCTATTTGATAAGCGATCACCCCATCAAGCCGGGTGAACCCGACAGACTCAAGGTTGATGCCCATTGCGGATAAAAGCATCATAAGCGACTCGCCGCTGTTACCCATAAACAGCCTGCGAAAAGCCATATCAGGGCTCAGTCGACTGGCCGTTTTCTCTGACCCGGTCATGCCCTCAGCCTCTTGTTGATCCTCAACTTCCGATTGCAAAAAACCGGGCGCCTTCAGCCATATCCTTTCCTCCAGGACGGTCTCCGTCCCTTCATCGTTTTGGCTAACCACATGGGTAGACTGGGTGATAACCAACGTCTTGATTTTGGAAAAATTGACTGCCATAAAACCAATGACCTGCTCAGCGGGCATAACATATGACCTGCCCTTTTCGGGCAATACCCAGGCTGTGGCCGCAATCACTAAAAATGCCATAAAACACTTTCCAAGCCCTTTTCGAACCCTAACAGCGGTTTCCAAATATCCACCTCTATGTAAAAATCAGTTGTCTGCTGTCTGTTGATCAACTCCGTGTGCATTGAAGGTATTTTTTTACATAAGACCCAGCATGTTGTCTCTCACCCTGTCCATCAATTGGTTAATGTCTTTCTTGTAATATGCCTGAACGGAAATGGGTTTGCCAATAGTCAACTCGAAACCGCCCCTGTTTATTTTCAGACTGCCCTTTGGAACAATCTTGTAACTGTTGCAGATGGCCACCGGCACAATGTCGCATCCCGTTTTGAGAGCCAGGGTAAACCCGCCTCTTTTGAATGGCTGGAGCTCTCCTCCAATGCCCCGGGTCCCTTCAGGAAAAACGACTAACGACGCCCCGCCTTTTATCCTCTCGGCTGCCTTGTTCATACTCAGGATGGCCTTTTTCGGATCATCCCTTTCTATCCCGATGTAGCCCGCTTTTCTCATTGCCAAGCCAAAAAGCGGGATCCTCATCAGTTCCTGCTTCATGACAAATTTGAAATCCACAGGAAGATAAGCCAGCAGTGCAAAAATATCAAAATAGCTCTGGTGATTAGTCATATAAATACGGGAAACCTTCGGGTCAATATTTTCATTTCCCTTTGGCGTGACCTTTATGCCGCAAGACCAGAGAATCAATTTTGCCCACGGCACAGCGGCATAGAGATGTACCTTTCTCCCGTTCTTGTCAAAAGGGGAGAGCATAATGCCCCAAATACAGAAAAGGACGGTATGGATGCCATTAAAGGCATGCAACCATAAAAAACGGACCATCCTGTGAGCTATGCTCCTAAAAAATTTAATAATATGTTGACATATAATAATATTTGTATTATAAAATTTTATAATTAAACTATAATTAAATATATTTATAGGATGGAGGTCAATATGCCCGACTATATTGTTTGTCACAACAAGAGAAATTCCCCGCGCCTGAATGTGCGTATCTGCCAGGAAAAATGCCTGCTCAAAGATGAATGTAAGGAATACATGGCCTACCTTAAAGTTTCCGCGGACAAAAAGCAGGCTCTTGCATTAGCCGAGAACATGCCTGTGGCCCTGGCCGCTCCGTAAATAGCCCCGCTTCAGTTATCCTGTCATACTCCTGCGGTCAGGGAACAAGCGGCATTTTTTTCATATCCCTTAAAATCCTTTTCTGCCTTCCCAGCACCTGGGTATTTGGGTGAATGGGAGACCACCTGTGGGGATTAGGCAATATGGCAACCATGAGTGCGGCCTGAGAAGCGGAGATGCTGGAAGAGGATCTATGAAAATACCTCTTTGAGGCTGCTTCAACTCCCAAAAGATCTTTACCCCAGTCTACCGTGTTGAGATAGATCTCCAGTATTCTTTCTTTTCCCCAAAATATTTCAATCAACACGGCATAATAGGCCTCAGCCATTTTTCTGAACCAGGTACGCCCAGGCCAGAGAAAAACCGTCCTGGCAGCCTGCATGGTAATGGTGCTTGCCCCCCTGTAGACCTTTTTTAAAACCATGTCCTTAACTGCCTGATTCATCTCGGTAAAATCAAAACCGTGATGGGATAAAAAACGCTGATCTTCACCGGCCAGTACAGCCTTCCTGATATTGGGAGAAATCTCTTTGAGCGGCCGCCACGAATTGTACAGACGATGATCTGTTACCAGCTCCCCTTTTTTGATCCATTCCCAGAGCGTCATGGTTGTAAAGGGCGGATTTATAAATCTCAGTAAAACCACTTGAAGAATCGTAAATGCCAATAAGACAAAGAGGGCTTTTAAGGCATAGCCCAGTATTCGCCGTCCTACCGATGATTTCCTCTTCCTGCCCAATTGAAACTACCCCGACCGGGATTTTACCCTTTTCCAGGCATGTTCCATCTGTTCGGGCGTAGCCTTTTCAGGCTCGATACCGGAAGCTTTCAATTCCCTCTCCATGTTTTCAAAACGATCCAAAAATCTTCTATTGGAGATCCGCAAGGTATTCTCGGCATTCAATCCATGTTCTCGGGCCAGATTCACCAAACTGAACAGGAGTTCCCCCATGTCATCGGCAACCTGGACACGGTCCTCATTTTTAATGGCCGACCTCAATTTTTCAAATCTCTTCTGGGCCCAAACCCACGTTTCGTTGGAATTGACCCTTTGAAAACCCTCCTTGGCCGCCCTCTCACTCAATCTGTGTGCCCTTAAAAGGGCAGGCAGATTCATTGGAACGCTCTCCAGAAGAGATGATGTTTCATACGAAGCCCCTTTCTCCCTCTTCTTTATTTTTGCCCAGTTAAGGGCCACATCCTCCGCACTATCTACCATTGTCTTGCCGAAAACGTGAGGGTGCCTGCGGATCATTTTCTCCGTGATCCTTTCAATTACCTCAATAAAATCAAATTCTTTCCTCTCCTCCGCCAGTTTGGCCATAAAGAGAATCTGAAAAAGAAGGTCCCCCAATTCCTGACAAACATCCCCGGGGGATGATATCTCAATGGCATCAAGTACCTCGTAGGCCTCTTCCAAGAGATAGATCCCAAGACTGGAATCCGTTTGCTTTGCGTCCCACGGGCAACCTCCGGGGCCTCGAAGTCGCGCCACCAGATTAGCGAGCGCCACTATGGCCTTGGATAGTCTATCGGAATCCATCTCATTTAGCGGTAGCTTGGGACTTTTTTTGAACGATCGCATCTTTTACTTTGCTGTTTCCAAGAAATTTTTTCTTCCATCTCTGGTAAACGCCAGGGGATATGAGGCTGATCATGGACTGGTAGGAAGTGATGACCAGGGGGGCCAGCCTTGACTGGGCAATAAGTGGTGTCTTCGACGGAACAAAAAAGGTAAGCAATACAATGACGAGATAGGTGATTATAATGCCCTTTAAAATGGCAAGGCCGGCACCCAGAGTTCTGTCAGCCCAGCCAAAAAATGCCTTTTTCATTATCAGCTTCAGGCTCCAACCTGAAAGATTGCACAAAACCAGAACAATTACGAATATCAATGCGAAACTGATCATGGGCAGAAACTTTCCGGATGGCAGATAGGCCCTCAGGTAATCTGTCATTTGCGGTTGATAATGATTGGCAAGCCAGACACCCAGGATAACTCCTGCCAGGGAACCTACTTCCATGAAAAACCCCCGGAATATGCCGCGTACAATCAGAAAAATCATCGTCGCAATTATGATCAGGTCAAGGAGATTCATAAGAAATTCTTTATCAGAGGTTTAATGATTTCGTCAAGGCGAATGTAGGCATCTTAACAGGGATCCAATGAGGCAATCTGCATAAGGTACAACTAAAATGCACTCCCTACAGCATAGTATCCTCGGTATTACTAACTCCAACAAGTGCTTGTTAGGCGGCTTCGTTTATGATAACACATTATTTAACCGCCTGGGTACATCGGTCCGTTCCCAACATACGAATGAGTTCAGGCGGGGCGTCCATCTTTCACGAATTTATGGACAAGGTTTTTCAGGGGGCTTTATGGAAAGGGAAAAAATCGATCTTATTGCCCAGAGCAGCCTGGATATCAATGAAGTAAAGGACCTGGATATCCTCCTGGAGAGGGTTTTGACCAATGCACGAAGGTTTTTTAATGCCGACGCCGGGTCTATCTATTTGAAACAGGAAGATAAATTGATGTTCAGTTATACGCAGAACGATACCCTGCAAAAAAGGCTGGGGCCTGACAAAAAGCTCGTTTATAACACCTTTTTCATTCCTATTAACAATCAGTCCATTGCCGGATATGTTGCCAAAAACCGTGAGGTTGTGAACATCCCTGACGTTTATAAGCTGGGCGGTTCGGAGCCTTACAGCTTTGACCCGAATTTTGACACTATTTCCAATTACAGGACTCTCTCCATGCTCACGGTTCCCATGACCAACCAGCGGGGCGATGTCTTGGGCGTCATGCAGATCATCAATGCTCAGGACGATCAAGGAAATGTCATTGCCTTTAACCGTTCCGATGAATCCCTTATTAAACACTTCGGGGCCAGTGCCGCTCTTGCAGTGGAAAGGGCCCAGATGACCCGTGATATTATTATGCGGATGATCAGCATGGCCGAATTGAGAGATCCCAAGGAAACCGGCGCCCATGTAAACCGGGTGGCAGCCTATTCGGTGGAGATCTACGAGGCATGGGCCCGCAAAAAAGGTATTCCCGCTGAAGAGGTTAAAAGGCAGAAAGACATATTAAGAATGGCTGCTATGCTGCATGACGTGGGCAAAGTGGCTATCAGTGACATGATCCTCAAAAAACCGGGCAAGCTATTATCGAATGAGTTTGAAGTGATAAAGAGCCATTCCTATTTAGGTGCCAGGCTTTTTAAAAATGCCCGATCGGATTTTGATGAAATGGCGGCCGAAGTAGCCCTCACTCATCATGATAAATGGAACGGCACGGGGTATCCCGGACATATCGATCCTATATCAGAAGAACCGCTTCCAGGCTTTGAGGGGCCGGATGGCAGACCTTTGCCCAAGAAAGGAGAAGAGATCCCCCTTTTCGGAAGGATCGTTGCGGCGGCTGATGTTTATGATGCGCTGAGTTCCATCAGGTGTTACAAGGAGATATGGGAGGAGGAACGCGTACTCGAAGAGTTGCGCAACTGCTCCGGAACGCATTTTGATCCCGAAATCATAGATGCTTTTTTCTCGTGCCTGGATGTAATAAAGTCAATTGCCACACGTTATCCCGATGAACCTGACTAACTCTCCGCTTTTACTGCGGAGAACATCAAATAGTTTAGTATCGTTCAAGACTTTTCGCATCTTGAAGGTAAAAAAGCTCCTAATACCCTATTGACAACGGAAATATTTTCACATATGCTCAATCGCGCTAAACAGGGAAATGGTCTTCGGCTTGTCAATTAAGGTTAGGGTTTTTGAGAGATAAGGTGTCAGACCATGGCACCTATACAGCAACTCAAACATTTTTTGAAAGGAGATAATTATGAAACGTCTAATTCTTGTAGTTTTTGCAATCGGCATGTTCAGCATAGCGATAAGCAGACCGGTACCCGCTTATGCCGACGATCCGGGTGTTAGAATCGGAGTGCTCGTGTGTGAGGCAATCCCCGGTTCAGGTTATAACCTCATCCTTACCTCTAAGGTTGACATAAAATGCACGTTTGAAGATGCCGCGGGTAATAAGGAGTACTACATCGGTGAAACCGGCATCGGCCTCGGCGTAAATCTGAGCTTCAAGACAAAGCAGAAGATTGCTTTCACCGTGATCAGCCTGACGTCTGATTACAAGATCGGCTCCTATGCCCTGGCAGGCAAATATATTGGCGGTAAGGCGTCTGTCGCCCTTGGCGTGGGTGGTGGCGTGGCCGCCCTCATTGGTGGCGGTGCAAAGAACTTCTCCCTGCAGCCGCTGGCACTGGAAGGATGTGAGGGCGTCGGTGTAACTGGCGGCCTCGGTTATTTGTACATCGAGCCTGATCCAAGATACAGGCGTTAAACAATTCTGCCCCTGATATTAAACCTTATTCATCAAGGCGGTTAAGGCTTTCTTCTTTAACCGCCTTTTCTTTTAAATCCCCTATCTTCCCCCTCTCAGGTCCAACAGATTCTCACTTTCTCAATAACAACGGGTTGAAACGCGTATGGTAGTCATACACATCCATACCCTCATGCCGTTTGAGGAACCTCACTGAAATATACGTTAAAGGTGTGGCTGCGGCCTCATATGCCAATTTGACCATCCACTGTGTAGTTATGGCAAGAACCAGGGCCCTGGATGGAATGGTTCCCGCGAAAGCCAGCGTGATAAAGACCAGGGAATCAAGCCCCTGACCCACCAATGTGGAGCCGATGGTGCGCGTCCACAGCCAGCGACCCTTTGTAGCGATTTTCATCTTGGCCATGACAAAGGCGTTTATAAATTCTCCAACCAGATAGGCCAGAAAAGAGGCCGCCAGGAGCCGTGGAGTAAAACCCAAAATGCGTTCATAGGCTAACTGTGCATCCCAGAATGAAGCAGGAGGCATGACCTTGCCCAGCCAGATGGCAACGACCACTATGAAATTACAGAAAAAGCCGAGCCAGATGACCCTCCTGGCCTGAGCATACCCGTATACCTCTGTCAGAATGTCACCGGTAATGTAACTGATGGGGAATATCAGAACACCTGCCGGTAAAACCAGCCCAAAAATACTTATCAGTTTCACGGAAATGATATTAGCCGTTACAAGGCAGGTTATAAATATTGCAACCACAAAAACGAACCAGTGAGAATATCGGGGCTGCTCATGTACCGTTTGGTTTTCCTGATTTGTCTCTGCTTTCATCAATTCTACCGTCCGTTGCGGGGATTCACCGCCGAAAAGACCAATTTTTCACAATTTCAGCCGGGCTGATGCTCTTTTCTAAGAAGGTCATTCACGGTCTTGACAGGGTTGAATGTAATGGCCGGCACCTCCACAAAAACGGTGATCCACCGGCCCATGGCTCCGTTCCAGAGACCCGGATGCTCCAGTGCCTTCAGTTCCTTTCCGTCTTTTGATTTTTGAGAGATAAAAACAGCATTCTGGTCCACATACTTTCGGAGGTCAAAGGGCTTTCCCTGCCAGTCCCGCACGCCGCACACCAGATCCACGGGATTGAAGTGTGTGGATGAGCCTAAAATGGTCTGCTGCTCATTAGAGTCAGGATCGACCTGGGCTGTTTCCACGATCTGAAGGCTAATCTCATCTCCTATGTCTTTCACCCAGAATGGCCCTCCCCCCGGCTCACCCACATTCTTGACCATTCCGCAGACCCTGATGGGCCGATTGAGTTTTTCCATAAGAAACGACCTTTTTACCTCTAAGGACGCGTTTTCAATAGAGACGGGGATATCCACACAAAGATCATCCCTCACAAAGGCCGCCACATGCTCCAGAGAGGATTCTTCCACGATTCCTGATAACAGCTTCTCCATGTAATTGAAAACTTTTTTTTGCAGTACAACAAGGTATCCGCCTAAGACCTTTTTCCACACAAATGTTTCCGGCTTGAGCCGGTCAGGAACCACATTGTCTATATTCTTGATGAATATGATATCCCCGGTAAGATCGTTCAGATTTTCTATCAGAGCACCATGTCCTCCAGGGCGGAAGAGAAGCTGGCCATTGTTTTTACGAAAGGGCCTGTTATTCAGGTCTACCGCAATGGTGTCTGTGGATCTTTTTTGTACTGAAAATGTCACGTCAAATATGGCCCCGTATTTCTGCTGGTAATAGGGCCTTACTTGTTTTAAGAGAGCCTCAAACGCCTCCAAATGTTCTCGCGAAACAGTAAAGTGAAGGACGCACTGTCCATTCTGGTTCACGACATAAGAAGTGGCTTCTACCAGGTGCTCCTCGAAAGCGGTACGGATCTCGTGCTCATAAGCATGGAATTTTATAAGGGCCTTTGGTAATCCGGCGTAATTCAGGCCGGATTCACTTAAGAGATACCGGATAATATCCGTGAATTGTCCTGTCTCTAAAAGCTCGTTAATGTCCAGCCCTTTTTCCGACATCACGGATTTCAGGTCTTTGAAAAATGCAAACCTGTTGGTCCCGTTCATGAATTCAAGAAATGCCTGTGCATCTGCCCGCCCCTCCTGGGCTTGCCTCACAACCAGTTCCTTTGTGACTTCCTTATCCTGGTTCAGGTATTGAAAAAGCGTTTTGAACATCCGGCTTGCAGCTCCCGAGGCAGGAACGAACTTTAGGCAGCGACCTTTCATGGCCTCAACCTCATAAGTTATTATCAGCCCTTGTATTTCTTCCCGGGGAATAACCTTAATGCCCTTTCCGGGCGTACACGCACCCATCAGCTTAAGGTAAGGAGGAGGCATCTTAAACAGGTCAATCTGCCTTTGGACTTCATCCACGGAGAGTCCGTGATCCCTTATCTGCCGGAGATCCTGTTCAGTGAAGTTGTCTTGACCCATCTATTACTCCTTTAAGGAACGCCAATTCTTATGAAAATCATGCTGTCCCTGCATATTTGGTTCACACTATCAAAAGACGTCTATATGTTGACAACGCAACCTGTTGCCATGTCAACAAAAAAGTGAAAGACTTCAGGGTGTCCGTAAGATAAAGACATAATAAATTTTTATAGAAATTTAGAAAAATGTAATTATAATAAGTATTATGATTCTCAGCCATTACCTCTTGGCAGAATCAAACCCCTTAACAAGACGCCTAAAAAGCTGAGGCCCGCGTGAAAAGTTCTTATAAACTAAATTTATGGAGGTTTTACCAAATTGAATCCATTTTATAAAAATCTTGCTCTCTGGCTTATAATCAGCCTCATGATGGTGATGTTATTTCAGATATTCAAACACCCGGACAGGAGCAGCATCTCTGTCGGTTACAGTGATTTTCTAAGCATGGTAGAGAACGGAAGCGTAATCAGCGTGACAATTCAGGGAGACAATATATCGGGCATGTCCGCACAAGGGCCTTTCAAGACATTCGCCCCGAAAGACCCCGAATTAATCAAACTACTTAGAAGCAAGGGCGTTAAACTGACTGCAAAGCCGGGAGAGGATTCTCCCTGGTTCCAGGTGTTTCTCTCATGGGTTCCCATGCTGTTGTTGATCGGCGTCTGGATATTCTTCATGCGGCAGATGCAGGCTGGAGGAGGAAAGGCACTGTCGTTCGGAAAGAGCCGCGCCAAGCTCATGAGTGATTCCCAGGAGAAGGTCACCTTTGACGACGTGGCTGGGATTGAAGAGGCCAAGGAAGAACTGGAGGAGATCGTTGAATTTCTCCGTGACCCTAAAAAATTCACCCGGCTCGGAGGGAGGATCCCAAAAGGGGTCCTTCTGGTGGGATCGCCCGGCACGGGGAAAACGCTTCTGGCGAGGGCCATCGCTGGCGAAGCCGACGTTCCCTTTTTCAACATCAGCGGATCGGATTTCGTTGAGATGTTTGTGGGCGTCGGTGCCTCCAGGGTCAGGGATCTGTTTGTACAGGGCAAAAAAAATGCGCCCTGTATCATTTTTATTGACGAATTAGACGCTGTCGGGCGACACCGTGGTGCCGGCCTCGGCGGTGGGCATGATGAACGAGAACAGACGCTTAATCAGCTTCTTGTGGAAATGGATGGCTTTGAGTCTAACGAGGGTGTCATACTGATCTCTGCGACCAACAGGCCGGATGTGCTTGACCCGGCCCTTCTAAGACCCGGCCGCTTCGACCGTCAGGTGGTTGTGCCGGTTCCGGACATAAAGGGCCGCGAGGGGATTCTGAAAGTTCATCTCAGGCAAAAACTGATAGCTGATGACGTGGATGTTTCCGTGCTCGCCCGTGGCACCCCGGGATTCACCGGTGCTGATCTTGAGAATATGGTGAATGAAGCAGCCCTTCTGGCGGCCAGACGTGCCAAAGACAGGGTCGGAATGGTCGATTTCGAAGATGCCAAGGACAAGGTCCTTATGGGCGCAGAACGGAAAAGCATGATCATCAGTGATGAAGAAAAGAAACTCACCGCCTACCATGAGGCAGGACATACCTTAGTGGCCAAATTACTTCCCAACGCGGATCCTATCCACAAGGTGACCATTATCCCGAGGGGTATGGCCCTTGGATTGACCCAGCAGCTACCCGTGGATGATAAACACACCTATCCGAAAGAATATCTGTTAAGCACGATCGCCATATTAATGGGTGGAAGGGCTGCTGAGGAGATTGTCCTGGACGTGCAGACAACCGGTGCTGGAAATGATATTGAACGGGCCTCTGAGATAGCCCGCAAAATGGTATGTAACTACGGCATGAGCCAGGAGCTGGGGCCCCTTACCTTTGGCAAGAAGGAGGAACAGATTTTTTTGGGCAGGGAGATCTCTCAGCATAGAGATTACAGTGAGGAAACAGCACAGAAGATCGATTTAGAGGTAAAAAGTATTGTAACCGGCGCCTACCAGAAAACCTCGCAGTTGATTAAAGATAATCTCGATACCCTGCATCGAATGGCCAATAGCCTCCTGGAAAAAGAGACCCTGGACAGTCATGATATTGATGAAATAATGGCTGCCGGGGGCGTACCAGAACCTCAAGAAACCGAGGCCAAGGCATCCTGAGAAAAGGAATGAATTGAATGGGATTCACGCTGAACTGGTCAAACTACTGCTTGAACCTGGACCAGAGAACTCATGTCATGGGGGTTTTGAATGTAACCCCCGATTCCTTTTCAGACGGGGGCCGCTATTTTGACCTGGATAAAGCTGTCGAACATGCCTTGGTAATGGACCGGGAGGGTGCCGATATCATTGATGTGGGTGGCGAATCAACAAGACCCTATGCCCGAAAAATCTCCAGTAACGAAGAAATGGATCGGGTAATTCCTGTAATTGAGGCCCTGTCCGAAGAACTCACAATTCCAATCAGCATAGATACTTACAAGTGTGAGGTGGCCCGGGAGGCCTTGAAATGCGGGGCATCCATAATCAATGATATCAGCGCCTTAAGGTTTGATCCTCAAATGGCTTCAATTGCAGCCAAGGCAGGAGTTCCCGTGATCCTCATGCATATGAAGGGAACACCTGAAAATATGCAGGAAAATCCCGCCTATGAGGATCTTATCCCCGAGATCCTGGACTTTCTGAAGGATGCCGTAAAACGGGCTGTGGCCGCAGGAATCAGTGAAGATTTAATTATTGTGGACCCAGGGATCGGATTTGGAAAAACATTTGATGACAATCTCAAAATTATGAAAGAACTCTTCCGGTTTGAGGCCCTTCAAAGGCCGGTTTTGTTAGGCGCGTCCAACAAGGCCTTCATCGGCCACATACTGGACAAAGAGCCCCACGAGAGAGACACGGGTACAATGGCCACGATCGCTTATATGGTGATAAATGGCGCGCATATTGTCAGGGCACATAATGTTAAAAAAACCGTTGAGACGGTTACAATGCTTGATGCCATAAAAAGAGGAAGCGTCAATTAAGATAAAAAAGGTAACTCAGGTAGGTAGGCTGAAGACTGTTAGGAAAAACGGGAATACGGCTCAATTTGAAGCCATGTTTGTTGCGAGAATCTGCTCTTTCTCCACCAAAGTGCGTCAATTGTGCTTTTCGGACCCCTTCAGCCTTCGGTCTAAACAGCTTCAGCCTGACTACATAGTAGTTGATGAGTGCCACAACATCGATAACACTTTCTTGTGCCATGACATCGATAACAGTCATCTGTTTTATGAGAATACTTAGGGTTTCAACGTAATTTATAATCAAACTCATCAACC
>JAFDHL010000048.1 GCA_019308785.1 Deltaproteobacteria bacterium
ATGACCCTGCTACCTGAGGCGGGCGGGTAGCTTGCTATGCTTCACGCCCAGGACACAGGATAGGGCATAAACCTGGGCAGCCCGCCGCCCGCCTTGGTTTGCAGGATTGCCAAGTCCAGCGCTCTGGCCGAGTCGATTCTGAAAAAAGAGTCCCATGCCCTTCGATTTGACAAGACCTATCCTGATTTTTAGGCACCAGACTTAAGGATCCATACACGGGAATCGGATGAATTCATACCCCATGCGAACATTTCTGAACATTGCCAACAGGTTATCAATGACAGCAAAATATAATGCGGTCCCGAAGATTTGTTTAGGCCAGGATCAGAAGGAAATTGCAGGGAATCATTCAGGCTTGCTTTTGTTCTTATTTGGCGCCATCTCTTTTTGGCTTCAAATGTAATGGCTGTGGGAGGGTTGCGACAGTCAAGGGACTGCCTTTATATTGTTATCAGCTCATATTCACGTCCGCCTAAGCCTATTTTTTCTGCGTACTCCAATTGAATGGACCAGTCAATCTTTGGATAGAGATTTCCGAATTTATCTTCACCAGGCGGACTGGATGCCTCGAGGCTGGAACCCTCTGCGGCCGTCTGAAGATTGACCATGTCCACTGAGGCCTGATCAATGGCCACGGGATCTTTGGAAACAACAATGCCGATATCGCGGACTATGGGTGCGTCGCTGTGACCATAGCAGTCACAAGCGGGAGAAATGTTGGTCAAAAAATTTATGAACAACGCCTTTCCTTGTTTTTCTTTCAGCACGGCAGAGGCGTATTCGACCATCTTTTTCTGAAAAATGGAGGTATCCGCACTCCATTGAACATCAATTGCACCGTTCGGACAGATAAGGATGCATTCCCCGCATCCTACACACTTTTGCGGATCAATCTTTGCCTTATCCTCAGTAAGTGAGATTGCATTTTGTGCACAGTGTTCAGCGCAATCACCGCATCCAACGCATTTTTTGCGTTTGATTTTTGGACATAAATCGGAGTGTTGCTCCAGTTTACCTTTCCTGGCCGCACACCCCATCCCCAAATTTTTTATTGTACCTCCGAATCCTGATAGTTCGTGTCCTTTAAAATGGGCCACGCTGAGCAAGGCATCCGATTCAACAATCTCCTTTCCCAAATATGCTGTTTTTATGATTTCCTGGTCGATTTTGACCCTTGAGAAGGACGCACCTCTGATACCATCTGCAATGATGATCGGCGCATTAACCACTGAATAGGCGAAACCGTTCTGTACGGCGGTATTAAGATGGGAGATACTGTTGCCCCTTGTCCCAGAATAAAGGGTGTTGGTATCGGTCAGAAAAGGCGAGGCTCCCAACTCCCTAACCCGGTCCGCAATCCTCCGCAGGAAGAGCGGCCGGATAAAGGCGGTATTTCCCTTCTCACCAAAATGCAGTTTAATTGCGACAAGACTCCGAGGTGAGATAATGTCTTGGAGACCTCCCGCATCCATAAGTCTCACCATTTTGGACAGGAGGTTCTCTTTTGCAGAGGCCCTGAGATCTGAAAAATAAACCTTGCTGGTATACATAAGTATATTCCTCAAAAGTGTTGAAGGTAAATATTTGACCAGTTACTAACCAGGGAAGTAAGAGCCAGTCCATATTGTGCAATTGATGGGCGAACATTGTATTTTAAACAACCTGAAACTTCAGCCAGAATCAGGCATAACACATGAAATAGACAGGAACTGGACAATATGGGCAGCAAGAGATGTTATGCATCCTCAGGTTGTCTGTCAAGGCAGTTGTTTCAGACAGTTGTTCCAGATGAAGCTGTTTTAGATCTTATGTTTTTCATTGACAAATAAATGGATGTTGGATTAATAATTGTTTCTAACTTTAGGCCCATAAAGATAAGGTTTTTCTTGTTTTTCCCGGAGATGGCAGTATTATTAGATTGAGCTTGCAAATGGCGGTTCCGGGCGGGACTAGGCGGGATTTTCTTCCAGTGAGGTCTTCAAGATTAGAATCTATAAAAGCGAAAAAGCTGGCGCCATGAAAAAGCAAACCTTGCTTTCAGGTTTTCTTATTATTGTCATTGTCTTCCTTTTTTCATTGGTGGAAGGTGCTTTTGCCCAGGAAGCAAAGGAAATATTAAGCATTGAGGCATACGATATGCTTAACACTGTCCCTGACACCTACCTCATTGATGTAAGGACAAGAGCCGAATACCAATTTGTAGGCCATCCTATCAATGCTTACCTTTTTCCGTACATGTTCATGTCCGAAGAGTTTGGCAAAAAGGATGACAAGTGCGGTTATCGATTCGATATTAAAAACAAGTCCTTTGTTCAAGAGATAGGTAAATTATTTAACAAGACTGATAAGTTACTTATCATTTGCAGTGATGGAATACGAAGTGAACCCGCTGCCAAGGATCTTATTGATGCTGGATTTAAGAATGTATTTAATGTAAAAAATGGTTTTGAAGGACCTGAATTCCCCTCATTTGAAGACAGTAACAGGCACAAATTCTATCGTCAGCTTGCTAAAAGGAACAAGATATATGGCTATAACCATAGAAAGCACTATGGATGGCAGTGGTGGGGTCTTCCCTGGACCTACCGGATGGATCCTAAATTTATCTATCCACCTGACTTGAGGCCCTCGAAAAAATAGTGATAATAAGATGGGGCACCGAAAATATATCCGGTTCTCTTCTTTTTCCCCTAAAAAGTCCCCCTGAAAGTTTTCCAATACCAAGATTCAGTGGTTTTACCGAAATGTGTTTTTACTGCCAGGGTTTCCTTTTTTGCGGTACTCCGTTGAGTTGACAAAAAGATCGGGCAGTATTAACTTTAAGAGAAATTTTATGGCTGAAAGGAGATGAGGTATGGCTGACGTATTAAATGTAACCGATGAAACGTTTGATGAAGAAATACTAAATTCCGAAATTCCTGCCATGGTGGATTTTTGGGCGGAATGGTGCGGTCCGTGCAAAATGGTGTCACCTGTAGTTGAGGAGTTGGCTCAGGAGTATAAAGGCAGGATAAAAATTGCTTCCATGGACGTGGACGGAAACCGCCAGACTCCCGGAAGATTCGGTATCAGGAATATCCCCACCCTTATTCTCTTCAAGGGAGGGGAGGTAGCTCAGACGATAATAGGTGCTTATCCGAAGAGCCATATTGATGAAGAAATAAAAAAGCTTTTATAAGGCCTCTCTGTCAAAACCCCGTTCCTGAGAATAAGAAGAAAAGGCGGGGTTTCTGTTTGCTATAGATCAGGGGTTTATTGTGGAAGATTTGATAATTATAGGGGCCGGACCTGCTGGCCTTACGGCCGGCCTTTACGCTGCCAGGGCGCGTCTCAGAACCATATTGCTGGAAAGATTCTCACCCGGCGGTCTGATTTTGACCACTGATTGGGTGGAAAACTACCCGGGTTTCCCAGATGGAGTATCAGGGTTTGAACTGGTGGACAGGATGAAACGCCAGACCGAAAAATTTGGTCTGGAAATCCAGAACCAAGAAGTGATCCGGTTGGAACTCACTCCCGGAAAGAAGACCTTGGTGACTGACAAGGGAACACTGGAAACCAAGAGCCTAATCCTGGCATTCGGCGCAGCCCCGCAAAAATTAGGGATCGAAGGAGAGGATCTTCTGACAGGCAAGGGGGTTTCCTACTGTGCCACCTGTGACGGACCTTTTTACAGGGATCAAGAGGTTGCTGTCATTGGGGGTGGCGATACAGCCGTGGAGGAAGCTCTTTTTTTGTCGCGGTTTGCCAGTAAAATCTATATCATACACCGGCGGGACGAACTGAGAGCCACGAAACTGCTTCAGGAGCGGGCCTTTGCCGAAGAAAAGATAGAGTTGGTATGGGATACCATACCGACGCGGATTGTAGGTGAGGCAGGAGTAGAGGGAATCGATCTGAAAAATGTGAAAACTGGTCAAGAGTCACGTCTTTCGCTGCAGGGAGTTTTTGTCTTTGTTGGCTACAACCCCAATAACGAACTGGTTAAGGGGCAACTGGAACTGGATAGGCGCGGCTTTGTGGTTACGAATAATGACATGGAGACATCTGTTCCTGGAGTGTTTGCTGCTGGGGATATTCGATCCAAGGTTCTCCGCCAGGTTTCAACGGCAGTTGGTGAAGGGGCTACAGCGGCTTTTGCTGCTGGAAAATATGTTGAAAGCATTGATGCATAGTGAGTCCCAGTGAAATATGAGATGAACTACACGGGACAGGTGGACGGGTATCTTGCAAGAAAGGCGTTGAAGATTGTTATGTGCGAATCACGTAATATGATGAAATGGTTTTTTATCGCGACCTTTTTAATCATGTTTGTTAACGGTTGCGCGTTGTACGATCAATTTTTCGGGGAAGAGCCGGAAAAATCCGCAGATGAGCTTATGAGCGAGGGCACGAGAATGCTGGAAAAGGGACGCTACGAGGACGCAACTGTGGCCTTTCAGAAGCTGAAGGATAGATACCCATACAGCAAGTTCGCTACCGATGCAGAGCTCAAGATGGCTGATGCCCTTTATAGGGACGAGCTTTATGATGAAGCCTATCAGGCCTATAATGATTTTGAAAGGTTACACCCGAAAAACCCGAATGTTCCTTATGTGATTTTCCAGAAGGGTATGTGCCATTTCAGCCAGGTGAGCACTATTGATAGGGCTCAAACCCACGCCTTCCTGGCTAAAGATGAATTCGAGCGGCTGGTAAAGAAATTTCCAAGCAGTGAATATGCCAACAATGCGCGCAGGAAAATAAGGGAGTGTTATATAAATCTTTCGGAATATGAATTATACGTGGGCCATTATTACTTCAAGAGGAAAAAATATCGGGCAGCCATGGAACGGTATCGTTATATCGTTGAAAACTATCCCGATTTTGGTCAATATCATGAGGCCCTTGAGTACCTGGGCAAATGTAAGGAAAGGTTGCCCGCAGAGGAAGCACGACAAAAGGTGTTAAAAGAGAAAAAGAAGTCCTGGTGGTACCGGTTAACCCATCCGTTTGATTAGGTCGTACAGGGCTTCAAGTGCTTTTCCCATTTTTTCCGGTTTGTTCCCACCGCCCTGGGCCATGTCCGGACGTCCGCCACCCTTGCCCCCCACGATAATTGACAATTGCTTGATAATATCCCCCGCCCTGAATCGATTCACCAGATCTCTGGTGACCGAACAGGTAAGCATCGCCTTGCCTTCCTGCTTTGCCCCTAAAAGAATAACCCCTGAACCGAGCTTGTCTTTTATCCTGTCCGCTGACTCGCGGAGGTCTTTCGGTGAACCGGCTTCCAGTTCCCGAGCTATGACTTTGATGCCACTTATTTCTCTCACGCCCGAGAGGAGGTCTTCAGATTTCTTGGAAAGGAGTTTCCCTTTCAGGGATTCGAGTTCCCTATCCTTTTCCTTGTATTCCTTCAAGAGCTGCTCAAGTCGTTCTCCCAATTTATCCGGGGAGGTTTTCAAGAGTGATGCCGCAAGCCTGAGTTCATGGCTTTGCTGTTGATCATACTGAAGAGCTGCTTTACCGGTTAAGGCCTCTATCCGGCGCACATTTGCACCGACCGCGCTTTCACTTGCAATACGAAAAAGACCAATATCGCCCGTGCGATCCGTGTGAGTCCCGCCGCACAACTCCATGCTAACACCATCACCAATGCGGACAAGCCTGACCGTCTCACCATACCTCTCTTCAAAAATGGCCATTGCCCCTGTTTTGAATGCCTCTTCCTTGGACATCTCGTCCGTGTGAAGTGGCAGGTTGTTGCGGATGTGGCTGTTCACGAGGCGTTCGATCTCTATTAGTTTTTCGGGTTCTACCCGCGTAAAGTGGCTGAAGTCAAATCGAAGCCTGTCCGGAGATACCATTGAGCCTGCTTGTTTTACGTGGTCGCCCAGCACTTCCCGGAGTGCTGCGTGAAGAAGATGCGTGGCTGAGTGGTTTAGCGCCGTGGCCTTCCTTTTTTCCTCATCGACCCTTGCTTCTACCTCATCACCAACGGAAAGTCTCCCTGCTTCCAGTTGTCCCTTGTGAACAATAAGGCCCTGACCATATTTCAGGGTGTCCGCAACGTGAAATCTCATTTCACCGTTCAGGATCCAACCTATATCCCCAACCTGTCCGCCAGCCTTACCATAAAAGGGCGTTTGGTCCAGTACAACTTCTGCGCGAGTTCCTGACTCAGCCGAATGGGTTTCTTTCCCCTCCACCAAAATCGCTGCTATGTTTGCCTTTGAACACAGGGTTTCATACCCTAAAAAACGGCTTGTGATGTCACGTGCCAAGAGGCTGCGAAAGCCTTCAGGGATTTCTTCTTCGCCGCTTCCCTTCCATGATTCCTGCGAAAGAGACCTTTGTCTGGACATGGCTTTGTCAAATCCCGCCACGTCCACATGCAGGTTTTCATCGCGTGCCACGTCTTCCACGATATCCACGGACAATCCATAGGTGTCGTAAAGCTTGAAGGCAACCTCTCCGGGAATAGTGTCGCCGCCTTTGGCTTTCAATGTTTCAATTTCTTCATCGAGCACTTTCATGCTGTAATGCAGGGTGTCAGCAAACCTTTTCTCTTCGTTATTCACAACACCTTCAATTAGGCTCTTTGACCGGATAAGCTCTTCATAGTCCTGGCCCATTACTTCAATGACCTTGCTGCAAATGGAATGGAGAAATGAATCATCCAGGTCGAGAACCTGTCCAAAGCGGATGGCCCTTCGGATGATACGTCTCAAGGTATATCCCCTGCTTTCGTTTGATGGCAGGATACCGTCACCAATCAGGAAGGCAGTAGCACGTGCATGGTCAGCAATGACCTTGAAGGCCACATCCTGTTTTTCATTCTCATGGTATTTTTTCCCGGAAAGTTCTTGTATCCTGTCGATGACGCCTTTGAAAAGATCAGTATCATAATTAGAGGGAACTCCCTGAACCGCGGCCGTAATCCTCTCCAATCCCATGCCAGTGTCAATGTTCGGCTTGGGCAGGGGAGTTAACTTCCCGCTCGGCCCCCTATCAAACTGGGTAAAAACCAGGTTCCATATCTCTAAATATCGATCGCAGTCGCATCCCGGCGCACAGTCAGGTTTGCCGCAGCCCATTGAAGCGCCCTGATCAATATGAATTTCCGAACAGGGACCGCAAGGGCCCGTTTCGCCCATGGCCCAGAAATTGTCTTTTTCACCCAAAAGAACGATCTTTTCTGTAGGGATCCCAATGTTTCTTTCCCATATTCGGTATGCCTCGTCATCGTCCTTGTACACGGTAACATAGAGTCTGTCTACAGGGAGATTATAGCCTTCTGTCAGCAGTTCCCATGCCCATGTGATGGCTTCTTCCTTGAAATAGTCCCCAAAGGAAAAGTTGCCGAGCATTTCAAAAAAGGTGTGGTGTCTGGAGGTGTAGCCCACATTTTCGAGGTCATTATGTTTTCCGCCGGCCCGGACGCATTTCTGGGAGGTGGCGGCCCTTGAATAGCTTCTTTTTTCTTCTCCAAGAAACAGGCTTTTGAACTGGACCATTCCCGCATTTGTAAATAGAAGGGTAGGGTCATCCTTGGGAATCAATGAAGAACTCTCCACAATCTCGTGACCGTGTGTATTGAAATATGTTAAAAATTTTTCCCTGATTTCCCTGAAATTCATTGTATTATCCGTATGTTTAGCCAATAACATATGGCCCTTAAAAAAGAAGCTTTTCACATATTTTACTATGAGCTATGATCTTTTAGTGTCTACTTGCTGGTTTCTTCTTCCACATTATTGTTGCCTTTCTCCCTTTTTTCTTTAAGCCCCGTTTTTTCGAGGATAGACCCGGTAATTTTTTCCATTATATCTTTGTTTTCGGCCAAAAAGTGTTTTACGTTTTCTCTTCCCTGACCGATCCTCTCATCCGCGAAGGAATACCATGCCCCGCTCTTTTCTATGATGCCTAAGGAAACGCCCAGGTCAAGCATATCGCCCTCCTTGGAGATCCCATGTCCATAGATTATATCAAATTCCGCTTCCTTGAAAGGAGGTGCGATCTTATTTTTTACTACTTTAACACGTGTCCTGTTTCCAATGATCTGATCACCATCCTTGATAGCGCCTATCCGCCGGATATCCATACGCACAGTCGAGTAAAACTTCAGGGCATTACCGCCCGTGGTGGTTTCCGGGTTTCCGAACATGACACCGATTTTCATCCTGATCTGGTTTATGAATATGACGCAGGTCATGGATTTGCTGATGGCAGCAGTAAGCTTCCTCAGGGCCTGGGACATCAATCTGGCCTGTAAGCCCACATGGTGATCGCCCATGTCCCCCTCAATCTCAGCCCTGGGTACAAGCGCGGCCACAGAATCAATTACCAGAACATCAATGGCCCCGCTTCTGACGAGAATTTCCGCGATATCCAGGCCCTGCTCGCCCGTATCGGGTTGTGAGACCAACAGGCTGTCCACATCCACGCCAAGGTTTCTGGCGTAGGCCATGTCAAGGGCATGTTCGGCATCTACAAAGGCTACCATTCCTCCCGTTGTCTGGGCCTCGGCAGCTATATGAAGGGCCAATGTGGTTTTTCCCGAAGCCTCAGGCCCATAGATCTCCATAACCCTTCCCCGCGGAACACCCCCGATTCCGAGGGCAAGGTCCAGGGCAATCGATCCTGTGGAGATGGCAGGAATGTCCAGGATCTTTTCCTCCCCCATTTTCATAATGGAACCTCGACCGAATTGTTTCTCTATCTGGGATATGGCCTGTTCCACAGCTCTTTCTCTGTCCATAGGTTTATCCTCCCTAAAAATTTTTTCTTACCTCGTTTTTGGGCACTCTGTGCTATTTATCAATGGCTTCCGATAAGGGGCCATGCCTCCACTTTAGAATATACAGCCCCGCCTGGCTTTAGTTCACTTCTAAACAGAATAAGTTCTTCAACGGCGCATAAAGGACTGGTTATATTTTGATATGTTGACAAAAGGTCATCCAAATCCACGTTGGACTCGGTGCCTTTTCGAAACCTTCCAAGGGTCAGGTGCGGTTTAAACCGCCGCTTTTCCTCCTTGATTCCAAAGGGCTTCAAGTGTTTTTGAAGGGAGTTTCTGAAATAGGAAATCCTCTCAAGGTCCCCGTCTAACCCGATCCAGAGGACCCTGGGGTTGCGCCGGCTGCCAAAAATACCGCTTCCATTCAAAGAGATATTGAAAGGACCGTATCGCTTGCATACCTTTGATACTGCCTCCCCTATTTGTCCGAGATCATCTTCAGAAATGTTTCCCATAAAAACTACTGTAAGGTGAATATTATCTACCCTAACCCATCGAACATGCAAAGAGAGTTTTTTCATTTCTGCTGAGGCACGGGAAATAATTTCCTTTATTTTAACCGGCAGTTCAAATGCCAGGAAGGAACGGATCTCCATTAAGCCACCTTCTAATCCAGTCTAAGGCCATCATTGAAGTATTTGACTTGACCTGCTCTCTGTTGCCCCAGAAGCGATATTTCCCCGAATAGGTGTCATCTTTAGTGGCCAGACCGATATGAACGGTCCCTACGGGTTTCTCTTTGGTCCCACCATCAGGACCGGCAATACCAGTTACTGCCAGACCGAGATCTGTTTTAATATATTTCCTTACCCCATAGGCCATTTCTCTTACCGTCTTATCACTTACTGCCCCGTATTTTTCAAGGGTCTCTTTGCGGACACTCAGGAGTTTTGTCTTGGATTGATCGCTGTAAGCAACAACCCCGCCCTGGAAATATTCCGAACTTCCGGGAACATTCGTGAGCCTGTGACCGATCATTCCACCGGTACATGATTCGGCAACAGAGATGGTCAGGTTTTTTGCTGCGAGCAATCGTCCGACCACGTCTTCCATACCATGATTTCTATCTGCAAAAATATAGGAACCCACAAGGCGCCTTATCTCCTTTTCAACCCTGCCCAGTTCTTTTGTAACAGAGGGCTCGTCCTTGCCACGAAGGCTGATGGTGATGTGATTTTCGGGAAAATGGGGATAAAATCCCAGAATGATACCCTCTGTTTTTCCCTGGAGCTCTTTAAGGATTTCGGCAATGCTCGGCTCATTAAGGCCATACAGTTTCAGGATTCTCTGCCTCATTACAGGAAGTGTCTTGTAAAGTGTCAAGATTTCCGGCAGGACAAACTTATCCAGGAGATAACGCATTTGATCCGGTACCCCAGGAAGAAAATACAGGCGCACCCCTTTTTCCACGAGTGAAAAACCACAGGCAGTGCCTTCGGGATTCAGCATTTTCGAACCTTCCGGCATCCACGCCATTTTCTCAAGAGAGGGCGTAATTTCCATATCCCTCGCCTCAGCATGGCACTTGATCTGTTCAAACATCTGTCGGTCAAGACAAAGGGGCCTTTTCAGGGCCTTGGCCACAATCTCATTGGTTATGTCGTCTTCGGTCGAGCCAAGTCCACCCGTTGCAATAACAAAACGAGATGTCTTCATTGCCTTTTTCAAGGAATCGGAGACCATTTTGAAATCATCTCCCACGGATGTAATACGGCTCACGCGCAGTCCTGAGGCTGTTAGTCTCCCGGCGGCATACCAGGCGTTCAGATTAAGTGTCCTGCCCGAAGTAAGTTCGTTGCCTATTGTAATAATTTCGCCTTGCATGACATTTGTGTTCTTAGGGCTCAGCCATTCCGCCTCCGGTGGATTGAGATTCAGATTACTAAGAATATGGCGAACCCACGGTTTAGAATCAGTTGATTACGTCCTATCCAATATAAAAAGGATTATCCTCACACCCAAATTTGCGTAAAAACCTGCCAACAGGTCATCTAAAACGATTCCGAATCCACCCTTAAACCTTTCAACCTTTTTTACAGGGTAAGGCTTAATAATGTCAAAAAACCGGAATAACATAAAGCCCAAGGCAAGGGCCAGCCACGTATGAGGCAAAAGGAACATGGTGACCAAAAAGCCGGCAACTTCGTCAATGACTATCTCCGGAGGATCATTTGTATCCAGTAGATCCTGACTCCAATCCGAGGCCCAGATAGCAACGCCGGCAACGGTCACCAGGGCAAGGACATTATACCATATTCCAAGGGCATTTAATCCCAGGATGAGGGGTACCGTAGCCAGTGTTCCAAATGTGCCCGGTGCTACCGGCAGAAGCCCGGTGCCGAACCAGGTGGACAGGGCCAACGCAGTCTTCTCAGAAAAACCGGATTTTCTGAAGACATCCCGTACTGAAAAATTATCAGATTGAGATTTTGACATCAAGCAGGTATTAAACCATTTCGGGTTTCAGATTGCGGATTTCAGATTGAGTATAATTTAACTGCAAGTAAATACAGTTCATTTTATTTTATTCAAAGCCATGACCCAGTAAAAAATTTCTTTCAGCGGTAGATTATTTTCCAAGGCAACTTTCCTGCAGTCCTCATATTCAGGCAGGAAAAAAGGCGTTCCATCCCTATTTGTGACCTTTTTGACTCTGATTTTTCCCCAGGGGCTATCAATTTCTGTTATACAGTTTTCCAATACCTTGCGCTGACTATAGCGGAATCGGATGCCCAGGGTAGTGCTTTCCACAAACATGATCTCCATCAAGCTATCTTTCTGTTCGGGGCGACCCATAACATGGACCTGGATACCGGGTCGATTCTTTTTCATCTGGACTGGTGAAAAAACTACATCAAGTGCCCCGGCATCAAATAAACGATCCATGAGATATCCCAGCCATTCCGGATTTGTGTCATCTATATTGGTTTCAAGAATTACTACAGTATCCGTTTGGTCTTCGGCTTGCTGATCCCCGATCAGGATTCTAAGCAGGTTGGGCCTGTCTGGCAGTTCCCTCTTCCCTGCACCGTAACCGACATTCTGTATCACCATAGGAGGAATAGATCCGAAAGAACTGGCAAGCCCTTTTGCCAGTGCGGCCCCAGTCGGGGTGACCATTTCATGATGCAGGCCTGAATCAAAAACAGGGACGCCTTTTAGAATGGCAATTGTGGCAGGGGAAGGAACCGGTATCCTGCCGTGGGCTGTTTCTACAAACCCTGAACCAAGGGGAAGGGGAGAGACGGTAAGTATTTGGATCCCCAAGCGTTCGATGCCATAGACAGTACCGACGATATCAATGATCGAATCCACTGAACCGATTTCGTGGAAATGGACCTCCTCCGGCGGCAAATTGTGGACATTTCCTTCCACCTTGGCGAGGTCCTCGAATATCTCAAAACTCTTTTTCTTGACTGTCTCATTAAAGCTTCCCTGCTCTATGATATCTCGAATAGCTTCGAGATTCCTGTGGGGCTGCTCCTTTTTTTCAGGCGTTACGACAAACCTGGTGCCGAAGATCAGGTTTCGGGCTTCCTTTCTTATTTCAAGGTGGTAGCCATCGACAGGGAGGGTCTGAAGTTTATGTTTAAGTTCATTAAAGGAAAGTCCTGCATCGAGAAGGGCGCCTAAGAACATATCGCCACTGATGCCTGAGAAGCAGTCGAGGTATGCAGTTTTCATTTTGCGATTCCGTTTATAATTTGCAACAATTTGATTTTTTTAACAAAAGCCCGTTTTCGTGTCAATAAAGGAAGTTGCCAGGTAAACCAAGAGTAACTACCCAGCTATTTAGGTTGAAGACTGAAGGCTGAAGTATTTCAACCATCTCGCAACGCTCGAATCAAGCCATTCAAGACCTTCTCGGTTTCCACTACCTTTGGTTCAATCAGAGATGAATCCTCGTTGGACAAGAAGCCCAAACGCTGAATTTCCCTGACAGCCTTCCTCCATCTTCAGTCTTAAGTCTAAACACCTAATTTTTTGTGATCACGCATGATTTGTCCCTATTAGCCTTCCACCTTCAGTCTATCCACCTGAGTAGATACAACCAAGACAGCTTAAAACTTTTCTGGTCTTTAAGCATTATATTTCTTTTTAAGTTTATTCAAATGGTTGGGCCTTTGTGAAATCTGGCAAAAACGGAGAGATTCCTGGTTTGCGCAAAAGGTCTTCTTCAGGAAACTGTACAAGGAGATGCTCAAAGCCCAGATCTCTGGCATGGGAATACACCAGGTCAAATTCTTCTTCTGATACAAAACGGTTCAGATTCTGGTCCTTGTGCGCGATGAAAGGGTAATATTGGGACATAAGACTCAGTGGCAACCCGCTGCCGAATTCCACAAAAAGGGTTGTCAGAACAGCAATTGAATTTTCCACCTTGCCGGGCAGTATCAGGTGCCTGACCAAAACGCCTTTTTTGGCGAAAGTGTCGCCCGTTGAGCAGACGTCAAGAAAACCTTTTTGTCTGATCATTTCGGCAAGGGCCTCCAATGCCACTTCAGGATAATCAGGGCATTTTGAGAGCTTGGCGGCAATAGACGTATCCGAGTACTTAAAGTCGGGGAGATAAATGTCAACATAATCTTCAGCGGTTTTTAATATTTCAACGGACTCGTATCCGGAGAGATTATAGATAATGGGAAGATCAAAGCCATTTTCACGCAAAAGGGATACAAGAATGAAGACGTGCGGGAAAAAATGATCCGGGGTTACAAAATTGATATTGTGGACATGATTGTGCAGGATCATGTTTTTCAACTCATGGATCAATTCCTCCATACTTACGTTTTCGCCCACATCCTGATGAGAAATCTGGTAGTTCTGGCAGAAAGAACACCTGAGTGAACAGCCCGTGAAAAAGACCGTCCCTGAACCGTTTTTGCCTGTGATCGGTGGTTCTTCCCCGAAATGGGGGCCTACGTAAGCCACTCTAAGCTGATCCGTTTCCCCACAAAAACCCATCCGGGCTTTTTCTCCACCATCAACACGATTGACACCGCAGTTACGAGGACAAAGACGGCAATTTTTATAAAACCGGAGAAGGTCCATGGAATCAATCAGCTATTCTTTAAAATGCCTTTTTACCCAAAACAGCCTTAGGCTGTTTTGGGTAAATCATTTTGGAGGCCCAATACTGGGCGTGATTTTTTACATCTTCTAATGCTATAATGCAACAAATCTTGACTTGCTAAGGCGGTAGTTATGGAAGAGGATCTCGATAAGAGAATTCAGACCCTGGCCCATTGGCTGTATGAGTCCCGTTATCCGGTTATTTTTACGGGAGCCGGGATCAGCACGGAATCGGGCCTTCCCGACTTCAGGGGACCCGATGGATTATGGACGCGGCGTGATAAGGGTCTTGCATCCAAACCCATGACCAGGTCATGGGATTCAGTTGATCCTAACAAAGGCCACATGGCCGTTGCGGAGCTTCAAAGGTTGGGCAAGCTGAAATTCCTCATTTCGCAGAATGTGGACAATCTCCATTTTAAATCTGGAATCCTGCCTGAACTATTAGCTGAACTGCACGGGAATATCACAAAACTTCGATGCACGAAGTGCGGAAAAACCATAGACCGCTCAGTTGGGCAAACGAATTGCCAGTGCGGTGGAACACTTACGTCCAGTGTGGTTGATTTTGGTCAGTCCCTTCCGGAAAGGGATCTCAGCCTGTCTTTTGAGCATTCACGAAAGAGCGATCTGTTTGTAGTTGTAGGGTCAAGCCTTGTGGTAACGCCTGCAGCCGATATGCCGATGGAGGCTCATCGTGCCGGCGCAAGACTGGTCATCATCAATAGGGGCGAAACACCACTTGACCCGTATGCCCATCTCAGATTTAGTGAAGCGATCGGAGAGGTACTGCCCAGAGCGATTAAGCGACTGAAAAGATTGATGGGACTGTTTGAGTGAAACACTAGTCCATGATCCTAATTCTTTCCATGATTGGATGATGCTGAAGTGCTCTTATGGATGATCAGCAGTTTAGACAGCTTCTGAAATACTTCGGTCTCTCATGGGAAGGATATAGGAAGGTCAGAAAAGGGGTCAAGAAACGGGTTAGCCGACATATGCATCTTCTGGGCTGTCAGGACGTGTCAGCATATATGCTTGAACTGGACAGAAGCCATAAGAAAAGGCATGAGTGCGAACTTCTGATGACCGTATCCATCAGCCGCTTTTTTCGTGATCGAAAACTGTGGGAGGTTCTGCAAACAGAAATATTGCCCGGGCTTATTGAAAAACGCGTTAAAAAAATACGCGTCTGGTCGGCAGGGTGCGCATCCGGGGAAGAGGTTTACACCCTAAAGATCCTGTGGGACGGTTTAGCGGCGTCTAATCCTCACCTGCCAGAATTAGAGATAACGGCAACCGACATAAACCCAATTTACCTCAAAAGGGCCAGGGCCGGGGTTTACCCATCAAGCAGTCTGAAAGAGGTTCCCGAAGGTTTTCGATCAGTCTATTTCGAAGCGCAGGCGGGCACGAGGCTTTATGCCATAAGGACTTCAATGAAAAATGGTGTCATATGGCAGGTGGGCCACCTTCTCTACGATCAGCCTGATTCTCAATTTGATCTCATCTTCTTGAGAAATAATCTTCTGACCTATTATCTGGATGAATTCAA
>JAFDHL010000313.1 GCA_019308785.1 Deltaproteobacteria bacterium
TCCATCTAATTTATAGAATTCCTTAACTTTAGTCACTTTAGATCACTTTAGTCACTTTGAACTCCTGAGATTATCTATGATCATAGCCCCTTTCAGGGGTGAATCAAAGCCACGCTTTGTCTATTAGTGCCACGGGTGTAAGCCCGTGGGTGTCTACATTAAGTGTCGGTTGCATTGAAAGTGGAGCATAAGTATGGAAATACGTTTTTGGGGGACACGCGGTTCGCTGCCTGCTTCGCTAAACACTAAAGACATCAGGAAGAAGATAAAAGCCGCTTTAGTGATTGCGGCCCAAGAGGGATTTGGCTCAGGGAGCGATACTGATGCTTTCATTGATAATGAACTTCCCTTTTGGGTAAGTGGAACTTACGGAACGAATACGTCGTGTGTCGAGATACGGGACGGCAGAGATTTCATTTTGTGCGATGCGGGTTCCGGCCTCCGGGATTTCGGCAATCATCTCATCAGGACTCCCGGCGAGACTCCACCAAAGGACTTTCACATATTAATATCTCATCCCCATTGGGACCATATTCAGGGTTTTCCATTTTTCATTCCGAGTTATTCTCAAGGGAACCGCATCACGTTTTACGGATGCCATGAAGGTATGAAGGAGGTCTTTTCAGTTCAGCAGAGGGCTCCTTTTTCCCCGATTGATTTCAAAGACCTCGGTGCGGAGATCCGTTTTGTCAAGCTGACTCCCGATAAAATATATGACATTTCCGGGTTCAGGGTTACTGCCAAGGAGCAGAGCCATCCAGGGAAGTCTTATGGTTACAGGGTAGAGAGGGACGGAAAGACGGTTGTTTATTCGACGGATTCGGAGCACAAATCCGAAAGCGATGAGGAATCCGCCCGTTTTGTGGAGTTTTTCAGGGATGCGGATTTGTTGATTTTTGATGCCCAGTACAGCCTTACAGATGCCTGCACCATTAAGGAGGACTGGGGACACTCTAATAATGTTATCGGGGCGGAGTTGGCTCAGAGAGCGGGTGTGAAGCACTTGTGCCTGTATCACAATGAACCGGCTTCAAGCGACGAAGATCTTGACAGGTTTTTAGAGGACACGAAAAAGCTGGCTTTCTTGCTGGGTGAGGGTACTCCGCCTCGGGTCAGTATAGCCTGGGACGGGATGATCGTCGAAGTGTAGCAAATCCCGTAGGCTTACGAAGCCCGCATAATGAAAGATAAGTGAGGTTTTTCTGCTCTAAAAACCGCTATTTTCGTTTGAGCTGGTTTATGAAGCTTGGATGATAAATACCAAATTGCAAATCCAAGTAACTATTCAGGTTATTTAGGCTGAAGGTCCCGCGAAACGCGGGATTAGTAAAGGGCTGAGCGTGGTACAAATGGGCTCCTAATTATTGTATTACTGTAACTGCTTTATCCCTGAAAAGAACTCTTTCGGTTCTCTTTCCCCTTCCCGTCCTCCGTCCCGCTCAAGCGGGACTACGGAGGGTGGACAGTCTTCAGTCAATAGCAAAAGCCAAAGAGGGGGATGCATGGAAATAATAGACGGTGGCAAGACGAAAAATACTGTAATCGTTGCTGTTAAAGGAAGAATGGATGCTGTTTCTGCACCGGAGTTCGAAAAAAGACTGGGAGACTGGATCGAGGGTGGAGAGATCAGATTCATCATTGATTTTTGTGATCTTGATTATATCAGCAGCGCCGGTCTACGAAGTATTCTGACTACAGCCAAGAAACTAAAGGCAAAGGATGGGCAGATCTTTCTTGCTGCCCTGAAAGAGGCAGTAAAAGAGGTATTTGAGATTTCAGGCTTCAGTTCGATTATTCCGATCTATGATTCGGTGGAAGCGGCCCTTTCGCAGGCGTAATATGGTGTAATTGTAAGCAGTGCATATTGCAGGAGCCGCCTTTCTGCAGTCATTCACCTCAGAGTCAGAAGAATGGAGCCCATGAAATGCTAAAAAATGCATGAACAGCCGAGTGTTATATGTTACCGATGTCAAAAATAAAAGAACCAGCCATTTTAGAGCATCTGGAAAGACTACTTGAATTTGTATCCGGTTGTGCCAAAGAAAAAGGATTCACCAGCAAAAGGATTAAAGAGATAGAACTGGCCACGGAAGAGGCCCTGGTTAATATCTTTAATTACGCTTATGCGGAAGGACCGGGTGATGTGGAGATAAAGTGCGGTCTGGATGGCGATGACAGATTGGTGATAGAGATTTTAGATACGGGGACTCCTTTTAATCCTCTTTCCTTGTCTGAGCCTGATTTGACTGCGGATGTCGCAGACCGTGAGATTGGCGGGCTTGGCGTATTCTTCATCCGGGAAATGGTAGATGAAGTCCAGTACCGCCGGGACGCTGGAAGAAATATTCTTACTCTGAGGGCTTCAAAGTAATGAGGGAAGTATTGATTCTATCAAAGGAGGAGAATAGACATTGAACAGAATGAGATCCATTTTGGTCATCGTCTGCTTGATTTTCTGCCCGATCATCGGGTTAACTGGCATGGGGAAGGTTTTAGCCCAACCCAGGCCAAAAATAGTCGTGGATTCAGTCCTTCATAACTATGGGGAGGTGATGAGGGGAGAAAAGGTATCCCATGCGTTTGTCATCAAGAACCAGGGCAAGGAAACCTTGATAATCAAGAATGCGAAACCGGGCTGAGGCTGCTCGGTAGCCCGGTTTGACCGGGCCATCCCTCCCGGAGGTGAGGGAAAAGTAGTACTGGAGGTAGGGACAGACCGGTTAAAAGGAAAGACAACAAAGGATGTTCGGGTTATTTCCAATGATCCCGATTGGCCCGAGTTGAGGCTTCGGCTTAAGTTCACAGTGAAGACAATGCTTCGGATCTCACCGAAAGACCGGATCTTTCTGCATATCAAAAGGGGAGAAGCCTGGGCCCAGGAATTTAAAGTTACATCCACTGAGGGACAGCCTTTTAAGATCACCAGTGTAAAATCCTCAAGCAGGTACATGTCGGCTAATTTCAAGGCCATTAAGGGAAAGACTGATGAGCAGATGACATATAGTGTGAAAGTAACGGTCTCTCCTGATATCCCGGTAGGGAGGTTTTCGGGGACTGTGAAGATCAAGACGGATCTTTCAAAAGGTTATGCAGAGACCATACGGATCTTCGGAAAGATAGAGGGACCCATAAGCTACTACCCGGAGCGAATTAGCCTCAACCCTAACCCCAGAATTACTGAAGGACAGGTCTCCCGCACGATCCATCTTGTTGTGCCAGGAGGGAAAGGGTTTAAAATACAAGGTGTTGAGACAAACCATAAGGATATTATCTGTAAAATAATACCGGTGGAACAGGACAGAAGCTATGTCCTGGTGCTGATCTGGAAGGGGAAGGAAAATAAAAGGCAGGTGAACGGTGAACTTATTGTGTCCACCAATAACAGTGATATGCCAAGAATCACCATTCCTTACAGGGTTTTTACGGCTGGTCGAAAGGAATAAATAGGTCAGGCGGGTCAGTGCCCGTGATGGGCCGCAGGAACCGATTAAGGGGCCCATCTTAATATAGAGGCCCCCCAGGTCAGACCTGCCCCAAAGCTGACAAGAAGGATGTGGTCATCTTTTTTCAGAAGGCCTTCGCGATTGGCCTCATCAAGAGCAATCGGTATTGAAGCTGAAGATGTGTTCCCGTATCTATGAAGGTTTGTATAAACTTTTTCCATGGGAATATTCAGATTTTTTGCCATGGCCTGAATAATCCTGATATTGGCCTGGTGCGGGACCACAAGCCCCACATCTTCACTTTTAAGGGAGTTGTGCTGAAACGCCTCCCTGGCAATGGAGCACAAACACTCAATAGCCCTCTTGAAAAGCCTGTGCCCCTCCATCTTGAGGTGAAAAGGCTTAATGCCGATAGTTTGAAGGATCTTGGGGGTGTCGAGATTCCCGTCCGAAGAATACAGCAAATCCCAGAGCTTTCCGTCCGATTTCAAATGGGTGGACAGGATTCCCTCTTTTTTTGTTGTTGGCGCAACTACTACAGCACCTGCGCCATCACCCAGCAGCACGGCCGTGCTTCGATCCTGCCAGTTCAGGATGGCTGAAAGGCGTTCCACTCCTATGACCAGCGCATTTTTGCAGGAGTTCGACCGGATGGCGTTATTTACCGTGCTGAGGGCATACAGGAAGCCCGAACATCCGGCGGATACGTCAAAAGCGGCAGCCTTGCCGGCACCCAGCGCGGTCTGCACCATGCATGCTGTGGAAGGGAACTGACGATCCGGTGTAACCGTACCCACCACGACCATGTCCAGACTTTCCGGAGAAATACCCGCCATTTCTATGGCCTTTAGAGATGCCTTAGTAGCCAGATCAGTGGTGTTTTCATTCCCTCCCTTTGACGAGATATGCCGCTCCTTAATGCCGGTACGACGTGTGATCCATTCATCGGTAGTATCTAC
>JAFDHL010000314.1 GCA_019308785.1 Deltaproteobacteria bacterium
GATGTTCAACGTTCGATGTTCGATGTTCGACGTTTAAAAACCACTTTGCTGCACTATTACGGAAAATAATTTGCCAATCATATCAAGAGGTTATAATTTAGTTATTTGAAAGTCGCTTTGCGCCTTTTTACGAGTCCATCTTTCTTGTGTTGAAAAATGTCAGATAAATTATCATTTAAGGTTTAACAGCAATGAAAGTCAACTGCCAAGATCACCGAAAATCAATGGAACTGCTCAGCCTAAAACTGCGGCTGAAAAAGGGCGTTTCCAATCCGGAAGAGCAAAAAAATGTGAAAAAGAGAATAAGGGCCCTTGAAAGGGAACTGAGCATGGACTGAATTACTCGCTTTTTGACATGATAGCGGGTATCTTATAATTTTTTAAACACTTTCTGGACTATCCAGACCCCGCCGAATTATCCCTCTCGTCTTTTCCATCAACTCCTTGATATTATCGTCATTATATTCAGCGATATCAATCGGTTTATGGATAATCATCTTTGCCTTACCGGGCAAAAGATTAATGGTTTTGGGTGGTAGAATATTTTTCGTACCAATGATCGTAATTGGTAGAACCTGAATCCTGAGATTAATAGCCATTTTGAATGCACCTTTTTTAAACCTGCCCAGTTCACCATTTCTGCTTCTTGAACCTTCCGGGAAAAACATCACCGATGTACCGTCTACAATCCGGTCCTTTGCTGCATCTATTGCCGCCAACGCCGCAATGGTATCGGATCTGTCAATGAATATGTGTCCTATTTTTTCGCATCCGATTCCAAGTCCCGGGATTTTTCTCAACTCACTTTTAATAACCCATCTGAAATCTACGCCCAGCCAGCCATACAAAACAAGAACATCATAATGGCTCTGGTGATTACAGACAATAACGTAAGATTGCTGTTTGTCAATATTTTCCCTGCCAAAAACTTTCACGATCATTGGCGTCAGATAGACATTCAGTCTTGCCCATATTGCCCCGCCAATGAAACTGGCTATCCTGGGATTTGTAATGAAAACCAGAATAACAGTCAGGGAACCGAAGAAAAGGGTAGATAGTGCGAGATAGGGGCAAAAGAAAAGCCACTTATACGGCTGATAAAGTATATACAATATATTTTTCATTCGCTATCCACTAAAAGCTTTTTGCACTATCCAGCATCAATGTTACGGGGCCGTCATTGATCAGATAGACATCCATCATCTCCTGGAATCGGCCGGTTTCCACATGGATATCTTTTGCTCTCAAAAGCCCGACAAAATGCTCATAAAGCTCTTTTGCCCGTTCCGGCCGGGCTGCTTTGGCAAAAGAAGGCCTTCGCCCTTTTCGGCAGTCTCCCCAGAGGGTAAATTGAGACACAACAAGCACGGATTTGCCCGTATCCATTAAAGAGAGATTCATTAGATCCATATCATCCGGGAAAATCCTCAGGTGAGCAATCTTGTTGGCCAGATAATCGCAGTCCCTCTCTAAATCATCCTCTCCCACACCTAAAAAAACCAACAATCCCGGACCAATGACACCAACGGCCCTGCCCTTGACTTCTACTTTAGACTCTTTTACCCTCTGAACTACAGCTCTCATGTGTATGACTTGTCCAATTTTGAGCATTCGGCGATCAGCTTTTATCCATCAGCCTGAGCAGCTAATACCTGACCGCCTAAAACAATGACCCCCACACTGATCCTCATTAATCCCTGGATTTATGATTTCGCCCTCTGGTCCAAGCCACTCGGACTCCTATATCTTGCAGGTTACCTCAAGCAATGCGGCTTTAACATACATCTAATAGACTGCCTCGATGTGCATCATCCGGAAATGAAGGCTGATCCATCCATGAAAATGCCCACCAGGCGCGCATACGGAACCGGAAAATATTGGCGAAAAAGGATTCGTAAGCCATCTCCACTGAGTTATATTCCAAGACCTTACAGCCGCTATGGCCTTTCATTGAAAGTGTTTGAAGAAGAATTGAATAAAATACGCGGGCCAGCGGCGATTCTTGTAACGTCCCTTATGACCTACTGGTATCCCGGTGTTAAAGAAGTAATCCGCCTGAGTAAAAAAATTCACCCCGATATCCCAGTCATTCTTGGGGGAATCTATGCAAGGCTCTGCCACAACCATGCCATTCAGAACTCAGGGGCAGACATAGTGGTGACCGATAATAATTCTGACTCACTTTTGGAACTCCTGGATGAATATGGTATCCCCACACCAGGACCTCTTCCCGATCCGGACCGCACACCTTACCCAGCCTTTGATCTCTTAACCCGCATTACCTACATCTGCATCCTCACCTCAACAGGTTGTCCTTACCGCTGCCGGTACTGTGCCAGCCATTACCTGGACCCAGATCCGACCCGGAGAGATCCCGATGAAGTCTTAGAGGAAATCCTTTACTGGCACAAAGGTTTTGGAGTCCGTGACTTCTCCTTTTATGATGATGCCCTTCTGATTGACTCTGATAACCATATAGGGGTTATTCTTGAACGTCTTGCGCGGCTTCACCTGAATCTCAGGTTTCATACTCCCAATGCCCTGCATGTAAAAGAAATCACACCGGATATTGCGGTACTCATGCGCCGAACCGGCTTCCGGACCATACGCCTTGGCCTGGAGACCTCAGACTTTTCCATTCACCGCGATCTGGATAATAAAATCACGGAAGGGGACTTCGAACGTGCCGCATGCCGTCTCCTTCAGGCCGGTTTTACCAGCAACCAGATCGGGGCCTATATTCTCATTGGATTGCCCGGTCAATCCGTTGTATCGGTAATCGATACGATCAACTTTGTGGCAAGGACAGGCACGACACCTTTTCTTTCCGAGTACTCCCCCATACCCCATACATTCCTGTGGAAAGAGGCCCTGAGTCACTCCCAATACGATCTTGCTTCAGAACCTCTGTTTCACAACAACACCTTGCTCCCTTGCTGGGACGATTCTCAGAAAGAAGAACTTCCCCGGTTAAGAAAACGCGTTCTGGAGATACGGCAGAACTACAGAAGCAGCCAGCGTTGAGCAGAACACGTGAAAACGATATGTTTGCCCGGGTCCATTTCACTTTTTGCCCTGTGCGTCATGCACCATGCCCTGGTGTCTTGTATCGTAAACTCTTACGCTTAAAGCATTTAGTCTGCAGGCCTTAGTATACCGCATTTGCATCGAGGCTCAAGGTTCAAGGTCTTTACCTTATGCCTTACGCCTTGTGCCTTATGCCGAATAATTCCACCGAGTCACGGCAAGACTCTCTCCGATTTGGAAAGAACTCCAATTTCTTTTTCTTGAAACGTATAGTTCCCTGACTTTGTGTCTGGGATCAGGCATTATTAGTCCCGCAATATGTGATACGGACTACTAAGTCCTATTTATTATGCCTGCAGCATACCCAGCGCCAAACCCATTATCGATATTCACAACGGTCACACCTGCCGCGCAGGAATTTAGCATGCCCAGAAGCGCAGCAATACCGTTAAAACTGGCCCCATAACCCACGCTGGTCGGGACTGCGATCACCGGCTTGTCAACCAGTCCTGCCACAACGCTCGGGAGCGCTCCTTCCATCCCGGCTACCACCACTATTACCGAGGCCTTCATGATCCTTTCCCTGTGGCTGAGGATTCGGTGAAGACCTGAAACGCCCACATCATAAACAGTATCTACTTCATTCCCCATAAACCTGGCTGCAATGGCAGCCTCTTCTGCCACAGGGATGTCCGATGTCCCGGCGGTCATGACAAGGATTGTCCCCTTGCCAGACTTTTTTACAGGATGTTTGATCAGGGTCAGCACCATCGACCTTGTATTGTAGGTGCTATCCGGGAATCTGTTTTGGACCTCTTTTGCCTTCTCCGGTAAAAGACGTGTCACCATGATATTTTGTTCCTGGGCAACCATGCGCTCAATGATGCCCAGTATTTCCGACACTTCCTTGCCCTCACCGAAAATTACTTCTGATATCCCTTTTCTCACACCTCGGTGATGATCAATACATGCAAACCCTAAATCTTCGAAAGGCAGGGTTTTGAGCCTTTCGAGGGTGTCTTCAACGGTCACCTTACCTTTGCTTAAACGCACCAGAAGATCTTTTAAAATATCCCGATCCAATGTCTGCTTAACCTCTTCGCAGGTGTTCAGTGATCAGCCTTCAGATGGCTGAGAGTTGAGTCCCCATCAAAATCAACGGCCCAGTTTTTGTGCCAATTCCGCAACCCTTCTGCCAAGTTTTGTCGCATTATCTTCAGTATTTCTATCAGGCGCTCCCACACAGGCTACCCCGAAGTGGCCGGTCGCGGACATTGGGTCGCCCACAATAACCATGCCATAAATCAACATGGCCTGAATAATGGACATCATGGTAGTTTCTTTACCGCCGGCAGGATCTCCGGAAGTGGCAAAAGCCGCCCCAACCTTGCCTTCCATCCGTTTGCGGACTCCCACAAACTCGTCAAAGACCTTTTTCAATTCAGCCGCCATGACGCCAAAATAAACCGGAGAACCAGCGATAATCCCGTCCGAGGCCAGAAAATCCTCCTTTGTGACATTATCGGTCTTCTTCAAAACAGCATTTACGCCTTCAACATCTTCGACACCTTTTGCAATCGCCTCAGCCAATTTCCGTGTATTGCCACCCTTTGAGAAATACAGAACCAGTATCTGCATAA
>JAFDHL010000049.1 GCA_019308785.1 Deltaproteobacteria bacterium
CCCACGCGCTGTCTTGAAAGACCGGGGGACACGATCCGGGAACTTCTTCCATATGCGGACGGCCTGTTTGTGACGCGTGGTGTTCTTCGGTCAGCTATTGATCCTGCGATCGACACTCCCATCATCCTGCGGGTGTCGGGCGGCACAAGCGTGGTGGGAAAAGACCTGGCAAACGAAATAATTACGACCTCCATTGAAGAGATGGTTCGGCTTAATGTAGCAGCAGTGGGGCTTTCAATTTTCGTAGGCAGTAATTATGAGAAGGAAACGCTCCAGAACCTTTCAATGCTTGTTGATGAGTGTGAAGACTACGGCATCCCGGTAATGGCGGTGACAGCCGTGGGGAAGGAGCTTGAAAAAAGGACTGCCCGGTTCTTAGGCCTTTCCTGCCGAATTGCCGCTGAATTAGGAGCAAAAATCGTAAAGACATATTATTGTGATGAATTTGAGAAAGTGACGAACGGGTGTCCGGTGCCTGTGGTGATTGCGGGTGGTCCCAAGTGTGAGACAGAGCTTGAGGTTTTCGATTTTGTTTACGACGGCATGCAGAAAGGCGCCATTGGCGTGAACTTAGGGAGAAATGTCTGGCAGAACCCGCATCCTGTTGCCGTGATGAGGGCGCTTAATGGTGTTATTCACGACGGTCTTACGCCTAAACAGGCTTTTGACCTTTTTAATACCTTAAAAAAGTAAGTGAAATAGTTGAGTGGTTACTACTGAGGGTATAATATTGTCTTCAGAAAAAACCTAACGACCCGTACATCATTGCCAACTGACAACGGACCACTTACAACTGACGGTCATGATTATTCTTTAACAGATATATCGTCATTATGAGGTTTTAGGCATGATTTCTTACAGCCAAAACCAGGTACCAGTTCATGACCTATGACAAAACCATGCGTGTTTTGATGTATTACAGCAACCAGGATGTTCGCCTTGAACAGATGCCTGTGCCTGAGATAGGTCCGGGCGAATTGCTCATGAAGGTGGTTGCCAGCGGGATATGTGGTAGCGATGTGATGGAGTGGTACAGGCGCGATAAGGTTCCCCTGGTCCTGGGACATGAGGTTGCAGGAGACGTAATTGAAGTAGGGGAAGGGGTGGAGAAATTCAAGCCCGGGGATCGCGTGACCGCAACCCACCATGTGCCGTGTAATACGTGCCATTATTGTCTGAACGGTCATCATACCATATGCGAAACATTATTGAAGGGCACGCGCTTTCATCCAGGTGGTTTTGCAGAATATATTAGAATCCCTGCCATCAATGTGGACCGCGGAGTCTTCCACATTCCCAAAGAGGTGTCATACGAGGAGGCCTCCTTTATGGAACCGCTTGCATGCGTCTTGAGGGGGCAGAAAAATGCAAGGTTGGAGCCGGGACAGTCCGTATTGGTTTTGGGTAGTGGGATATCCGGGCTTCTTCATATCGCTCTGGCCCGCGCCCTGGGAGCAGGTCTGGTTGTGGCCGCTGATACGATACCTTTCCGGCTTAGAAAAGCGGAAGAAATGGGGGCACATCTTGCCCTTAAGGCAGACGAAGAGATGCAAGAGGTCCTCCGAAAAGCTAATGAAGGGCGCCTGGCAGACCTTGTGATTATCTGCTTTGATGGATTTATTCCACTGGGGCTCAAGTCTGTGGAAAGAGGGGGAACCGTCCTTTTCTTTGCCGGCGCGCAAGAAGGCGCAACTATCCCCTCTACGATCAATGATCTTTTTTGGAGAACCGAAATAACGCTGACAAGCACTTATGCAGGCGCCCCTTACGACTGCTACACCGCCCTCAAGCTGATCAGGGCTGGAACAGTTCCGGTTGAAAAAACAGTGACACACAGGTTGGCCATGAAAGACGCACCAAGGGGTTTCCAGGCGGTTTGCTCCCCTGTGGAGCATGAGTGTGTTAAGGTTATTGTGGAACCACAAAGGTAGTTTCCGCCTGGAAACGGCCCTTTTCCGCAATCTCTGCGTCAATCTGCGGGATTGTTTGTGCGACATACTCACGGTATGCCTCCGCGCAATCCCTTGATTTCCTTGAGCTTGCAAAAAATTACTCGTTTCCAGATCGGAAACCCGATATTACTTACAGGAACTTTCAATTATTGAGGGAGAAATGAATTATGGGAAATACATCTTCGGAATTTGAAAAGGCGCTCCAGTTCGGTCGTCCGCCCAATATTGTCCGGTTGTTCCCCAATTCCAGGGCCCTGATTGTGAGCGGCAAGGTGATTGACCGGGCCATGATTGCAAAGGGAAAGGCCATGACAATTGCAGCCAACGGTCGGAATCACTTCGTGATTCGCGGAGCCCTCATAGCAGCACAGAGGGCAGATGCGGCCATTATCATTGAAATCGCCAAGTCCGAGGGCGGCACAAGTGCATACTGTGCGACTAATTTCTGGAATATGGCAAGACAGGTGGACGCGGTTATGAATGAATTGGGTATTACCATACCGGTGGCCATTCACGCCGACCATTACGGCATAAAGGGCGACCAGGATGTTGAAACGGGCAAATTGGAAATCCCTTCCATGCTTGATGCCGGCATCACGTCAATTGCCATTGATGCCTCACACCTGCCCGACGACGAAAACCTATTGGCAAATATTACTCTAAAGCCTTATGTGCCCGAGTGGGCCGGATATGAAACGGAAGTTGGCGAAATCAAAGGAAAAGAGGGCCTTTCAACGGTGGATGAGGCGCTCTTTTTAATACAGGGCCTTAACGCACATGATATCTTTCCTGACTGGATCGCCTTGAATAACGGCACAACCCACGGCATTGAAGCAAGCGACAAGGGTATCCAGGTGCCATTAACTACAGAAATCCATAACGCCTTAACCGAATACAAGGTGTCCGGTGCCCAGCACGGTACATCGGGCAACAATTCCGACCGTCTCCGAAATATTGTCCACCAGACCAATACAACCAAGGCCAATGTAGCGACCGCTCTCCAGATGATTACATGGGGAGTGAAGGTCAATGACTACGGCAATGCCCAATTGGACGAAAACGGCGAGTTCATCAAGATGGCGGACGCCGGGGTGACAGAAGAACTGTGGGCCGAGATGGTAGAGTATGCCAGGTCAAAAGACATTAAAGGCGGGAATTACAAGAAGCTCAACCTGCCCTTCGAAAACAAACTCTCAGGCCAGCCCAAGGATGTGCGTGAAAGGATGGCAAAAGGGGTAGAGGACTTCATTTATGAACTGTTGACCAACGTCTTTAATGCCAAGGATACAGCGCCTCTGGCCATTGAGACCATTCTCAAGGCCGGCTCTTACGACCTCGGCCCAAAAGCCGCGCGAATTGAAGACCCTGCCGAGTGGACAGAGGACAAAATCCGTGAGCGGGCAGCCAGTTTGAATGCGGACAAAAGATCGACAGGAGATTTTGATGACTGAAAAAAGTTCACACCTCTGGGTCAAGGATATCACAGAGAACGACAACATCAGTAGCTGTTACCTGGTCAAGGGGAAAAAAACAGGGACAACCCGGAAGGGCGATCCTTTTCTCAGCCTTGTTCTGGCCGACCGAACCGGAGAGGTAGAAGCCAGGATATGGGAAGGCGCTGATGAACTTTCCCCCCTGTTTTTTGAGGGAGACATTGTTGAAGTGGAAGGACATTCCAGTTCATATAGGGGAAAGCTCCAGATCACTCTTTCTAACCTAAAGGTCTCAAAGTTAGATGAGGATCCGGCCGTCTTTTTGGAATCGACCACCAACGATCCTTCAGAAATGATGAAATCCCTGAGAGGGCTGCTGACAGGTATAAAGAACGTTCATCTCAAGGCGCTCGTTGACAAGTTTTTGGGTGATCGACAGTTTATTTCTCTTTTCAAAAGGGCGCCGGCCGCCAAGAATTTCCACCACAACTATTTGGGCGGCCTGCTGGAACACACCCTTTCCGTCTGCCGGATGGCGCTCAATGTGGCCGAGCATTACCCGCAACTGGACGGCGACCTGCTTTTGACAGCGGCCTTCCTGCACGATATCGGAAAGATCAAGGAATTAAAGTTCGATCTCCATATCGACTATACAGACCAAGGAAGACTGATCGGGCACGTGGTTTTGGGAGTGGCCATGTTGAATGAAAAGTTAAGTGAATTAAAGGAGTTCCCCGAGGACCTGGCGGTCCGACTGAAACACCTGCTACTCAGCCATCACGGCCAGTACGAATTCGGTTCCCCCAAGAAACCAAAATTCTTAGAGGCATTTGCGCTTAACCTAATTGATGATCTGGATGCAAAAATCAACGGTTTGGGCCGTTTTATGGAGAAGGATCAGCAGGAAGGGGCATGGACCGATTTTAACCGGATGTTTGAAAGGTACTTCTTGAAGGGAGGTATTGCTCCTCCCCTTGAAGAAAAATCAGAGGAAAGGAGAGGAACAGACAAAAAGCAAGGGACGTTATTCTCATCGTAAAGCTGGTGGTCAGGCAAGGCGATTGATGAAATGGTGGTCAGGTCTTGAATTGGAAGTTTTTCAGGTATCAAGAAAAAAAGAATGACTCACGAAATGGGTGCTAAATCGAGTTTCGAAGCAATCATCATAGGGTGCGGTATTGCCGGTGCTTCACTTGCCTACTTTCTTGCTGAGCAGGGCATGACTGATGTTTTAATTCTCGAGAGGGAAGAGCAACCGGGCTATCACTCGACCGGGCGTTCGGCCGCAGTACTGGTGGAACTGGACTTTATTCCTTCGATCCTTCAGTTGAAAATACTGGGCGCTGGATTTCTCCGCAAGCCACCGGACGGTTTTTCAGAGAATCCTTTAATCCGGCAGTCAGGAATTCTCATACTATTTCAAGGGCAACTGTGGGAAACAGTCCGGCAAATGATACCGGGTCTGAGGCAGGCAGGTGCTGTTGTGGATGTACTGTCTCATAAAGAAGTCGTGTCTATGGTACCTGTTGTATCTCCCGAGAATTTTGACGGTGCTGTGCTTTTGCCTGAAGACGGACAACTGGATGTAAATGAACTGTTGTGGAGCTATCTTCGCCATGCCAGACTCCGCGGGATCCAGCTTCGTTTGAAAGAGGAGGTCAAGGGGATAAAGGTGGATCAAGGCAGATGCAGCGGCGTCATCGCCAGCTCGGGCGAGTATCAATCCCGCTGGGTGATCAATGCCGCCGGGGCATGGGCTGGAAATATCAGAAAGCTCGTGGGTCGAACCCCGGTTCAGCTTACGCCTTATCGCCGCACCATCATTACATTTGCTGCTCCTGAGGGACTGAATGTCAAAGACTGGCCGCTTACTGCTGACTTAAGTCATGAGCTTTATTTCGCTCCTGAATCAGGAGGGATGCTTGCCAGCCCGATGGAAGAAGAGCCGATGGAGCCATGTGATGCCCGGACTGATGAATTGGTGATCGCGCAGACCATCGAGCGCCTGAAACAACTCACACCTCGGCTGGTGCCCAAATCTATAAGCAGCAAATGGGCCGGGCTGCGGACATTTGCGCCTGACCAGGCCATGGTCGTGGGTGAGGATCCGGTCTTGAAGGGGTTTTTCTGGCTTTCAGGGCAGGGCGGGTCCGGCATAGAGACCAGCCCAGCGGTTGGGCAAATCGCATCAGATCTGATTGTCAACGGTCGCACCGAACTAATAGATGCCCAACACATTTCCCCAATGAGATTCACTGAATAAATACGGATACCCACAAAATTGCTGTTTTAATCATGCCCTTTAACCATTGGGACGAATCGGACACGCATCACCTCGTTTGTCTTAAGTTTCCCCTTTTTCTTAACGGCCCTTACGAGTTCCTGAATAGCTCCCGCCTTGCCCACCGGGATGATCATCCGACCACCATCATTTAATTGTTGTACCAGGGCCTCTGGAATCCGTTCGGGCGCGCATGTCACGATCACAGCATCAAAGGGTGCCTTTTCGGGCCAGCCCTTGTAACCATCTCCGATTTTTACATGGATGTTCTTGTAACCCAGTATTTCCAGTGTGCGTTGAGCCCTTTTCCCGAGCTTTTCAACAATCTCAATCGTATAGACCTCTTTGACCAGTTCGGCCAATATGGCGGCCTGGTAACCGGAACCAGTGCCAATTTCAAGGACCTTCTCATCAGGTTTGAGATCAAGGGCCTCTGTCATAAAGGCTACAATATATGGCTGGGAGATGGTCTGGCCCTGTCCGATGGGCAGGGGATGATCCCTGTAAGAAAAGGCCCGGTATTTTTCAGGCACAAAAAGGTGCCGTGGCACCTTTCTCATGGCCTCTAATACTCTGGGCTCCTCGACCCCCCTGGCCATGATTTGCTGCTTGACCATATGCTCCCGGAGGCGAGTATAATCATCCGGTTCCAGGGCGGGGATTGTTTGGGGTAAGGCGAAAACCAAAATGTATAAAACCAAAAAACATGATATTTTTCTCATTTTCTTTACCTCGACATTCAATCTCGTCAGGGAAAGCTTTAATAATAAGTGTACTAAAAGACCTGACGTCAAAACAATGTCTTCTGAATCCGGTCTTTTTCGTCCTCTATCTGTAATCCGAAATGACTGTAAGCCCGTTTGGTCGCGACTCTTCCCTGGGTGGTCCTCTTGATAAAGCCCTGCTGAATCAGGAAGGGTTCATAGACATCTTCCAGTGTATCCTTCTCTTCGCTTACGGCCGCGGACAGGCTGCCCAAACCGATAGGCCCGCCATCGAACTTTTCAATAATGGTCAATATTATGTGGCGGTCCATTTTGTCCAGACCCTGGTCGTCCACCTCTAACATGTCCAGACCCCGGCTCGCCGTTTCTCTGGTAATAATCCCGTCCGCCTCTACTTCAGCATAGTCCCGGACCCTCCTTAAAAGCCTGTTGGCCACCCTTGGTGTGCCCCGTGCCCTTTTGGCTATTTCAAAGGCACCATCCTTTTTGATAGGGATTTCCAGAAGTTTGGCAGCCCGGATTACGATCTCTTGGAGATGCTCCGGCGCGTAAAAATCCACCCGCAGGCTCACTCCGAAACGATCCCTCAGAGGTGGTGTCAAAAGTCCTGCCCTGGTAGTGGCGCCCGCTAAGGTAAAAGGAGGGAGCGGGATCTTCATGGTCCGTGCTGAAGGTCCCTGCCCGATAATGATATCGAGTTCGTAATCCTCCATGGCCGGATAAAGGATTTCTTCAACAACATGATTCAGCCGGTGAATTTCATCAATGAAGAGAACGTCCTTGGGCTGAAGGCTGGTCAGTATGGCTGCAAGGTCTCCGGATTTTTCAAGAACCGGACCGGAGGTACTTTTGATATTGACATTCAGTTCGTTTGCAATGATATGGGCAAGGGAGGTTTTACCTAAGCCGGGACTCCCATGGAAGAGGACATGATCCAGGGCCTCCGAACGGCCCTTAGCCGCCTTAATAAATACGCGGAGATTCCTTTTCATCTCTTCCTGGCCTATAAATTCTTCAAGCGTGCTTGGCCTGAGACTTATCTCCGCCGGGATTTCTTCAACCTGCGGTTCGGGATCCGTGATTCTCTCTTCCATAGGTCAATTGCTTAAGAATTCCTTTAGTTATTCAACAATTTTTAGGCGATAGATTTCGCTGTAGTTACAAAAAGATACAGGATACTGGTTGCTCGATGTTCGATGTTCGATGAAGATAAAATTTGGTTTAAAAATTCAATATCCAGTATCAAGTATCGAGAATCCAGCATCTCAGCGGCACGGAGGACGCTGAGATTTCGTTCAAGCCAGGATTCTCAGGGCCTCCTTGATCAGTCCTTCAAGTGACATCTCTTTGATCACAGATCGTGCTTTCTCAATGGCTTGTCCGGCCGATTTTTGTGAATACCCCAGGTTCAGGAGGGCGGATAATGAATCGTCTATGAGCCGTTTATCCTCCCCCTCCGGTACCGCCGCCAAGGGGATTTCCTCGCGGCCAAGAATCTGGGAGGCCCGATCTTTCAATTCCAGTGCAATTCTTTCGGCCGTTTTTTTCCCAACGCCCGGGATGGCCTGCAACCGAACAGCATCTCCCCGGGCCATTGCGTCTAACAGTTCCTGTGGACCAATACCGGACAGGATATTGACGGACAGCTTAGGGCCAATCCCCGAAACTGAGATCAACATCAAGAAAATATCCTTTTCAAGTCTTGTATGAAACCCGAACAGGACCAAGGCATCTTCCCTGACATGGGTGAAAATATGGAGGTTTACCCTTTCGTCTGTTTCCGGAAGGGCGTAAAAAGTCGAAAGGGGCACAAAGACCTCATAGCCGATTCCACCAGTATCAATTATCACTGACTGGGTTGTCTTTTTATATAACTGGCCGCTTAGATGTGCAATCATCTTTCGCTTTAGTTAACCTGACCTGTAATAGCTTCAAATCTCGTCCAGTTCAAATGGCATATGGCTGTCGCCAAGGCATCTGAGGTATCGAGATTCGGTATATCTTTCAACTTGAGTATCACCTGAACCATAGAGCGAACCTGCTCTTTAGTCGCCCTGCCGTAGCCAACGATTGACTTCTTAATCTCAAGGGGCGTGTATTCAAATATTTTAACGCCACAATGAACTGCCGCAATAAGTACGGCGCCTCGGGCGTGGCCGAGTTTCAAAGAGCTCTTGACATTTTTGGCATAGAACAGGTCTTCGATGGCCATCTCCTGGGGACGGTATTGCTCCAGGATCTCCACCATAACCTGAAAAATAAAATGGATTCTGTCATAGAAAGGGATTCTGCCGGACGGGGCAATATGGCCTGAATGAATGCAGGTCATTTCGTTGTCTTTTTTCTCTACCAGGCCGTATCCTGTGACTCTTGAGCCGGGATCTATCCCCAGCACTATCATCAGCTTAATGCCTCCAGAACTTCGTCAGAGATATCAAAGTTGGCGTAAACATTGCTTACATCGTCGTTATCCTCAAGGGCCTGCATTAAGTTCACCATCTGCTGGGCCTTTTTGCCTTCCACCTTTACCGTATTTTTTGGGATCATAGTGACTTCTGAGAGTGTGTAAGACAGGCCGGCATCATCGACAGCTTTCTTAACCAGTTCGAAGTCCGAAGGATCAGTGATCACATCAAACTCGGTTTCTTCTTCCCTGACGTCCTCTGCCCCCGCTTCCAGCGCCAGTTCCAAAAGCTGTTCTTCATCAACCTTATCCCTGTCAAATACAATCAGGCCCTTTTGCTCAAAGATCCAAGCAACACAGCCCGGTTCTCCAAGGGCTCCTCCGTTGCGCTCAAAAAGATGCTTGACATCAGCCACTGCCCTGTTTTTGTTATCGGTCAGACAATCCACCAGGACGGCCACACCGCCTGGCCCATAGCCTTCGTAGCTCGCTTCCTCGTAAGCTACACCTTCTAATTCGCCAGTGCCTTTTTTGATTGCCCTTTCGATATTATCCTTGGGCATATTTTCTGCTTTTGCAGCAGAAATGGCCGTCCTTAATCGGGGATTTCCGTCCGGATCACCTCCACCAAGCCGAGAGGCAACAGTTACTTCCTTGATGAGCTTTGAAAAGATTTTGCCACGCCTGGCGTCTGCAGCACCCTTTTTATGCTTGATCGAACTCCACTTTGAATGGCCTGACATTTACATCCTCCTTGCCAACTTTGTTAAGTAGTCGATTGGTTAAGTCGTTGAATCGGGCCAATACAAATAAACAGAAAACTATGAAATAGCAGGGCCAAGCCATGCCTGTATCCACAAATATAACCATAACAAATTCAACCGCTTACTACGGTGAGCACAATATTATTTGCAACAGATATTTTTGATGGCTGTTTACCAGGGTTATGATTGCCAACATTGCAAACAATTTATTTCTCTTTGTAGTAACTATTTAACCAACTCCAATCCTACAAGATAAATTTCTTTACTTCCTTTGCGGATAGCTTTGGGTCTGATGACCCGGATTTGCCGGAAATATTGGGAGATTTCAGACCTAAAAGATATCAGATCTTCACCTTCGAATACCTTACACACAAAATGCCCCTTTTCCTTAAGGAGGGCACAGGCAATTTCTGCTGCCCTTTTCGACAACGACATGGAGCGGCTTACGTCTGTCAATCTTATTCCGGTAGTCTGAGGGGCAAGGTCACTCATAATCAGGTCTCTTGGACTGATTTCCCGGGCAAGCCATTCTATCTGGATAGTCAGGACGTCACCCTGAATGAACCTGAAATTGGGAGACGAAAGGCGGTCCGGGAGGGTGAGATCTATCCCGACTAACTCCCCTTGAGGCCCGACCTTCCTTATTCCGTACTGGGACCAGGAGCCCGGATAACATCCCAAATCCAGCAACCGGTCGCCCTTGCGGATCAGCTTATATTTTTTGTCTATTTCCTGAAGCTTATAAACCGATCGGGCCAGCCATTTTTCCTTTCTGGCCTGGCGGGCATAATAGTCATCCCACCTGTTTCCTGACATTTTTTGTTTTTATCACAGATACATCCCCTTTGCAAAAAAAATATAACTGGGGAAATGCTGCAATCGAATTTAAGACCACTGATAAGGAAATTGGGGGGGCAACCTTTTTATGCCAGGTTTCGGAGATGGTTTAAGAGTATACATGTCAGCATTTTTTATGTTATTAATTAAAAAGTGACCTTTATTTAATTCATATGGTTTTATCTGGAACCAGGAGAGAAATTTGCCGGACAGGGGAAAAAGCAAACAGACCGAAACCAAGAAACATGGCTTTACTACCCGTTTGAAGCACCGGTTCCTTGGAAAAGGCAAAGAAGCGAGCCTGGTTGATACTAAATTCCTTACCGAACTTTCTGACATAAAGACGGTTGGTCGGTATGAAATCATAGCAAAACTGGGACAGGGCAGTATGGGAATGGTCTATCTGGGAAGGGATCCCTACATTAAAAGAAATGTTGGTATTAAAGTTTCCAGGCACGCAACAGATGTTGTTGGTCAAGATATAGACAGATACCGCGAGAAGTTTTTTGTCGAGGCCCAGTCAGCTGGAAGGTTAGTTCATCCCAATATTGTCGCAATATACGATGCCGGGATGTATAAGGATTTTTGTTACGTGACAATGGAGTATATCAATGGTTATACCCTCAAAAAGTTCTGTCGCAAGGATTACTTTTTACCCGTGAGCAAGGTGGTTGAAATCATGTTTGCCGCCTGTAACGCCCTTGATTACGCCCATAAGAAAGGAGTAGTGCATAGAGATATTAAGCCCTCAAATATCATGCTCGATAAGACGGGACACCTGAAAATTACTGATTTCGGTATAGCCCAGATCAAATCGGAACAGACTGCCTCAAAGGGTATTATCGGGTCTCTCAATTACATGTCCCCGGAACATGTGAGAGAGAAACGAATTGAAGACAGGAGTGATATCTTTTCATTAGGATCCGTCCTTTATGAGCTTTTAACAGGTGAAAAGGCCTTCTTTGGAGAGAATGATTTTTCGATTATGTACAAGATCGTCAGGGAAGATCCGGTTCCCATGCGAAAAATCCGTCCGGAACTCCCTGAAATACTGGTGAAGATTACTAAAAAGGCCCTTGCTAAGGATCCTAATATGCGATACCAAACGTGCGGTGATTTTGCCTACGACCTGAGAGTGGCTTTAAGAGGTTTAAAGGGAACCATTAAGAAAGGTAAAGTCAGAGATGTAATTGATTATGTACATAACGTCCCCTTCTTTGAAAACTTCAGTAAGGAACAGGTTAAGGAGATATTGAATGCAAGCAACCTAATCAGGGTTCGCAAAGGAAGAATAGTGGTTGCTGAGGGGGATATTGACGATTCATTTTATATTATCCTCAGCGGGAAGGCTGCGGTTAATAAGAATAAGAAAAATATCGCCCTAATCGAAAGAGGCGAATGTTTCGGAGAGATGGCCTATGTAAGCGGACAGGCACGTGCGGCAACGGTTCTGGCTTATACAGATTGTATATTAATGAAGATCAGTGCTACCTTGCTGGATAAATCTTCTGAATCCATGCAACTCCTCTTCTCAAAAAACTTTGCCAAGACTTTGGTCAAACGCATTTCTAAAGTCGCCAAATAGACCCTACCCAAAGGCTTACACCCATAGCACTAATAGATGAAGCGTGGCCTTGAGGCCTTTTCTAACTGATCGACGGCCCGCGACGATAAATGGCACCCGGGAGTTTGGTTGTTTGTGGTCGAGATGCAACTTTATTACGGGACAGTACACTAATACTTAGTTGCCAAAAGCAATGTTACAATATTCACAGGTATCAGCACATATGAAAGCCGTTTGAGGGGGGTCTAAAGTTTTTACGCGGAATTATGCAATTACTTGGAGCTTGTCGGAGAACCGGTTCTATTGGAGGCTGATGGAAAATCTCCAGATACAAGGCATCCGAAATTCCGAGGAATGCCCGTCCTCCGCAGTAGCCTTGCTACGGAGGGTGGAAGGCGTACATAGAAGTACGCCGCAGTGACGAGGGATGAGGATAACGCAGTAGATGGGGGTTTTCCGACAGCCTCCTAGGGTGAGATAAGTCTCAGACCACCAAAGGCAATCGCACACATGGCGGCAAGGCGCAGAACCGTTTGAACGACGGAAATTACTTCTGAACCAAGGAACCCCAAGAGATATGTGTAGTCTGCTGCAAGGAGTAGAAAGGTGTTGATTAAAATCAGCTTGATAACCATTTCAATATTGCCACCCTTGTACTTCCTTCTGGCGTGGTCATAAATATAAATAATAATCACATAGATTACCAGCATCAAAAGATAAATGGTGGTTTGGGGTGTCAGGCCCATAACTGCCTCCTTTTAAAAATTAAAAAGTAATGGCAATTCAAATGCTGTTGGATATGATTTTTTCAAGAACCGATCTGACGCGCATAATCCTCCATGTTCCCCTTTATATAATCCATCATGTCCGGATCGTGACTGTATTTTTCCACATAACTCACCATTTTCAGCATTTCATTGAGGGCCTTTTCAGTAATCCCGGTCCCCAATATCTTTTTCATCCTCATGATCAACAGGTAGATGAGTTTGTTTAACGAAGTAAAAATGACCAGCGGGCTCTCGCCTGAGGTTAGGAGGCTGGAAAAACGGTCTGAGATCTCGTTTACAGTCTTCTCGTAAGGTTCATCGGGTGAATCGATTTCCCGAAAAAACTTATCGCCTTTTCCGATTAGCTCTTTTAGGCACTGTGAAAAAACCGTTTCAAACTGGTCGCCAACTTCTTTCCGAAAATAGGTGTCAGTGATCTTCAAGAAATCAACATAAAGCTTGATAAATTCCGAATAGTCGCCGCCTCCTTTTTCTTCCCCTTTTTCTTGTACCGCGACAATGAGGCTCAAGAAAGAGAGCAGATAAAAGGCCTGATAGAGATCTTCAAGACTCAAACCGGTAGATGTTGAGATATCTCCAACAGTTTTTTGTCCATCAATAACCGAAAGGGCTACCTGTTCATTGGACGTTAGCGTGACCCAGTCCCCTAAATTCTGTCCTTTTTCTGTCTTCTGGAAACGGGCCTGATGTCCTGCAACAAATTTTTTAAAAAACTCTTTGTTTCTAATATCTCTTATTGTGTCCACCAAGAGTTCTATGAAATTTCGATTTACCGGACTTTGTGGGGGGACAGGAGTAGGAGTCTCGGCAAACTCCAGATCAACCCCGTCCATCATGAGTGCTGTGGCGAGATGATACCTTGCCCTGAAAACCAGAAATTTGTCCCACCCCGATTGAGACATGAGGCCAAGGTCAATGAGCCTTTGGCCTAAAGAATGAGGATCTTTTTCCTTTATCTGTTCTAATTCGATTAACTGGTTCGGGTCCAGTTCTTTTCTTTTGGCGATTTCCTGGATGAGTCGTGTCTCTCTGTCAATCCCATCAACGTGAACCAGAATCCCTTTGTCCAGATAGATATTAATGGTGAACCTTTCGTTCTTAAGTGTCACCACGCCGGTTTTTTTCTTATGATAAAGTTCAAGAAACAGACTCGAACAAGCTATGTGTTTTGATTTTGCCTGGGCAGCCATAATAGGGCTATGAAGGGCGTGTTATTTTAATGACACGGAGAATTATTTGAAACCTATTCTATTGCCTGATATTGCCGGAAAACAGACCGATCCTCTTTCGGCATCTACGCAGTTATTCCTTTTTTTTAACAGGCTGACACAAAATTGACAAGGTTATAAGCAGATTACGCAAATCAGCAAAGAAACGGTCATATTTTAAGTTTTTTCTTGAATTTATTCCATTTTCTCTCTTCCAGTACTTCCAATAGAATTACAGAGATATTATCACCGCCCCCACCCCGCTTGGCCCCATCAATAAGAACATCCACCTTCCTCTCCAAGGAAGTTGAAAAGTCATCTATGACCATACTGATATTCTGTTCAGACGTGTAATCAGTCAGGCCGTCCGAGCACATGAGAATGATGTTGCCCGCCTTTGGCTGTATGGGGGTAATAAAGACCTTAACTCTCTCTTCCAGACCTATTGCCCTTGTTATTACATTCTTGATACCGGTGTGGTTATTTCCGTCAGGGTCAATAATGCCCATAGCCTTTTGTTCTGTTTCCAGTGAATGTTCTTCGGAGATCTGGATCAGATGTCCGTGATCAAAGAGATATATACGACTGTCACCTACATTTGCTGCCCAGATATAATCCTCTTCCAAAAGCAGGGCGATGATTGTGGATCCCATCCTGTGGTATTCGGGCTCTTTTTGGGCCTCATGCACCATGATATTTGCCAACAAAATGGAATTGACGAGATGTTTTGCCCCGTTTGAGATATCCATTTGTACATTTTCCAGAAAGGCAGGAGATTTTCCTGCTTTGACCTTCCGCCAGTAATCCTCCATGGTCTCAACAACCATGCAACTGGCCACATCACCCGCCTTGTGCCCTCCCATGCCATCGGCAATAATATAGAGCCCAAGATCGGAGGCCATAAGATAGCTGTCCTCATTTATTTTCCTCTTTAGCCCGGTATCCGTTTTTCCGGCTGATCTGATTTCCATTCTGTTTTAACCAAGCACTTTCGTCCTGCTGAAGCGGGACACGAAATGCGCTTGTGATACAGTTAATGTTGATAATAAGTCCTTCTCCGGCCAATGGGTTGGGAGAAACCCCTTAATGCGGAAGGAAGAATCTGGAACAACAACATAGTCCTTCAATTCTATACAAGGCCACAACCTGTAACACCAAGGCGGAATTGTTCTAACTGGTTGGATTAAAAGTGTAAGGCATCACGAAATAAAAGTCAAAACCGGTTTTACGCCAGCTCCGCAATGAGTTCCAAAATAAAAGGGTTAGCTTAATTAGAGCTAACCCCTTGATTTTACATGGTGGGCGTGGAAGGAATCGAACCCTCGACCAATTGATTAAGAGTCAACTGCTCTGCCAGCTGAGCTACACG
>JAFDHL010000315.1 GCA_019308785.1 Deltaproteobacteria bacterium
GACAGAATCCTTTCCCTTTTTTGGGAAATCACTGCCGTCGACGTTAAATATTCCCTGCGGATCGGCAACGGTCTTGGCTGTTTCTTCCTTATGGCGCTGAGCCAGGATGTTCAGATACCATTTGCCTGAAGAGACAAAATGCTGAAGGGATCTAACCCGATGGGTATCCATAAGGTTGAGCGCGATAGGTTCCATAGATTTTCTTTTTAAAGGGCTCATGAGACCTTGGATATAACACTGGCTCAAGCCGGTTTGTTCGACGCGGTAGAAAGCGTCCTCGAAAAGTTGATGAAATCGTTCGAATTCCGCTGCAATATGCTCGATATCTTCTTCGTCTATATCAAGCGGGGGTAAAACATCAGGGTTCCAGCCTGGATGTCGTAAGATCATTTTCTTCCCTCCCCTTTGGTTGTTCACAGAAAGAACGTATTTGTGATTAAGGGGTGGGAGAAGTTCAGTATCACAGCCTATTTTCTTTCGGAAACTGTTGTGTAATGGGTATAAAAACACCTCCTTTGGTTGACCATGAAATTGGAATGAATTACCCTGTTTTCGAAAGCCTTTGGTCTGGCCCACATGAATCCAGTTGGCCGCCCTATAACTGCTGCCTTTGAAACGATTGGAGTCGACAAAGGTTTCTAAAAGCCATAAACGATAGTTAAACCTCCTGATCCAGTCGGAGTTCAGAATTCGAATGTTTTGAGAAAGGATATGAGAAGCTAAATAAGGGATCTGAACCCATGGAAAAATTATGAATCTGGTGTTGTTGGCCACACGATGCAAATGCTTTTTCTTTTGCACCACAGACCAGCCGATGGCTCTGTCTCGGTCTGCCAATTTCCAGACAGCGGAACTCCATCCCAAAGCCGCTACAATCCGGTCTTTGGAAAAAACCAGGTATTTCAAATGAGCACCGACTAATACTGTGTATCCTAAGTAATGGTAGTCGGTTATGAGATGATTCCATAATGGTTCGAGATTGCTCTGTGATACCATCTCAAATACGAACGGTTTGAGCTCTCTGACGCTCCCTCGTATCAGAGAAGTATCAACTTTGATTGTTGGGTCTAATGGTCTATGGCTAACTTGTGACCTATTGCCTCGCGCACGCAAAGGAGGCAGAGTGATTAGCCCCTTTGCTTCTAAAACTGACAAAATATCTCGGCAAGCCCGGTCTTTAAGCCGTCCGTTGGCTTGATACCATTTCCAACTTTCGGAGAGCTTTCTTGAAATAAAAGCTCTACTTCGGTTGCCGTGTTCTTCAGTTAGAGAGCGTATTAACCCTATGTCCGTGTCAATAATGCTCCGGCCACGGATTGACAATAACTCTTTCATATAGGCCTTCTCTCCGAGCTTCTCTCAACCCTTGGAGAAGGTCTATATCAAATCTAATCGAGGGGCGCAAGTAAAAAATTGCGTATCAGCTCAATAAATAGGGGAAAGTGCAGCGCGAGCGATGAACTTTCCAGATTAAGGATATGCGTAAGTGACACATGCTGGGCTGATTTTCCGGTCATCCTTAAGCAGTGAGATATAGATTAGCAGGAGATGATAGTCTTTTCAAATGTATTTTAAGGGGGAGACCTCCATGAAGAGCCCAGGTTTAATTCTTGTGCTCGTTTTGTAATGAGTTCGGCCATGCTGAGCATTTGACATGTGCCGGAGATACGGTCGCAGATGTAATCGTAGAAATTGATGCCGAGTTTTTTAGCAGTGGCAGATATGGACATGAATGTGTCCCAGGCCTTGGTGCCTAATATGGTGCGTGTACCGAAACTGACGTCTCGCTTACGAACCCGTTTTCGTGCACCCAATTCTGCAGGGTTGTTATGGAGTGGGATCTCCGGGTGATCGAGGACCAATAACATGGAGGATTTTTTGGCCTTGGTTTTTGCGATACGCTGGTCCAGGGCATCATAACCCGTCACGGTGGAGAAAATATCATCGAAGAGGCTATCCAGACGAATATGGTCTTTGTCTGATGGGTATTCCCGATATAGGAGTAACTGCCTGTAGAAGCCCCAGTATTGTTTCAAAAAAGTTTCCAACATCTGTTGATGGAGCGGTACAAAGGGATCGAGCTTCTTGTAATGACGCCCATCATGGACCCAGCACAAAGCGAGTTCTTGTGTGAGCAATTTGAACTGTGGGGCCTCGTCTGAAAGGAGCAAACGAATCACAGGGAATTCCATTTGGGCATGATATGCGGCCACGGCTGCGGCATCCAGGATGCGGGTTCGCTGCTGAGGTCCCAGATGAGACAAGTGTTTATCAAGGAGATCTAAAAATTGCTTCTCTCCAATTGGTTGCTGTTGAGGGAAGGTTTTCAATTGCCCGACTACCGGGATAGGTAATCGGAAGATGTCAATATAGGAAAAGGCCTCCTCGTTGAGAAGAAAACTGCGAGGTCCAAAATTTCTCAGTACGTCTAACACGGTCAATCGACTTTTATCTTTGGTTGTGAAGTAGGCAGTATAAAGAGGGTTGCATAGGATTTGGCAGTACTGATTTTGACCGTTAACCCTGGTTGAGGTGTCATCTATGTGCTGCCATGGGCTACTTTTGAGTCCTGCCTCATATATGGCATCTTTTTCTTGATGGAATGCCTCTTGGTCTTTTATCAAGAAGTTGGAAACTTGTCCTGCTGATATTTTGACTTCAGCATCTTTAAGAAGATCCAGGATATTACGTTCTGTCATATTGGAGTCGAAGTACAGTTTAATGGCCATCGCCTTTACTTTGGGGCCAAACTCCCCATCATAGCCGGGAGGCAACGGAGCGAGATAGGTCCTGTTGAGGGATGGAGAGTAGTATTTTTCTTTTAGGAATAAAGTGTTATAGGCTCCAAATTTGATGTCCTGGACTACAACACGGTCATAGCCCTTGGACTGGGCATCTTTGGGAAGAATGGATTTGTCCACATAACAGGTTTGTGTCTCGTGGGTTTTGATACGGTCCTTTTTACTGCGTTTCTTTCGTTTTTTGGATTTTTTCCGCTCTTTTTCAGATGAATATTGTTGGGGGTTTTTCTTGCCTGGCTTAATCTTCGGCTTTCCCTGTTCGCCCT
>JAFDHL010000316.1:0-687 GCA_019308785.1 Deltaproteobacteria bacterium
TTGTCTGAAGGGGGAGCGCTTTGGTGATATCCTGGAGCGGACCGGGCTGGAAGATTTTATTCGAAAAAAGCAAAAAAACAGCAGAGTTTTGATTTAGGTCAAGGAAATGTTCTTGTCGGCATGCTATAATGATTCTAAAATTACTATATGCAAAAGCATAAGTGCCAATACCAATATTTTTATTTAAAAAGGAGGTAAAATTATAACGATGGAATGGGAAAACAAAAAGGATTCATTCAAAGTAGTGGATGTAAGAGAAGTTACGACAAATTTTTTGCCGGGCTTGCTCAAAAAGGCGGGACAAATTCCGGTCGGAGAGGGCATCTCAGTAATACAGACATTTGAGCCTATTCCCCTATATTCCGCGATGGCTTCCCTCGGGTTTGAGCATATTACTGATAAGGTCTCGGATAATGAATATCGGGTATATTTTTACAGGGAAGAAAAAAAGGAGGCGCCTTTTCCTGGTACAGGAGATGTTCCGCTTAAACCGACAGCCATGCTGAATTTCAAAAAAATAGATAATTCGCTGGCCAATGTAGCGGTAAATTTCTGGAATTTGACCTGGGGAAAGGAAAACCCTGCAATTGATCTGAAGACAAAGTTACTCCTGTCACTTGCAAATGGAGTGGGCGCTGGCAGATATCGCCAGGCAACACGTGAACTGGTAAAGGCGTATTCACTCGG
>JAFDHL010000316.1:694-3722 GCA_019308785.1 Deltaproteobacteria bacterium
CACGTGAACTGGTAAAGGCGTATTCACTCGGTGTTACTGTGGATGAATTAGATGAACTTTTTTCCTTGCTTGTATGGAATGGTGGGATAGGCACCTTTGCATCAGAGATAGGTACTTCAACTCTGTTTAGCGCATACAAGACCATTAAGGCCCTTGAAGGCAAAAGAAAAACACGGAAAGAGGTGATGAGTGAACTTATGGAAAAATTTGGCGAGAAAAATCCTGAAGTCAACGTGATGCCAGCGTAAATCACTTTTGAAAACTCTAACGCTTGAGAACTAAAGGAGGCACTACCATGAAAGCAAGAAAAATTAAAGAGCGCATTTACTGGATGGGTTCCGTGGATTGGGACAGACGTCTGTTTGACTCTCTTGTCCCCCTACCGGACGGAACGAGCTATAACGCTTATCTCATTGAAGGGAGTGAGAAGACCGTCTTGCTGGACACGGTTGATCCCCTCATGGCCGATGAACTCCTGGCACAGCTTGAGGGCATCTCTAAGATCGATTATGTGGTCTCGCAGCATGCTGAACAGGACCACTCCGGAACAATCCCGCAGGTTCTCGCAAAATACCCTGACGCAAAATTGATATCAACCCCCAAAGCAAAGGGAATGCTTATCGATCTTCTGCAAATACCCGAGGAATCTTTCATAACTGTCAAGGACGGCGAGACCCTGTCTTTAGGGGATAAGACCTTGCAGTTCATATATGCTCCCTGGGTTCACTGGCCTGAGACCATGGTGACCTACCTCGAAGAAGACAAAATCCTTTTCAGTTGTGATTTTTTCGGTTCCCATATCGCGACAACCGACCTATTTGTAACTGATGAAGGACGCGTCTATGAGGCGGCCAAGCGCTACTTTGCCGAGATCATGATGCCATTCCGGAGTGTAATCGCAAAAAACCTGGAAAAACTCGCGTCTTACGATTTTGAAATGATAGCCCCCAGTCATGGACAGATATTTCCACGCCCGGCATTTATTATTGACGCCTACCGTGATTGGACACTGGGATCCCCTCGAAACACGGTGGTCCTGCCCTACGTATCCATGCACGAAAGCACGAAGCGAATGGTTGACCATTTTGTTGCGGCACTTGTGGAAAGAGGCGTCAGGGTCGAACAGTTTAACCTGGCTGTAACCGATATCGGAAAACTGGCCATGGCACTGGTTGACGCGGCCACCATCGTTGTCGGCACGCCCACCATCCTGGCAGGGCCTCATCCTTATGCGGCCTACGCCGCATTTTTGGCAAATGCCCTGCGGCCCAAAACAAAATTCCTTTCCATTATCGGTTCCTATGGATGGGGGGGTAAGACCGTGGAAACATTAGCGGGAATGATCCCCAATCTCAAGGTAGAGGTCATAGAACCCGTACTTTGTAAAGGGGTGCCATCCAAGGTTGATTTTAAGGCATTGGATGACCTGGCTGCATCTATAACGGAAAAGCACAAGGAGCACAATTTTACATAACTTATGTTTTGCAGGCGGCTTTGTTTGCCAAAAGGCCCTGCATTTTGCAAGCTCTTTTTGGTCCGAAAATAAAAAAATGAAAAAAAATGATTGTCTTGATTTAAGTCAAGGAAACCTTCTTTTTGATGGTCGATAATGGCCTCAACATCAACAAAAACATTTAAAATTACAAGGAGGAGAAATATGTTTTGTTTTCAATGTCAGGAGACAGCCAAAAATACCGGCTGTACGGTTAGGGGAGTTTGTGGGAAATCGGAAGACCTCGCTAATCTTCATGACCTCTTGATTTACGTGTTGAGGGGTATCTCCATTTATGGCGAAAAGGCAAAAGAGGTCGGGATTGTCGATAAAAAGGCCGGCCTGTTTATTGCTCAGTCCCTTTTCTCAACCATCACGAACGTAAATTGGAAAAACGATTGGTTTGCAGATAAGATAAAGGAAGGACTACAAATTCGCGAAGGGCTCAAAGCCCGGTTTTTAGCTGCTTACAAGGAAAAGAAGGGCGAGGAGTTTTCAGGGGAACTGCATGATTCGGCCACGTGGTATTCGAATGATGAAGCGGAATTTAGTGAAAAGGCAAAATCCGTGGGCATCCTTGCAACGGAAAATGAAGATGTGCAATCTTTAAGGGAATTGCTTATCATCGGATTAAAAGGCGTTGCCGCTTATGCCGACCATGCGGCTATTCTGGGCTTTGAAAAGGATGATATTTACGCCTTCCTGATGGAAGCCCTTGCGTCCACCACCAGGGATTTATCCGTGGATGAGATGGTTGCAATGGTGATGAAATGCGGAGAAGTTGCTGTCAATACAATGGCACTTCTTGATGAGGCCAATACTTCGGCTTATGGTAACCCCGAGATCACGGAAGTCAATATCGGAGTTGGCAGCAATCCCGGAATACTTATCAGCGGTCATGATCTCAAGGATATGGAGGAACTCCTGAAGCAGACCGAGGGTACGGGTGTTGATGTCTATACGCACGGCGAAATGCTTCCTGCCAATTACTATCCCGCATTCAAAAAATACAATCATTTTGCGGGGAACTATGGTGGGTCATGGGCGTTTCAGAACAAGGAATTTGAATCCTTTAACGGCCCGATCATATTGACTACCAATTGCCTTGTCCCTCTCAAGAAGGACAACACATATTTAGACAGGCTTTTTACCACCGGGGTAGTCGGATATCCCGGAGCAAAGCATATTACGGACAGGCCTGAAGATGGAGCAAAAGACTTTTCCGAAGTCATAGAACGGGCAAAAAAGTGTGATCCACCTGTTGAAATTGAAACCGGTAAAATTGTTGGAGGATTTGCTCACAATCAGGTTTTGGCGCTGGCAGATAAGGTTGTGGATGCAGTAAAATCTGGCGCAATCAAGCGTTTTGTTGTAATGGCTGGCTGTGATGGTCGTCATAAGACTCGAAGTTACTATACTGACGTTGCTGAGCAACTCCCGGGTGATACGGTTATTTTGACTGCCGGTTGTGCAAAATACCGCTACAACAAGCTTGATTTAGGTGATATTGGCGGCATTCCCAGGGTACTTGATGCA
>JAFDHL010000317.1 GCA_019308785.1 Deltaproteobacteria bacterium
ATGCAATGAAGAAGTATTTCCCGGATGTCTATAGAGTGACAGAATACATTGTGGGAAATGCTTGTGAGGAATTGATGAAATTACCTTCTTCCTCATATGATCTTGTGTTCACACGAGGTGTTCTCATTAACATTGCGCCAAAATGGAATGGTATATTCAGAGAAATGGCCAGGGTCGCAAAGTCATTTATCCTCACAATGGAAACTGAAGGAGCTTACTTTGCATATCCCAGGGATTTTAAGAAGATGTTTAGGAAAGCAGGATGCAGACAGATAATATACAAATTATACAAGCGATCAGGGAATAAGAGAATTTTGGCCACGCATTATGACAGGGATGATTTATTCAACAGCATAACGGTTCGATTGTTCGTTAAAAATAGGTTAAAAGGGTCAGCCGGTGTCTAATGATATTGCCCATCTGTTTAATTCTGAACAGATAAAAAAAGGCTTTTTATCTACAACAATATATTTTTTGAGTAATAGTCTTTCCAAAATGGTGCCTATCGTTTTGATGCCAATCTTGACCCGTCTCCTGACTACAGCAGATTACGGGGTGGTGGGTATTTTCAATGCCTTGGGAATATGTGTCAATTCTGTAGTTTCGGTGGGTGGAACGGGAGCCGTTGCACGCGCTTATTATGACAGAAAAGATGCTGGTTTTGATTTTCCGGCGTATATTTTCAATGCAATCCTTGTAAATGCTGTTCTTTTCATTGTTGCCATATTGATTTTCACATCAATCTATATTCTCGGCATTATAGAAATATCGTTAGGCGTAGTGATTGCCGCTTTTTTGCTAACGGTGGCAACAGTGTTATCCGGATACAAAACTAAGCTCTGGATATTACAAGAAAAGGCGATGTCTTACTCCGTTTTTGATTTTAGCAGGACTGTCCTTAATGTTTTGTTATCATTGTTTCTGGTATATTTTTTGTTCAGAGATTGGAGTGGAAGGGTTTTAGGCATACTTATCACTGATATACTTTTCTCTTTTATAAGTTGTATTCTATTATTTAAGGAAGACGGTATTAAATTTGTCTTGAGGCAGAAATATATAAGTGACGTATTGAAATTTGGAATTCCTTTAATCCCTTTTGCAATTGGATGGGCCTTTGTAAGCACGGCCGATAGATTAATGTTGAAATATCTGCTGGGGGATTCATCGGTTGGCATTTATACTGTTGCATTTACTCTTTCTACATCAATGTTGCTAATTGTAATTCCATTGGATAATACTCTTTTTCCTCATATTTACAAAATGTACAGTGAAAATAAAATGGAGACTAAAGTGCGTTTTGTATACGGATTTTATATCTATTCAATTGCATTAACTGCTATCGCTTTTTTTATAACGGTAATAAGTCCTTTCCTGTTACGTTTTTTAGCTGGAGAAAGCTTTAGATCGGCAAGTAATTATGTTTTTTGGGTGTTAATGAGTCAGGTTTTTCTCGGAATGAATCGCACCGCTAACAGAGGGATATTTTTTGTTAAAAAAACTTATTATGCAGCGATTTCTGTTTTTGCAGCTGGATTAGTAGCAATAGTCGCCAACTATTTGCTGATCCAAATAAACGGCATTAATGGTGCGGGCCAAGCAACCTTTATTTCGTGTGGAGTTCTTTTTGTAATGAACTTCATTTTCTGCCAAAAACTCTATCCCATGCCCTGGTTGTCACTCACTAAGATTTTTCATTAGGATTTTTGCAGGGTCAGTTTAAGTATTGTGCAATATAAAAATTGATCTTAATGTCCGAGATTGACTTTCTAATAGTAGTTCCTCCTGAGGGGCGCAAGCCAACTGTATATCCTCCATATGGAGCAATGTATATTTGCAGTAGTTTGCGCCAAAACGGATATGTCCCTGCAATCCTCAACTTAGACCTTGAAAGACTTTCATTTCAGGAGACCATTGATAGAATTAAGGCAATCAATCCCAGATATATCGGGTTCAGCGGGATTGTTTCTACATCCTATGGAATCATAAAGAGATTGAGCCGGGACCTGAGGAATATTCTTCCTGACCGCAAGCAAATCTTGGGAGGGGGTCTCTCAGCCGCCTGGGAGCCTGTTCTTGAGAATACCGCTATTGATGTAATTGTCCGGGGTGAGGGCGACGAGACTATCATTGAGTTGCTTCAACATTTAGATGAGGCAAAGAACATATCCGGCATTAAAGGGATTGCCTTTAGAGACGGACAGGGTGCGGTATACACAGGTCGGAGAAGATTGTTCATTCCGTTAGACAGACTTCCCTATCCTGATTTTGATGCGGTTGATTTTGATCGGTATTTGGTAGACGGCCTTGAATTTATTCACAGGTTTACTAAGAACAACCTGGATCAGGGAATATATGACAGTAAAAGAAGAAATAAGCGGATGATAACCATCCCGGTCAGCCGTGGATGCTTTGGGAAATGTACTTTCTGCTATCGTGCCTATCCAGGTCTGCGAACCCACTCATTCAAGTATATTTTTGACTTTGTGGAATACTGTATTGATCGTTTTGACGTTGGTTTTTTTACATTTGGTGATGAATGCTTTGCACCTAATAAAAAGTGGAACTGGGGTTTCCTGAAAGAATTGGAAAAACGGAAGTTAGATATTGTTTTTAGAATCCTGGGTATGCGTGTGGATACCGTGGATCAGGAGATATTGCGTGCATATAAAGAAGCGGGATGCTGGATGATCGAGTACGGTTTTGAAAGCGGAAGCCAGAAGATGCTCAACATAATCGACAAACGTGTTAGCGTTGAAGAAAACCGGCAGGTGGCATTGTGGACAAATGAGGTGGGAATCTACACATCCCCGGCTTTGGTTTTGGGAATGCCCGGAGAAACAAGCTATACCATTGGCGAGTCCATAAGGTTTTTGGACTCCTTGGATTTAGGATTTAGAAAATATCAAATGGCTTATGCTATGCCCATACCCGGAGCGCCCCTTTATGAATATGCGAAATTGAGTGGAATCATTTCTGATGAGGATGAGTATTTGGAAATGATATCCGGGAAGGCTACGGATCAGCCC
>JAFDHL010000050.1 GCA_019308785.1 Deltaproteobacteria bacterium
ATTTCACGGGAGAATGATACCGGGGGAGGAGTCTTGCTTCAGGTCTTCTTCATCCGCAGCTTCTTTCATTACGTTGAAGTAAAAATCGAGGCTCCGCTCCATAAAAAATTCAATTACCGGATTCATCTTTGTAATGGAGTCTTTTTCACCCATGATCCTGGCAGCAACCAGGCATACACGTGACGAGTCTTCCTCTCCCAGCTTAAAAAAGAAATAGGCCATCTCCTCAAACCTGTGTTTCAACAGGCCCCGCTTTTCATCATCAAAGAGCTTCTCCATGCCCTTCTCTTTGATCTGCCTTGACCTGTCTAATTTTTGGGCCTCTGTGAGGACAATCGGGCTATCATCTAAGTTCAGGATATCTTCTAAAAATGGCCTCAGAGGGTCAAATTCAATAAACCATGATTCCATTAATTTATGTTGGAAGAGGTTTTTGAGCTGAGAATCTGTCAAAATAGCATCAGACACCGATACCTCGGGCAGGAAGTCATGGATAACCGGCCGATCAAGAAGAGAGATATCTTCCAATAAACGGGGTCTGAGCTCAAGGTAATCTGCGGGCGCATTTGAATGGACTTTAATATGCTGGTGATAGGCTTTTTCAAGAATCGTGGCAGCATGCGACAAAGAGGTCTCCACCAGGGGACCTGTTTCAAGTGACAGGCTATCTTTAATCTCTCTGATACGCTTCTTGCTGAAGGTGCCGCAAAAAAACTCCTGAATCCCCTTCTCGTCAGAAACCACCCCAGCCCCCATGTTCTGGCCCTTCATATCCCTGTCTAAAAGAATCAGAACCGCACGGGAGCCGATCATGTCTAAAATGGGGCCGGTATAGGCGATGGGCTTCTCTTTTTGGGGTGGCTTTAGGATGTTTCCGGAACTTTCCTTTTCCGGATAAAATTCACCAACAGGAATACCCATCTTCTTCAGTTTGAACGCTGCCCGCTTTAGCGCCTTAAGTACCGGTTTTTCTTTGAACCGCTCACTAAGGGCCAGAAGCAAAGAAACAGGAGGGCCCTCCGTAAGAGGCAATCGCGCAATGAGGATTTCGGCAAAGTGTGAATCTGGAATCCTGCCCACAATTTCGGAGGGCTCAACATCTCTGAAGTCTTTAAGGAGGGTGTTTAAAAGTGTTTCTTCCGGGGCAGTCAAGGAATGTCGAGCCGATATCTTCTTCTTTGGTTTCTTTCTGCGCTTCATGATCAGGCAGCCGTCTTTTCCTCAATGGCAGCGTGATCACCAAAACCTTTTTCTTTCAGGTAGACATTAATGGTTTCGTCCACGGCAGTGTCCCAAACACCTCCCACATAATTAGCCATGATGGGTAATTCCCTGCTGCCGTCTCCCCTGTCCACCAGGATGGCCAGCTCAATCTTTTTCGGTCGGCCATAATCCATAAGCGCATCCATGGCTGCCCTTACGGTTCTTCCAGTAAAAAGCACATCATCCACCAGGATAATCGTCATATCATCAATGGAAAATGGTAATTCGGTTTTCCCGACTAATGGGGTAGGGCCGATTCTTGTCCAGTCATCGCGATACATGGTAATATCAAGAACGCCGATGGGTGGCACAGGCACATTTAGACAGGAGATAGCCTCCTGAAGACGATTTGCCAAGAAGGCCCCGCCGGTCCGGATACCTACAAGGACCACGTCCTCCATGAATTCATTCTTTTCAACAATTTTACGTGCCATCTCATTGATGTGCTCGGAAATATCCTTCTCTTCCAAAATAACCTTTTTTTTCATACAACCCCTTCTTAATAAATTCTTAATAAAGTAGGATCAAATAATTCCCCGTAGATGGGAAATGGGTATCTAATAAAAAATTTTATTATTTAACAAATAAATTACAATATGTCAATTAAATTATGGCCTTAACTATATTGACCAGCAACCTTCTATTAAGGGATTTCTTGACTTTAACTCACTTTTACATTACGTGAAAATTATTTTGTGGTTACCCCTTATACTTCAATTGAGCGAAAAATCTCAATTAATCTTAATCTGACTGCTGACAACTGATTGCTGACAGCTCCCTAATTGTGCTTTAGCACAATTAGGGTTATAGTAACCTCACGATAATGGATTTGATGTCAGAAAAAGCAAACCTTGACGAATTGAGCAAAAAGCTTGGCTACAGATTTAAAAAGCCCGAATTGCTCATGCAGGCGTTTCGGCATGCCTCCTATGTAAACGAGCAGGGCGATTCAAACCTGGAAGATAACGAACGCCTGGAATTTTTAGGAGATGCTGTGCTGGATCTTGCGATCAGTCATTTTCTCATGGAGTTTTTTGAAGATGCAGAAGAAGGTATTTTGTCAAAATACAGGGCCATGGTGGTAGATAAGGCCGGGCTTTACGAGATAGCTCTGGAACTGAAGTTGAGTGACTATCTCCTCTTAGGTAGAGGAGAAGAGCAAAGCCGCGGGAGAGAAAAACCTTCAATACTCGCAAATACCACGGAAGCCCTTATCGGAGCACTGTATCTTGACACAGGATTTGAAAAGACAATGGAGATCATTGGTAGATTGTTTTCATCTCTGCTTGAAAGAGTCGGAACAAAGGAGATGGTCCATGATTTTAAGAGCTCTCTCCAGGAATATACTCAACAAACATACAAGGCCCTCCCGAAGTACCGCCTGGCGGAGGAGGTCGGTCCGGCCCACGATAGAACTTTTAAAGTGGTATTGGCTCTAAGCGGGATAGTCTTAGCCGAAGGTGTGGGAAAAAGCAAAAAGGAGGCCGAACAAAGGGCTGCTAAGGAGGCTTTTTTTTGTCTGAAGGAAGACCCAGACATTTGATTGTGCCTATCTTCATCCCGAATCAGGGATGTCCGCATCGGTGCATTTTCTGCGAGCAGGAAAAAATTACATCACAATCCAGCCAGTCGGTTAACGGAAAGCATGTAAAAAAGACCCTTGATAAATCAATCCGCTCAAAGAATTTCAACAAACGGCAAAAGCCGGAAGTCGCTTTTTTTGGAGGCACCTTTACAAGACTCTCCGCCGGCCGAATACGAGAACTTCTTGAAGCAGTCACCCCCTACATCAGACAAGGCTTTTTTCATTCTATCAGGGTTTCCACACGGCCGGATGCCCTTGATGAAGAGTGTCTTGAAGTGATGAAAAGCTATGGCGTACTTACTGTAGAGTTGGGTGCTCAGTCTATGGATAACAAGGTCCTTTCCCTGTCACAAAGAGGGCATACTGCTGAGGATACTATCGGTGCAGTCAAGATCCTTAGGGAAAAGGGATTCAGGGTAGGGATTCAGCTTATGCCTGGCCTGCCGGGCGATTCAGAAGAGAAACTCCACTCAACGATTACTGAGGTCATAAAACTCCACCCGGACATGGTCCGGTTGTATCCGGCCCTGGTTATTCAGGGGACAGAACTTGCTCGCTGGTATAATGAAGGTCGGTACCGGCCACTGACCCTTGAGAAGGCGGTAAAAATCTGCATGGAAAGCTGTATGCGATTAGAAGCAGAGGAAATCCCTGTTATCAGGATCGGTCTTATGAGCTCCCCTTCGCTTCTTGAAAAAGGCCAGATAGTGGCAGGTCCCTGGCATCCTGCTTTCGGATTTCTTGTTCGTTCCGGTATCCATAAAAAAAGCATAGAACCGGATCTGCCAAGGCCTGGCGAGGCATCAGAAATCAAGATCCGCGCCCCGAAGAGGGAAATTCCCTTGCTTAGGGGGTATAAAAACCTGGGGCTTGAGTGGATTGAGCGTAAGACTGGCGCAAAGGTTTCCGGTATAGAGATCGATGATTCCATTCCTCTTGGACGGGTGAGAATCGAAAAGTTATGAACTTTTTGTCAGGATTCATAGCAATCATTGGCCCCCCAAACGTGGGGAAATCCACGCTTTTAAATCGAATTTTAGGATCAAAACTGGCCATCGTTTCCCCCAAACCGCAAACTACCCGAAATCGCATTCATGGCATTCTTCACGGAGAGAGTTATCAAATGGTGTTCATTGATACGCCGGGTATCCATAAAACGCGAACCGCTCTTCACAAGAGTATGGTGAAATCCGCGCTCGCGGCTTTTCACGAAGTGGACATCATACTTTTTATGATCGAGATGGGCAGTCCCGATGATCCCGAGATTTCAACTGTCGTCGCCAATCTAAAGGGTGTGACAAGGCCTTGTATCCTGGTCATTAACAAAATCGATACGGGTTCAAAAAAGCAACTACTCCCTATTATTGACAAATACAGACAATTTCATTCTTTTGACGCCATTATTGCTATTTCCGCCCTTACCGGTGATGGCGTGGACAGGCTTATTGATGAACTAAGATCGAAATTGACGCCAGGGCCCCAGTTCTTTCCTGAGCATATGAGCACGGAGCAATCAGAGTCTTTCCTTGCTTCAGAAGTTATCCGCGAAAAAATATTTCACTTAACGAGAAATGAAATACCCTATTCGTGTGCTGTTACAATAGACGAAATGGGGGAGGTAGCGGGCAAAAACCTCCTTTCTATTACAGCCCGGATTCATGTGGAGACAGATTCACAGAAAGGCATCCTTATTGGACAGCAGGGCAGAATGATTAAAACCATCAGTCGCTCAGCCAGGCTGGGGTTGGAAAAAATATTCGGCATGCAGGTATATCTGGATCTCATGGTGAGGGTGGAGAAGAACTGGACAAGAGACACCAGGGCCTTAAGTCGCTTGGGTTATTAGATTACAAAAAAATAACCGCTCAAAGAGCGGTTATTTTCTTAGGAGGAAAGAGTAATTTGTTTGCTGGTATATTGATTATGCAATATGCTTGCCAAAAATAGATATTTTCATGCATTACCATGTAACCTATTGTTTAAACAGTTGTTTTCTGTCTTCCTGTATTTTTCATTTCTTCCTGCAGATTGCCCTGAAAGTACAAAACTTTGCACCAAGAAATGGTCAGGTCAAGGCCGTATTTCGTAACTGGTTTAAATTATTAACAAAATATTAGTACAAAATATTGTACCAGAAAATCTCCTAACAATGACAAAGCTATATAACTATTTTAAATTATTATAAAAATACGGGTACAAAATTTTTAACCTCTAAACCACTATACTATATTTCTTCATCTTGTGCTGGATTAAGCTTTTTGTAATTCCGAGCATTTCCGCGGCATGAGACTGGACATTGTTACATTGGGCAAGTGCCCTTCTTATCAATTTTTCTTCAATCTGCTCCAGCGCTTCAGGCATTGGTACATTTGGTGGAATAAACCTTTCAACGTCGAATTCGACTTCAGCACCCGCCAACTCCTCAGGCAAATCCTCAAGTGAAATTAAACCTCCTGGATTGAGTACTACGGCCCTCTCAATTACATTTTCCAGTTCCCTTATGTTACCGGGCCAGGAGTAATTGTAAAGCACTTTCCACACATCCGGGCTCAATTCAATCTTGCTTTTACCTTCGTCACCTCTGTATTTTTCGATAAAATGTTTGACAAGCAGCGGGATATCGTCAATGCGTTCCCGCAAAGGAGGCACCTCAATATTCATGACATTAAGCCGGTAAAAGAGATCTTCCCTGAACAGTTCATTGGCCACGTCCTCTTTGATATTTCTGTTTGAAGCTGACAATACCCTGACATCAACTTTGATAGTTCTGGTTCCCCCGACCCTTTCAAATTCCATCTCCTGGAGCACTCTGAGGAGCTTGACCTGCAACGGCGGGGGCATATCGCCGATTTCATCCAGGAAAAGCGTTCCTCGATCTGACAGCTCAAATCGCCCCTTTTTCATGGCCACTGCCCCCGTAAAGGCACCTTTTTCATGACCAAAAAGCTCGCTTTCAAGAAGGGTTTCCGTTAAAGCACCACAATTTACGGATATAAAAGGTCTGTCTTTTCTGGGGCTGTTATAATGAATTGCCTTGGCTATGAGCTCTTTTCCCGTGCCAGAAGGGCCGGTGATCAACACGGATGCCCTGGCTTGAGCTAACTTACTAATAGAATCGAAGATCTCGATCATCGGTTTGCTCTTGCCGATAATATTGCCGAATTTGAAGCGATCTGAGAGAGCCTCGCTCAGCAATTTGTTTTGTTTGATAAGACGATAATTATCGAGCGCCTTTTTTACGGTCAGTTTGAGCTGCTCATTCTGGAATGGTTTTGTAATGTAATCGTAGGCCTGGTTTTTCATTGCCTCTACGGCCATTTCTATAGTCCCGTAAGCGGTCATCATAATAACAGGAAGTTCGGGCTTTATTTTTTTGCATTCTTCCAAAAGCACCATTCCGTTCATACCCGGCATCTTTATATCAGTGATTACCAGATCCAGGTCAGATTCCCGTACCAGACGGAGGGCGTCACGGGCATTATCGGTGGTAATAGTCTCATAGCCCTCCGGGCCCAACAGGGCCTCCAGAACCACCAGGTAGTTTTTTTCATCGTCTACAATCAGGATTGTTTCCATATAAAATGACCTTAAATATCATAAGATTTCAACGTTCAGCACACAGCTATCAGCTAAATAGATTTTTTACCATATCCGGGGCTAACTCAATAAACTTCAATTATTGTGCCATCTATACGGTTTTCGTACCTAGGAGCCTGTTGGAGAACCGGTTCTATTGGAGGCTGATGGAAAATCTCCAGATACAAGGCATCCGAAATCCCGAGGAATGAGGCGTACATAGAAGTACACCGCAGTGACGAGGGATGAGGATAACGCAGTAGATGGGGGTTTTCCGACAGCCTCCTAGGTTTGATTTTATTTCAAGCTGATGGCCGAATGCTGATCGCTCACGTATTATTATCCCTTTGGCAATTCAATAATAACTTTTGTTCCTGAGCCTTCCCCGCTTTCTATACGTATTGTTCCCTTGTGTCCTTCGATAATATTCCTGACGATAGGAAGTCCGAGGCCGCTTCCCTTCTCTTTACTGCTGAAAAAAGGGTTAAAGATTTTGCTCAAATCCTCTTGGCTGATTCCACAGCCTGTGTCCTCTATTCCCACTACATAACGGCCCTTTTTCTCTGACACATTGACCGTCATTGAACCACCGCTCTTTATGGATTGGATGGCATTGATAAAAATGTTGAGGAATGCCCTGTACAGCAGTTGGGGGTCTGCCTTAAGTTTAAAAGATCGTCCGTTTAAATTATCATGCACAGAAATCTTTTCCTTTTCCAGTTCGGGCTGTAAGAAAAGGAGGTTCTTGCGTATAATTTCTTCTAAATGACAATCCTGAAAATTTGGTTCCAGGGGACGGGCAAAATCCAGGAATTCCGTTACAATATTATCCAGTCGGCTTGATTCCTCTATAATCACGTTGGAGAGGCCTTTTTGTGTCTCATCAGAATCAGGCGTGCCACCTAAAAGCTCGGCTGTGCTTCGAATAATCCCCAAGGGATTTCTGATTTCGTGGGAGACACCGGCAACCATTTGACCCAGGGCGGCCAGGCGCTCAGCGTGATTCAATTGGGACTCAAGTTCCCTTTGCTCTTTGGCCCTCTCCTCTATTATTCCCTCCGCCTTATGGACAATCATGAGAAGCGCCAAGAAAATAAGTCCCATAATAAGGATAGAAAGCCCGAATATAAGATATTGGAGTTTGGTGATGGACTGATATTCCTTTGTCAAATCCTGGATCAACTCAAAAACGCCAAGCACATATTCCTTCTTTCCGGTATACGGATTCGCTCCCCTGAAGGGGATGTAGGTTCTGAGCTTCTTCTTACCCCCCGCAGTCATCTCCGTTCCAAAACCCCATAGGTCATCACTTCCCGATACGAGCCGTGAAAAATGTAGGCCCTTAACCGCCTTATTATACCCCACGGTCTCTCTTGCCTTTTTGCCGATCAACCTGGAATCTGTACTGTAGGCGATAACTCCCTTGCCGATATCATAAATGTTAACAAGGTCTATATTGAAACTGTGAATCGTATTTTTCACGATAGTATCCATCCATTCGGATTGCTGCTTTTCCCTGAGACTCACTTTCCCAAACCGTGCGGTCACAGGCAGAACAAAATTCTGAAAGACCTGGTGATCCAAATTCTCGCCTAACAAAAGGGCATAGTTCTCATAGCTCTTCATCAGTATGTCTTTGGCCTGCTGCGATATGACCACTGAGAATGGGAAACTGAATATGATCAAGACAATAAAGCTTGCATAAGCAAAAAATTTTACCAGTCGAAATTGCCTTCCTTCTGATCGCGTATTTTGATGAGGCTGTGCCATAATTCCTCAAAATCATGCATTGTTTAGGGTAAACCCGTCTTTTTTCGGATATTCTATCTCTAAAAATGGTAAAGGGTCAACATATTAGGCTTGAATATACATACCCCGCGCCATTCGGCCCGAGACTTGTCGACGAGGAGTTCGGCTGAGGCTCCCTTCGGGTCTGAGCCTCAGGGTCGAAGACACTCGAAGGCCTCAAGTCGAGTCGCTCATGGCCGGGGGCATTTCCCATCCGGCACTCAACTGTTTTCTGAGTGCCGGACTGTGGGGGACTTCAATTCAATGGACGCCAAATAATACTTGAATGAAAGACCCTTTGGAGTTATTTAGCAATTTACTTCTGGTACGCACAGAACAAGCCATGAAAAATGAATATTTGAAAAATCTCCCTTACATGCTCTATGCGGATAAGGATGGTCAAATCTATGACCATCCCTATTTCCGCATGGCGGGTTTCTCTGGGTGTTATTCCGTTGTTCTTGGAGAAGAAGACCTCATGCCCATGCCGGAATTCAGCAAGCTTTTCTTTATCCCTGATTGTCCCCCCATCGGCCTGGACCCCTCCACCGGCGAATTCAAAACCGTGTCTGAAATCGAGGTTGATGGGGTTGTGACCAAGTGCTTTGCCGTGGCCGCGTTCATAGAACCCGGACTTGTTCGGAGCCACCTTCCGGCCGTGGACTATGGCCCGAAATCCTATATCCTACCCATGTGGGCCTATACGGCAGTGGGGTTCATGGATGAGAGCTACTGGACTGCCGCTTTCAGAATCGAATACAACCATAAGTGGGACCCCCGCAACTATGATGACAGGGAACTGATCCCGGCCATTGAGAAATTTCAAAAGGAGCAACATGGCGGGCCGCTTGTTGACCATCTCATCAATTGCGCCACCAAAAACCATTGTTTTGCGGCTAAAAACCTGTTCTTGAAAAGGTGGGAAGCACCGCTACCCGTCAGCCAAACCTGTAATGCTGCCTGCCTTGGATGCCTTTCTCTTCAACCCGATCTTTCCTGCGAGGCCTCCCATGAAAGGATCTCTTTCACCCCTTCCAAAGAAGAGATTGTCGCATTGGCAGTTAAGCATCTTGATCAAGCGCCTGAGGCTATCGTAAGTTTCGGTCAGGGCTGTGAAGGGGAACCTCTCATGGAGCACTCACTCATAGCAGATAGTATCAGGGAGATAAGGAGGAAGACAAATAAGGGCACCATTAACCTCAATACTAACGGGAGTTGGCCTGAAAGAATGAGTGCAGTTGCCAAAAGCGGTCTGGATTCTGTCCGAATAAGCCTGAACAGTGCGCGGCCAGAGTTTTACAAGGCCTATTGCCGGCCAAAAAACTATGACCTTACCGATGTGGCAGCCTCCATTTCTCTGTCCAAGGAAATGGGGCTGTACACCATGATAAACTACCTGGTTTTCCCGGGAATCACGGATCAGGAAGATGAGATTGAGGCATTGGGCGACCTGATTGAAAAAACAGGTGTCAATTTCGTTCACCTGAAAAACCTTGATATCGATCCACAGCTTTACATGCAAAATATGCCTGCGCCAAAATCAAAGGCCATTGGGATGAAGCAAATGGTGGACATACTGAGACAGGAGTTTCCAGATGTCGAGCTTGGTTATTTTAATAAGCCCGTGAGAGCTGACACCTAAGCCCAGTGAATTGATACCATCATAAAAACAGGTCCCTCGGATTTGTCCTGAAAAGTCCTCAAAACCTATACCATGATGGCCGATAGTAAAGGGCTCGCTTCAGCATCGCACCTCTTTGTGCGCCTTCCCTGATTAATGCCTGGCGCATTGACAAGCCTAAACGCCTCTGCTATAAATCGCACTTTTCCAGATGTCAGGAAAGGTCCCGGAAAGCGCGTCATGCCCGACCACGAAACACAAAACCCCAGGGATGCCCACCGCTGGGTAGTCCTGGGGATCATATCCGCCATCTACCTGCTGGTCTACTTCCACCGGGTCTCCACGTCGGTTATCGTGCCCGATCTCCTGGCCGACTTTCGAACCCAGGCCACGGCCCTGGGATTCATGTCATCCATGTATTTCAGTGTCTACGCCCTGGAGCAGCCACTGGTGGGTTATCTGTCCGACCGCCTGGGCCCCCGCCGGGTGGTGGGTTTCTGGACCCTGGCCGCCGCCATGGGCTGCGTGATTTTCGGGCTGGCCCCGAGCATAGGCTGGGCAGCCGTGGGCCGGGGCCTTATCGGCCTCGGTGTGGGCGGCGTGTACGTGCCGGCCATGAAGGCATTCTCCCAATGGTTTCTCAAAAAGGAATTCGCCACCCTGACAGGGCTGCTGCTTGCGGCGGGCAACCTTGGGGCGGTTGTGGCCACGACCCCGCTTGCCTGGACGGCGAAGGCGTGGGGCTGGAGACTGAATTTTCTGGTCATAGCCGGGGTCACCTTTGCCCTTGCCGTGGCAGCCCTGACCCTTATACGCGACCATAACGGAGATGCGAAAACAGGGTCAGGGGCGACCGATAGCCTACAGAACATGGGTACAGGCTCCCTTGGGACCGCCTTACAGGTCATGGCCACCCCGAGATTCTGGATCCTTTCCGTCATGTTTTTCGGCTTTTTCGGCACCTATCTCACCTTCCAGGGCCTCTGGGTCACCCCTTACCTCATGTCCATGTTCGGGCTGGACCGCATACTTGCCAGCGAGCTTACAATGGTGATCGCTGTGGGATTCATGGTAGGCGCACCCCTGGGCGGATGGTTCGCAGACCGCGTCTTTCATGACAGGATCCATATCCTGATAAATATTCTGCTGCTGCAGATCCTGATCTGGAGCGTCCTGATCTGGGGGGGATCATTCCTGGGCCCCGCGGGCATGACTCCTGTCCTGTTCGTCATGGGAGCCTTCGCGGGAGGGTTCGCCACGGCCCTTTGGGCGTTTGTGAGGGAGACCACTCCAGAAACGGTCATGGGGATCACCACGGGACTTCTCAATCCCAGCCCCTTCCTGGGGGTGGCCATGTTTCAGGTGGTGACCGGGGCGGTCCTGGACCGGGTGGGCCGGACGGGCGACCTCTATCCGCCCGAGGCCTATAAAAACGCCTTCATGATCTGTCTTGTGACCTTGCTGGTCTGCCTGGCCCTTTGCCTGGCCCTGAGGAAACACCTTTACGCCAAGGAAGTACAAAGGGCGTCCGCCTGGCTGGGACAAAAGTGAAAAGAAAGGCTGTCAGAGTGATGTTCCACCAGGACAGGAGAAGAAGCAGCTCTGCATCTTCGTTGATATGACCAATCAGCCTTTTTAGATTTCTGTTTTTTTTAGTTGGAACGTGAAAACCCATAAACATCCTGTAAGGACTAAAGCCCAATCGTCTTTCTGAAGCGCAGGCAATTTGTCCCGTTATTATTGTGATCCTCAAAGGCGAGGAGTTCGACATTCCTGTAAGCCTTTTCCCTTGCGCCTTTAAGAGTGGAATCTCCAACGATAACATGGAGGGCCCTCCCCCCATAAGTAACCAGGCCCTTTTCAGGATCCTCATCGACCCCCGCGAAATAGATTGCCACGCCTTTTTCGATCTTATCAAGACCGAGGATCTTATGGCCTTTTCCGTAGCGGCCGGGATACCCCTTGTTCCATCCTTTAGAGGCCTTTGAGCGGCCCTCCATAGCGATCACATCCACATAATGCTGTTTATTCCACACCTGTTTGATTCTGTCTAAGGACTCATCCCAAACCGCCATTCCGATCTCGAAAAGGTCCGTGCTTAATTTACGCGCAATAACAGGCCATTCAGGATCACCATGCCTGACATTGATTTCAAACACATCAAGCCGGTCATAGGGGTCCAGGTTCAGACCAAAGTAAATGATACCCTTGTAGGCCCAGCCCAGGTCATTGTAAATCGAATTGACAGTGGGGTTCACAATCTCTTTGATGATCCGGTTAACCAACCAGGGGCTGACCTCCTTATGGGGACAATAACAGCCTGTACCTCCGGTATTCAGGTTGCCCCCAAATTGCTCAATCAATTCCCTGTCATCCGGATCGAAAGCAGGCTTATAATCCTGCGCAAACATTTTTAGGGGCATAACATGCATGCCATCAAGGTACGCAAAAAACGAGATTTCTGTGCCATACTTTCTTTCTTCAATAACAACGCGATTTCCCGACTCCCCGAACACCTTTTTTACCATTATTGATTCAATAGCAGCAATGGCATCAGAAACATCATCACACACGATTGCCCCTTTTCCGGCTGCCAGACCATTGGCCTTGACCACTACCTGATATCCGATGTTGCGTACGTATTCTTTGGCCTTCTCCGGATCATCAAACACGCGGTATTCCGGCTTGGGAACACCTATCTTTCTCAGGAGATCATCAGTAAATGCCCTGTCGCTTTCAAGCCTCACGTACTCTTTCCTTGGACCGATGGTTCGTATACCGCGCTCGTTCAACATATCTATCAAACCTTCTTCGAGCGGGTTTTCAGAGCCCACATCAACAAGATCTATTTTATTCTCAATGCAGAAATCTGCTATCTCCTTGAAATCCTTTATTCGGATGCGCTCAATGAGCCCCCTTTGACCTTTAGGCGTGTACGATACTCCCGGATTACCAGGGGCGAAATAAACCTTATCCACATGTTGACTGTCGCCGTATTTATCTGCAAGACAATGATCTCTGCCGCCTGAACCGTAAACCAATACCTTCATCATTCACCGTCCTTCCTGACCGTTCTACCTTCCACTTTTCCGCATTATTCCCGGCACGGACATTTTTTGATAACCAGCGGGTATTTCAAACAATGAATTTGGATGGCCTTTTCCCTTATATTTTTGTATTCGGTTACAATCCGACCGTATGATCCCTTCTGCCTTGAGCCTTGTGCCCCTATTCACTCCTCAAGATCCTGGAAAAGTTCATAACACAAGCTGTCAGCAGACATCAAATATGCGGTACGGACCACTATCTTTATGGACTTCTTATAAGAAACAAAATACGGAAAGGTCAAGGCTTAATGATTGCGTAAATCAGCGAAGCTTCCTTCAAACCGATGAGGCTTTATGATTCTGGTTTCTGGATGCTCGATGCTGGACAGGTAAAAAAAGCGTTCCTTATTTAATCCAGTATCCAGAGACCAGCATCCAGCATCCTGTGACATTTTTTGCCGAACGGTGGATTTAAAAACATGACACAGATTTTAAGGTCTTGAGCCTTTTAGACGGCTAATGAGCCCTTTGCCCATGCTGTGTACTTAAGACGTAACGGAACTTTTTCGTATCATGTGAATCCAGGTTCAGAGTGAATTTCACCGTGTCGGAATCTACTTTTTCGTAATGGCCGAAATCTCCGATATTTTTAATACCCCAGTAGGCAGTCTTAAAGTTGCGCAATATCTCTACCCTGACGGGAATCTCGCGCGTATTCTTCACCTCGACCTCAAATTCATGGACCTCCTCCCATCCACTGATATTTCCCTTTTTGTTAAAAAGATACCGGTCTGACTTGAAGTTCATAAGCGTGGGCTTGACGATCACGTTGGCAACCGGGCCAAGATTCAGTTCTACGTCTTCATCTACCGGTATGTACTTGAAACGTGACCTGCCTTCGTAAGAGATATATCCTTCCTTGTCCACGTACCGAAATGCCTTTAATACACCACCGGGTATAGGCGTATCACCCAGTTTATGCGCCTTATCGTTCTTGAAACTCAGAAATCGTATAACCTGTTTGCCGAAGCGTTCCTCCTCGTATTTATAGAGGTTGACAACCGGAATATCCTTCACATCAAAGCTCGGCAGGCGCTTGGACCAACCATTGGGGATAGTCTCGGTTCCTTCAATGGTGTAAAGGAAATACTCGCTTAGCCCTTCTTTTTTAATCTCCTTGGGCCTGGCAATCATCGCCTTTTCTGCCATTGCAAACTGACGTTTGGCCTCTCTCATACCTGCGATTGTGTCTGCCTCTTCAGCCGGGTAAACCCTCGGTACGGGGCCGGGACGTCCATAGGGATGTTTCCGCCGCGCAAGATCGGCAATCCGGTCAACAAGATTTATCTTGCCAACAATCAGCCGCACCCGAGCATTTTCATAATCTTCACCGCTATTGTTAGTGACGCGTACATAACCCTTTAGGTGCATGGTCTTTTCATCCGGGCCCAGGGATCCCATATAAAAGGCACGCCAGATAAAGCCACTGGTGAGGTAAGTGATCTCCACCGGAACATTGCCGCTAACCTGGCTTTTCACATGCCACAGGCCAAGGTTTCTCATCCGCGGGGGAAAGGCAAGACCAAGGATATCAATCTTATCCCCGTGCATCTTGGGCAGCATGTCCAGGCTGGTGGGATCAATAAGCGTATTGGCCCACGAAAACTGGAGCCTGTTCTGTCCCTTTTTCAGGGTCAGTGCCCGCCCCTCCCTGACCAGAGTCAGGTCAGCTGAGTTATAGATAGTCAATTGCGCAGTGTCCCGTTTCGGGAGGATAACAAGATCCACCTTAGCATGAACAATGCTATAACTTAGGATCACCCCAATAATCGCAAAAACAATCAGTCTGTTTTTCATCCTGTCACCTTTCACGGAATTTTTAAAATCCCAAATCCCAAGCACCAAATTACAAATAAATCTCAAATTTCAAATTCCAGATACCAATGAACTAAACTATTTCAACCTGTGCGGTTAGACAATCGCAGACGTAGTGAACGGCGTCCCTGCCGTTCATTCCAGGGGTACTGGAACGGCACAGTCGAACTATTTTGATTTTTCTATGATTGAAGAAAATATCTTTTTCAATTCATTTGCCTCTTGTATCAAACTTTGGGCATCATCAGCATTTTCTAATTTATTCGTCTCATGAATTAACCTGAGCCAATAGGCGCTTTCTTTTGCTTCTTTACGGCTTATTTTAATTCTCATCAAAAAGTCTTTCTTGCTTAATGATTCGTTGGCCTC
>JAFDHL010000051.1 GCA_019308785.1 Deltaproteobacteria bacterium
GTAAGGATTCTCGGACCGTTCCCCTCAATCACGACCATCTCTTCAAGCCTGACACCCCCCTTTCCAGGGATATAGATCCCCGGTTCCACCGTTACAACCATGCCTCTTTTAAGCTTCACCGGTTTTTGTGGCCCGAGCCTCGGCCGCTCGTGCGTGGCAAGTCCGACACCATGCCCAAGTGAATGACTAAAGTATTTTCCAAATCCTGCATCACCAATAACCTGTCTTGCGACAGCATCGAGTTGATTACTTTCAACTCCAGGACGGATATTTTCCAGGGCCGCCAACTGTGCCTGCCGGACAACCGCATAAATTCTCTTAAAATCAGGAATAGGGTTTCCCAAAAAAATCGTTCTGGTCATATCAGAACAATAACCCGCCAGCCTGGCGCCTACGTCAAGAATTAAAGGTTCCTTGGGTTTGAGCTTACGTTCGGTGGGCACTGCATGGGGCAATGCGCTATTGGGACCGGATGCTACAATAGATGGAAAGGCAAGACCTTCAGCCCCCGCCTCACGAGCCAGACCCTCAATCTGCCATGCTATTGCTTTTTCTGTAGTTCCAGCCTTGAGCCCGGCAATAACTTCATCCAAGACTGCCGATATCAAATCTGCGGAGGCCTCCATGGCTTTAATCTCCGCTTTGTCTTTCACCTCCCTCATCTCCTCCAAAACGCCATTTGAAGGTATAAGGCCAATCGGAGGTGAAAAAGCCCCCAACCGCTCCTTCAATTGATGATGGAGACTCCAAGTCAAATAATCTTCTTCAAAGGCCAAATTTCTGATCCCCATCCCATTCACTAGTTCACAAAAGGGTTCGATTAGACCCTGTTTCAGGGTTTTAACCTCAAAATCGATCGCCTCCTTTTCGGCCTCTATAGTATATCTCGGGTCTGTTACAAGAACGGATCGGTCCTTGTTTATAAGGAGAGAACCTGAAGACTCTGTAAACTGGGTATCATTCGCCCTGAATCCCGAAAGATATCGCCTGTTTTCAGGCCGGATGATCCATGCTGTATCAGCAGGCATTTCCGCCAATCTTCGCCTCAGGTCAGTTACACGTTTGACAAGTATAGTTCTGTCCATCTATCCCCAAAGTTATTTTAAAATATTCACCGGCCAACTCATGTCAGGCAAACCACTTTTTATAATATTTTAGCAGAGTCACACGACGATTGCAATTCCATCAGGACAGGCCTTCACATGGCTGTTGACAGATCCTGCAATGACCTGTTAGTAAAATTAGACGTAATTACTCAGGTTATTTAGGCTGAAGCCTGCCCGCCGGACGGCAGGCGGGGCTGAAGACTGTTAGTAAAGGGCTGAAAATGGTACTCATGGGGCTCCTATTATTGTATTACTGTAACTGCTTTATCTCTGAAAAGAACTCTTTCGGTTCTCTTTCCCCTTCCCGTCCTCCGTCCCGCTCAAGCGGGATTACGGAGGGTGGACAGTCTTCAGTCTAAACACCTTTCGTTCGACCTTGAGGCTCTCGACAGGCAGCCTGACTACGTGAGTAGTCACAATTAGACAGGAAATCCTGCGGGTCTCGTGTTATAAAAAAATGGATGATTGTCAAAATGAGTCAAGGAAAAATAGTAGAATATATTAATCAAAGCCGTATTATCTGCTGCATTTGCCTGCAGGATAAGGGAAATAGGCTGCACCTGTTGACACCTTCAAATCGTGAGGTCAATCTTTCACCAAAAAGAGCCCTTCTCATTTCAGATTCAACCATAGATACATTAAGGCCCAGGGAAGAACTTATAGAATTGCTGAAGCAGACAGACCAGAACAGAGACAGATTAAAAGAACAGATTGACGTCAAAGAACTTTGGATGCTCGTCACCAATGAAAAGGAAAGTTTTAGCCACAAATATCTCGCTCAACTGGTTTTCGGAGACGATGTCGCCGACGACCATCTATCGGCTCTTGTGCGTGCCCTTTTCGAAGATCGTCTTTATTTCAGGATGAAAGACGGCCGCTTTTTGCCAAACTCGGAGGAAAAGGTTTTTCAAATTATAAAGCAGAAAGAGGAAGAAGCAATAAGAGAACAAAAACTCAAGCAGGCAGGTATCTGGCTCAAGGCTGTACAAGAAGGCAGTAATGCTGAAGAGCCTTCTTTTAAGGATGAGATCATTGACCTGCTTATTCAAATAGCACTTTACGGCAGTGAAGCACAGGACTTCAAATTTGGGAAGGAACTGCTCTTGCTGGTCGGCATACCAGATATCCGTGGGAGCAGAGACCTGCTCATAAAGTTAGGCGTGTGGGAAGAAGATGAAAACCTTGATCTTATCAGGTTAGGAATCGAACCTTCCTTCACTAAAAACCAACTTGAAGAATCAGCTCGCCTTGCAAGGCCAGAATTAAACTTCATCGGGCGTGAGGATCTTAGGGACTTGCCCGCCTTGACAATAGATGGTCCCCTTACCCGTGACTACGACGATGCCCTGAGCCTTGAAATGGTGGGAGACGAACTGCAAATCGGGGTACACATTGCAGACGTATCCGCGGTCATTTCACCAGATAGCGTCCTTGATCGTGAAGCGGCCGCAAGGGCCTCATCCCTTTTCCTGCCCCTCAGGCAGATACCAATGATCCCCCAGGAATTATCCCAGGACAACCTGAGCCTGAAACAGGGATGTGACCGTCGGGCCATCTCCCTTTTGACCCGATTCGACAAAACGGGCATGTTGCTTGACTACCGTTTTGTACCCAGTGTGATTCGCGTTCAGCGTCAGCTCATCTATGAAGAAGTTAATAAGACTTTAGGCGGGGATGTCCTGCTCAAAGAAATGTATCGGGTAAGTCAGCGCCTTCAGCAGGAGAGAATGAAGCGGGACGCCCTCAGTCTTTCACTTCCCGAACTGCACGTGAAGTTCAATGACGATTCATCCCTGTCGCTTGAATCAATTGACCAAAACACACCTTCACGAGTGATGGTGGCCGAATTTATGATACTCTATAACTGGCTGGCAGCCAGGTTCTGCAGGGACAACCAAATCCCGATTCTTTTCAGGACACAGCCGGAACCCGGCGAGAGGCTTTCCTTGGAGGAAACAGGATACATTTATTATGTTTTCCGGCAACGCCGAAAGCTCAGTCCCCTTCAGATTAATACATCCCCCGGTCCCCACAGCGGGATTGGCCTGGACCTTTATACCCATGCGACCTCTCCCCTGCGAAGATATCTTGATTTAGTGATTCAGCGTCAAATCGGGAGTTTCATTGTTGGAGATAAGCCGGTTTACGATGAGAAGAAACTTGAAGAGATCAGAGTATTCGTTGAGCCGGTCATAAGAAATCTTGAAATGGCGAAAAGAAACCGCCTGCGCTACTGGGTCCTCAAATTTCTAAGCCAGAATCAAGGGGAGAAATACAGGGCCATTATTCTGGACGAACTCAAAAGCAAATATCGTATTGTTTTGAGCGATTTTTTCCTTGTGACGGAAATAAAGCGGCGAAATGGAATATTTTTGGGTCCGGGGCAGGAGATCCTGGTAGAAGTCAAAAAGTCCGACCCCTGGGATGATGAACTCAAGGTCTCATATTTTGACGGATGATCGGGTTGTGGGATCCTAAAGGACGCTACTGGAGACTAAAATTGATTTTGCCGAGTACAATCCGGTTCTTTTTTACAAGGGCCTCATATTTGTTTTTATCGGCAGGACCTCTAAAGAACCGCCCTATGCTCTGTTTTTCGCGTGCCCTGAGTTCGTATCCGTCAATGCTCAGGTGAAATCCCTTTTCGCCGTGGAGATTCGTCTTGACATCATCCAGGCATATTTCGTCTCTTGCCGATATTGGGAGCGTATCACCCGGTCTTAGTACCATGTGTGATCGGTCGTTAACATTCAGGATCAAGTAGTCAAATGAGGCAGGGCTCAGGCTCACATAAAACCTGGCCAAGATATGTGTGCCCTGAGAAGCCACAATCTCGTATACCTTCCCTTTCTTGTCCAGGGAATATCGCCTCATGAGATTGGTTGCCGTATTGATATCATACCCCCTGTCCTCGCCAGTATTGTTTTTCCAGTTGCCCACAAATCCCTTGAAGTTGATTTTTAGTCCTGAAGGGCAAAAGCATGAGGGGAGAACGTCCACGACCTTCATGTGATCGCCCTTAACCAGAGGGAGCGTTTCTCCATCGGCCAGAAGAAATCGGTGTCCCCTTGCCTCAACCACGAGATATTCAAGCTTTAATGTTAGATTCCGTTCGTCGCCTTCTACCCTGCGATTCCCGGATATCTTGATGGGAATTTCAGCGAACGTCTGGTTATCCTTCCTCACGATCAGACGAGTGTTTCTGGTAATCACAATATTTTTCCGGAAATCGTTCAGATCGCCGTATCCCAGAATGTCGAGGCTTAGTCCCCGTTCATAGTTGGCCTCAATATGGGATACATAAATGGAATCTCCTGCCCGGAGGTAAATACTTTGCCTATCTTTAGCCACCGTAGCGGTTTTTCCATTTATGGATAGAACCAGGTATTTTAAAATAGGCGGGTCCAGGGCGATTCCCGGATGTTCCGGAATAATGTCGAAGTGTTTCATGAAGGTGTTTATGACCAGATTATGATACCGGACCTTAAGATCAATCGATGGCAAGAATTTGGATGTCTCCACTCCAAAGGCGGGAATATGATGTTTTGTAAGGGCATAATAGGTGGCGGATTTCCTTTGTTGCTTGTGAGCACTATCCGGATCTCCGGTTTCCGTATTGTTGAAGTGAAATTTGTACAGCTCATTTTTAACATAGAGGTTGACCTTGGCAATGACCTTTCGGGCCATATCTCCCAGATTTATCAATCGATCAGTTCCGGGGACGGTATAAACGTCACAGTCAGCGATAATGGACTGGCCAAAACGCATTGGATTACGCCATTTGTCAATGTATTTGGGATAATAGTAGCCTGAACCATCGTGCAGATTTAGAAGATAATCGCTTTGTCCGATCAATTTTTTGAGGATGGAGACAATTTTGTCTTCCATACTATCGGCTGTGTCTTCATGGGTAAACTTTCTGTTCATATCACCATGAGGGCCTCTTTTGTTCAAGAGTATGGAGTAGAAATTTGCCCTTGGCACGACGATAAGATTACCCTTTTCAAGACTCATATCAGCGTAAAGATCCGCAGACAGGAATCCCCCCGGCTCATTACCCTGAATGCCTCCGATCAACATTAGGGTTTTTCCCGGTTGTTTGCCGTAGATTTTGTACACATTTAACTCATATACGGTATTGGGGAAATAGACTAAGTGCTCTCGTTGTGACAGTGCAGGAGGGGGGGAAAAAAAGAGGGGAATTTGAATCATGAGGTACAGGACAAGAGAAAGGAAACTCCGGGATGGCGCGGAATTATAAAGCATTCTCCACCTCGAATTCCTTTTGGAGGATCACTTTTCCGGATTGATCGTACACAAGGACTTTCATTGAAGATGGAAATTCTTTGCTTGAGCTGAAGAAATATTCCCCTCGAATAGTCTTGAAGCGCTTGATTAAAAAAAGCTGACCCCGTCTATAATCAATAGGGATTCCATTCCGCAGCGCAACTTTCGGGTATGTCCACAACTGCGGCGGGTCAGATTCCTTGTTCATGGCAATCATGTGCACATATCCTTTCACCGGCTTTTCATCCTCATGCACGTTGACCAGGTTGAAGATAACGCTCAGTTTTGTCCCGTCGAATTTAATTGTAAGATCTTTGATGTTCACAAGTGTTTCTTGGGATTCTTCCGCAACCCTTTCAACCAAACCGTCCTCCGCTGCAAGTGCAGCCATTTTTTCACTTCCCATTTTTCCCTCGGCCGGGTCCCCTTCTTTTTCCAAATCAACTTCTTGAGGATAAATATGGCTTTCCAATAGCGCCAGGTGTTGTTTGGCGCTGTAGAGTTCTCTTTTCGCGCCTTCAATCTCATGTTGAAGGCCATCAAGTTTTTCTATCAAGGCATTATTTGCACGTCGTTTGTCAAAATAGTCATTAATAATTATAACAGAGGCAAGAATGTAGAATGCAAAAAACAAAGAAGTCCAGATCAGGAAACGGGAAGAGATCTTAAAACTCCGGACTTTCCCCAGCCTTGCGACTATCATGATGGTTAGATCGGACGATCGAGAGTGCTTTCGCTTTACGGCCCGGTCTTTTCTGACAGGGGGCACCACGTCTCTTTTCTGATTTTCCAATTGTTTGCCTCTTTTACAAGCAGCAGTTTTTTCATGCCCAAATCATGGTAGGCATCGGCCTTATAACTCTGTCTAAAATGAACCTCTGCGCTTTTACCTGACTGATTAACAACCTTCATTTGGCTGATCTCGATCTTTATTGCACGGTACTTTTTGTTCAGCGTGGCTTTGTATTTTTCCCAGGCCCTCAAATCCATGCCGCTGGCCCGGAATCTTTTATCATAAAAGGAGATATAAGTCCTGAGATCTTTGTGTTCCCATGCCTTTTCCCAGGCATCTACGAAATTTTTTACTTCCTGCAAAGGCACCTTCTTCTTTGCCTTGAACTCCGAAAAGAACTCCCCGACTATTCTCCACCTGTCACTGTTTTTTGCCAGGTAGAGCCTTTTTTCACCCCGGCTCTCAAAGCCGGCAGTACGATATGTCTGGTCAAATTTGGCAAGGACATTGCCGTTTGCCTTAAAAAGTTGGATGTTGTCAATGTCCACCTCAATCTTTCCATACTTTTTAGCAAGCCTGGTTTTATAAGCCTTCCAATGATCGCAATCCATTCCTCTCGCAGAAAATTGCTGGCTGTAAATGTTTATATATTGATCAATATCCTTTTTCTCCCAGGCACGAGCCCATGTTTCAATCAGTTTCTCCAGGTTCGTTGATTCTTCTCTCAGTCTTTTATAGGGAACCAGATCCATCTTGGCATTGATTATGACCGGGGTTTCGCGCAGCCTGATATAGGAGGCCAAGTCCTCAATGTCTCTATTTTCAAGTACAATACATCCGTTCGTATCCCTGGGTTTCAGGACCTCGTCGGTCCCGTGGAACCAGATACCATACCCGCGCCTTCCCTGCTTTTTGTCCAGCTGATTCGGGTAATCAAGAGGAAATGCCATGATCCCGTAAGTGGAGGCAAGGTCCCTCTTCACAAAAGATTTTGTGAAGAAGTAGACTCCTTCAGGTGTTTTTTTGTCATTTTTTCTTGATTTTGGCCCGCTGTTTTCTCCTGTAGAGCACCTGTACACCTTTACAGGCTTTGATAGATTATCCCTTTGAAACACGAAAACCTTTTGAGCAGATTTATCCACAAGTATTGCGTAATCACTTCCCGTTTCAGGCCATTTTAATAAGTGGGCCGGAACGAGGTTTAAAGCGGCATCGGCCGACGGAATATAATAAGCGAAGACCAGAACGAAAAATATGATTATCTTGGTCGTCCCGATCCTAAGTAATGCCCTGCTTGTCTTGGCAGTTAAGAGTCCAGTCATATTCCTGTCTAAATAGTGCATTTCTAATTGAATTATACTAATTGAATGGTAATGTTCAAAACTGTTCCCGTGGGATATAAATTCATCCGATTCCCGTGCATGGATTACTAAGTCTGGTACCTAAAAATCCTTACCGATCTTGTAAAAATGAAGGGCATGGGACTCTTTTTTCAGAATCGACTCGGCCAGATCGCTGGACTTGGCAATCCTGCAAACCAAGGCGGGCGGCGGGCTGCCCAGGTTTATGCCATGTCCTGTGTCCTGGGCGTGAAGCACAGCAGTCTCCCCGCCCGCCTCAGGTAGCAGGGACATGTACAATCCAGCAACCAATTTTTCGATTCCTGAAAAAAGAGTCCCATGTCCTTCAAAATGCAAACACTTTTAAACGATACTAATTGAATACGCGCGCGAATATATCATCCACATGCTGGAGATGATAATCCACGTCAAAAACATCCTCGATTTCCTTTTTACTCAAGTACTTGCCAATTTCTTGATCTTCCATGATAAGGACCTTGAATTCCTGTCCGCTCTCCCATACTTTCATAGCATTTTTCTGGACCATAACATAGGCCTTCTGCCTTTCAACGCCCTTTTCCGCCAGTTTCATAAGGAACTGCTGGGAAAAAATAAGCCCCTTTGTCTTTTTAAGGTTCTCGGCCATCTTGTGGGGATGGACCACAAGGCCACTGACGATTCCGGTTAAACGATGCAGCATAAAATCCATAAGGATGGTGCTGTCCGGACCGATTATCCTTTCTACGGAGGAATGACTGATGTCCCTCTCATGCCACAGGGCCATGTTTTCGAAGGCAGCCATGCAGTTGGAGCGCACCAGGCGCGCGAGCCCTGTAATATTTTCACACCCGATTGGATTTTTTTTGTGGGGCATGGCAGATGAACCTTTCTGTCCTTTGGCAAAAGGCTCCTCTGCCTCCAGGACCTCTGTCCTCTGGAGATGTCTTATTTCAACAGCAATCTTCTCCAGGGTTCCGGCTACAATCGCCAGGCTCGCGAAGTACTCCGCATGACGGTCACGCTGGAGGATCTGGGTGGAGATTTCCGCTGGATTTAGGCCAAGTTTTTTACATACAAGCGATTCAACCTTCGGGGAGACATTGGCGAATGTCCCCACGGCACCGGACAGCTTCCCATAGCTGATAACATCATAAGCCGCTTCCAAACGTCTCAGGTTTCGTTTCATTTCGGAATACCAGACAGCCAGCTTAAGCCCAAAGGTTATGGGTTCCGCATGGATGCCATGTGACCGACCGATCATCACTGTGAATTTGTGCTCAAATGCCCTTTTCTTTATAACTTCTATAAATTCTCTGACGTCCTGGATGATGAATTCCATGGCTTCTTTTAAAAGAAGTGCGAAACTGGTATCCAGGATATCGGATGATGTCAACCCTAAGTGAATATAACGTGAGTCAGGCCCAACATGTTCAGCTACGTTCGTTAAAAACGCGATAATGTCATGTTTTGTCTCTTCCTCTATCTCCAGGATACGATCAACAGAAAAGGCTGATTTTTTCCTGATGTTTTCAAATGCTTTCTGCGGGATGAGACCTTCCTCTGCCATGGCCTCGCAGGCAGCAACTTCAACCTCGAGCCACTTGGCATATCGATTCTCTGACTCCCAGATGCGGCCCATCTCTGGACGGGTATAACGGCTGATCATTTCACAACTCCTTAGGTAAAAATCAAGATCCCTGTATGTTTAAAATACCCTGCTCAAAACGAGACCGAGAGAGAGAAGAAGTCCATGTCCGATTAATGTCTGAATCGTAAGGGCCTGCGCAGGGATAACTCCTTCATGGGACAGATATTCTTTCCATAAGATCCTCATGGCCTTAAAGGCCAGGGGCAAAGCAATAAAGGACAGCATGATCAGATAGGACAAGCCTACGACACTGATCAGTAAAACGACAATGACAAAGGCTAATAACATGATTGCGCAATAAAGATACCTCGAGATCTCCGGACCCCATCTCACCACCAGATTCCTTTTCCCGGATTCACTATCCGCCTTATAGTCGGGGAATTGATTAATCCAGATAACCCCTGCGATAAAAAACCCCTGTGGGAACCCGAGGGCGAAGGCAGGCCAGCTAAGTGTTCCGGACATCACATAGTATGTTCCCAAAGTGACCAGTGGGCCAAAGGCAAGAAATATCAGAACTTCACCCCATCCTCTTGACATGAGCTGTAGGGGAGGCGCTGAATAGGCCCACCCAGCCGAAAGACCCAAAAGGCCGATAACAAGAACAAGGGGTCTTTTAAGGTAAGCAAGCCATATCCCCGCACATGAGCCCAGCGCAAAAAAGGTTAAAGCCATCAACAGGATAAGCCATGGGGCGATTTCTCCATCTTGAATCACACGGCTACCGCCACTGAAAGGCGTCAGACGCATATTAATCGGATCGCTTCCTTTGGCATCGTAGTAATCATTGAGCAGATTAGCGCCAAGGTGCAGTGCCGACACTCCCAGTGCAGTGATCACAAAAAGAGGAAAAGACATGTTTTTTTCAGTGAAGGCAAAGGCAGCGCCGATGATGACAGGGATCAGTGACCCGGCCAGAAAAGGTGCTCTGAGGGCTTTTAGGTATACATTCATGCTTGCAAAGGTTTTGCTGTTATTTTTATTGACAATCTAGTCCCAAAATAAGCGTAATTATGGAATCAGGTTGCCGCTCCATAGCGAGATCGACAATTAATGCCAACCGAATAAACTTCGTAATATCGACTTGAATCAGGACAAACTCCTTAATTAATGCATCGAGATTCTTCGGCAAGCTCAGGATGACTTGCTCTTACAAGTCAGATTGCTTCGCTTCGCCCCGTCTGCCGGCCCTGCCCGCAGTACGGCAGGCGGGTGGCGGGCAGGTCGCAATGACATGCATTTTGACTTTTTAAGAATGCACCAAGTAAGGATATTGGATTTCCATTTATCAAAATAACAATGTTATTTCAACCAATTAAAATAATTAAACCCAGATTTATGTATGTTTTGGGGAGAGGTCCCGTTTATTTGGTTGTTTTGCCAAAGCTTAGGATGACAGCACCCTGTTGTCAATAATATGTTGTGAATGAGACCTAAAGTCACTTTGGTGCTTTTCTTCAGTCCAGATTTCCTGGCAAATCAACTGCATGACATGGCCCCCATTTTTCAAGGGGGCAACGATCGCAGAGGGGCTTTCTCTTGCAGTAGTTTTTGCCTGTCTTTACGATCAAGGCGTGGAATTCGTTAAAAAGCGAAGCGTCTTCAGGCAGGTGGTCTATAAACAGATCCTGCAAGCCATCGTAGGTCGCCTGGTCCTCAGAAATCATACCGTGTCGGGATAGAATACGGTATGTATAGGCATCAATAACAAATACGGTGCGATGGGCCGCATAGAGAAGAATACTGTCAGCGGTTTCAGGCCCCACCCCGTTAACAGAAAGCAGACCTTGTCTGAGGGTTTGCGTATCATCCTCCATGAACATAGAAAGATCTGCCTGGTAGCGCTCCGCAATGAAATACATCAGATTCTTTAATCTTTTGGCCTTGATGTTATAGTACCCGGCCGGCCGGATCAAGTGAGCCAACTCGCTGTTCGGTGTTGCATTAAGGTTAGCCACAGAGAGCAATCCCTTATCCTTCAGGTTCTCGATAGCCCTTTCCACATTCTTCCAGTTCGTATTTTGGGTTAGGACAGCCCCGACCATTACCTCCAGATCGGTCTCTGCCGGCCACCAGTTTTGAGGACCAAAATGATTCAGCATGAGGTCGAACATCTCCATTAGTCTTTGACCTGTCAAGTTAAGCATTCTGGGTTGGGGGTTGCGTGTTCCGGGGTCTGTTTCCATCTTGTGTCACCATGTCGGATTAGTGTGTCATAAGCTCGCTTTTTGCAAGCCTGATAAAATCCACCGTCAAATTTGAATATCTTCACTCACATCAGATATTTTTTAGGTTCCCTGATCACCAGCAAGGTATTAGATGCAAGGCACCGAGGAGCGACGACTGAGGCGTATGAGCAATACGCTGCAAGGAGGAGCGATCGAAGGTAATCCCGCTAAAAGCGGGACAGATGATGCCTTGATGGTGAATCAGCGTCTGCCTCTTGCCTTGACAGGACATGAAAGATACCTTAGATTTAGCCTCCATGTCAACGAAGCAAGGCCTATCAAAGCAATATGGCGGGGGTATTTTTTCGGCAGGATCAGCATGAGTTACCGGATTTTTATAAATTTCTGTATCTACTCAGGTGGATAGACTGAAGGTGGAAGGCTAATAGGGACAAATCATGTGTGATCACAAAAAATTAGGTGTTTAGACTTAAGACTGAAGATGGAGGAAGGCTGTCAGGGAATTTCAGCGTTTGGGCTTTTTGTCCAACGAGGATTCATCTCTGATTGAACCAAAGGTAGTCGAGACCGAGAAGGTCTTGAATGGCTTGATTCGAGCGTGGCGAGATGGTTGAAATACTTCAGCCTTCAGTCTTCAACCTAAATAGCTGGGTAGTTACAAATTTCTTATATCCTGTCTAACAATAAGACGAGATTTTTCATGGCAGCGGCGCACAAACTCACAAAAACCAGGAATATAGGTATTATCGCTCATATTGACGCGGGTAAGACCACCGTCACCGAACGGGTCCTGTTCTATACCGGTCGTGTTCACAAGATGGGCGAGGTCCACAATGGCGAAGCCACCATGGACTGGATGTTAGAAGAAAAGGAAAGGGGTATTACCATCACCTCTGCTGTGACTTCAAGCCAGTGGCGCGGGCACGATATCAATATAATAGATACCCCCGGCCATGTAGATTTCACAATCGAAGTGGAGCGCGCCCTTCGGGTACTTGATGGGGCAATCGGGATCTTCTGCGCTGTGGGAGGCGTGGAACCGCAATCTGAGACGGTCTGGCACCAGGCAGACCGATACAACGTCCCGAAGATTGCATTTATCAATAAACTGGACCGGGTTGGCGCTGATTTTTACAGGGCTGTGGAGATGATCAGGGATCGACTTGGGGCCACACCCCTTGTTCTCCAGTTACCGTGGGGCATGGAGGACAGCCTCAAAGGTGTTATTGATCTTATCAAGATGAAAGGCATTCTGTGGGAGGAAGAGACACTCGGCGCAGAGTTCAGAGAAGTTCCCATTCCTTCGGAACTGATGGAGCATGCCAACAAATACAGAGATCTGCTCCTTGAAACCCTGGCCGATAAGGACGATCAGATAATGGAAAGGTACCTCTCAGAGGAAGAGATCGAAATCCAGGAATTGAGACAGGCCATACGAACCGCGACCATCAAACTGGAACTTGTTCCAATCTTTTGCGGTGCAGCGTTAAGGAATAAAGGTATCCAGCCACTTTTGGATGGAATTGTTGATTATCTGCCATCTCCGGTTGATATCCCCCCTGTTGTTGGGCATATCCCCGAATCAGACGAAGAAGTGTCCCGCCGTGCAGAAGCGAAGGGTCCTTTTTCTGCCCTGGCGTTCAAGGTTACGATGGACCAGGGGAGAAAAATGACCTATGTTCGGGTCTACTCTGGCACCGCGAAAACAGGAGCCCTGGTATATAATCCTGGAAAGGGTGTCAAAGAAAAGCTGGCGCGAATCCTGAAAATGCATTCCAATAAAAGAGAAAGGATTGATCAAGCATCAGCAGGTGATATCGTTGCTGCAATGGGTCTGAAGCTGACGACCACCGGAGATACGCTCTGCTCGGAAGACAGCCCTGTCCTGTTGGAGGCGATTCAATTCAATGAACCTGTCATCAGTGTGGCTGTTGAGCCCAAAAGGGTCCAGGATCACGAGAAACTTCTGGATGCTTTAGGGAAAGTGTCGGACGAAGATCCCACTTTCAAATTCAAGATCGACGAGGAAACAGGTCAAACAGTCATTTCCGGAATGGGTGAGCTGCACCTGGAGATCATCATCGGCAGGATCAAGCGAGAGTTCTTTGTGGAAACGAACCAGGGAAAGCCTCAGGTCGTATACAGGGAGACAGTGACAATACCTGTGGAGCACGAAGAAGTCTTCCAGAGGGAGCTGGCCGGACAACAGCATTTTGCAGGCGTAAGGATCGAGGTTTCACCCCTTCCGAGAGGTGCGGGTAATCACTTTGTTAGCCGGTGTGACAACCCGGATCTTACAGAAGAATTTTTGGACGCCATAAGCCAGGGAGTTTCCGAGGCCGAGGCCAGTGGTGTCCTTATGGGCTACCCGGTCATTGATGTCCAGACAGCGCTTCTGGATGTTCATATAAAAGAGACATCTGATGTGATGGCATTTAAAATAGCCGTGACCATGGCTTTTAAAAATGCCTGTAAGGAGGCTGATCCCCTTCTCTTGGAACCGATCATGAAGGCCGAAGTCCTGGTTCCGGAAGAGTTTACCGGTGAGGTCATCAATGATCTGAATTCGCGCCAGGGCAAGATTGGGCAGATCACCAGCAAAGGACCGGTTAAAGTTCTCACGGCCAGCGTTCCCCTTTCGAAAATGTTCGGCTATTCCACATCTCTTCGATCCGCCTCCCAGGGCCGGGGCACCTTTACAATGCAATTCAGCCACTATGACAAGGCATAAGCGTGCTTTCAGGTCCTAAGCAGATATAAGTGCCCCTATCTAAATACCCCTTTGAGGAAATAACGGTGTGTATTTGTTAGCCTTTATGTTTACAACCAGAATCCCTGATACAATCAACAACAATGCCAGCAGAATATTAAGAGTGATAGGTTCTCCAAGTACCAGTCCTCCCAGCAAAACCCCGGCTATGGGCATAAGGAATATAAAGGAATGAAGTGCAACGGCCCCATATTTTTGGAGCAAACTAGTCCAGGCCACAAAACCAAAAGAGGCTGTTATAAGACTCTGGTATAATAGGGAAGTCACTACCTTTAGATTTACATGTGATATCATTATGCCGTCACACGTAAAGCCTCCGAGAAAGAAGAATGGGACCGAAAATATCATGGGGTAGAGCACGATTTGAAAGGGGTCAAATGCGTTTATAATCCTTTTTGTGTAAACCGTGTTACAGGCCCATACAAAAGCAGTCGCAAGGATCATGATATCCCCAATGCGAATATCCGTTGTTACCTCCTTTTTTCCAAGAAAGACTAAAACCATTCCCGTGAACCCCATCAAAAGTCCAAGGGTTTTCTTTTTCGTAATCCGGTCTCCCGGGATAAAACAGTGAGCCAGAAAAAGGACAAAGAAAGGTTGTAGATTAATAAGCAAGGTTCCTCTGGAAGCATTGGTTTTGCTGAGTCCCAAATAGAGCAAGGACAGCTGTACAGTATAAAACACAGAGATAATCAACACCTGATGGAATTGTCCTTTTTTGATGGCAAAAGATCTCCGGGCGATAATGGCCCAGAGAAAAATCGCAAAGGCAGCTATACTGAAACGGAGTCCTGCTGTCGTTAATGCCCCAAAACCGGAGAAGCTGATTTTAATGGCTACAGCATTGGCCCCGAAAACAATACATAGAAATGATGTAAAAACGGCAGCTAAAAGAGGAAGTTCCTGATTATTGGGGGTCTGTTCCGTCATTGCTTTTATTAAAGGAAATTGTTTTTTTGGAAAGGAGAATAGGGAAATTAGAATTGAGTGTCAATAAGGAGATCGGAATGCTCAGGGAAATGGGTCTTTCAGGGACGGTAAAGAAGGAAATACCAAAAGAGCAATGTGTATTTATTGCCCGGAGAAGAGGGAATGATGAACTGGCTCCATCAGATGAAATTTTCCATGAATTAAAGGAATTCGGCTTGTGTGTCAAATTTTGTGAATTGGTTTAAGCTCTTTAATCGTGATTGTTAAATTCCTTTTTTTGGCCATTTTTTGCATCTTTTTTCTTGCTATATGTATTATTATTTTACTGAAACGCCCAATTGTAAGAAATCTGTGTATTATCAATTTCTTTAATATTCTTAGTATCACTTGTATTGTGAAGAATGAGGAATATATATCCCTCCGTATTTGTTGAAGTTCGTCAATAGACAACATATCAGAGTATACCTTACCTGAGTCTTCTTCAATATGGTAATCATCAAGTTGTTTTACTATTTCTTTGATAGGGGAGTATTTGCTGGCCCTTAATATTGATAAGCCAAGCGTATCCATGCCAAGTTCACGTGAGAGTTTTATTATATCAAGTATTTCATCCTTAGTTTCGCCTATATTCCCTAAGATAAAATAACAATGATAGATAAAATTAAATTTTTTCAATACCTCAAAATATTCCCTTATTTTTGCAACGGTAAACCCCTTATTCATTGATGCTAAGGTCTTATCGTGAGCGGATTCTATGCCTAACAGAAACACCGCGAAACCCGTCTTGTACATCTTTTTAAGAACATCGGGTCTTTTCGCAACTTCTAATCTCGCATTTATCACATATTTTTTTCTTATGCCTTCTTTAATTAGTAGGTCACATAAATGTTCAACCCAGTCCATATCCGCAGTAAAAATATCGTCTGCAAAGCCGATCACCTCAGCCTCTATGGTTTTGATTTCTGATATTACTGACTCTGGCGTTCTACATGACCACTTTCTCTTCTCCCCTAATGGATTAAACTTAAAATCACAGAACTTGCAGTTGAATGGACAACCTCTCGATCCCAACATAAGGTCTATCTGAATATCTGAGTTATATTCATCGAATGTAACCATATATTTATAACGACGAAGTTTCCTGTTCGGGAAGTAATTGCTTCGGACAGGCTCAAGCCTTCTATTATTGTTGTGCACTATCTTGCCATTTAATCTAAATGACAGCCCATCTATATCACGTGAAATGCCTTTTTGGACAATTTCCCTTGCGGTCTCCTCACCATCCCCTCGCACAATTCCATCTATTCGGGGAATATTTTCAAAGAGTTCCTCAACATGTTCTGTTGCATGTCTTCCACCTAATATTACTGTTATATTTTTTGGTATGCTATTGATTGCATACTTTACGAACCTCTCTTCAAAACCCCAATTATAACTTACTAATACCAAATCCGTTTTTTTATCAATAAATGAGGATAGCGGCTTCTTTTCATATCTCAAGTCAATTATTTTTACACTATCAACAATATCTTCAATAGCACTTGCTATATACTCAATGCCTATGGGCGGAAAAAAACCAAAGGCTTTCAACTCCTGCTTGTAAGGATATATACACAAGGGGTTTTTATATCTCATCATATTTGACACCTTTCATTCCCAGACTTGATAACCTCGTAAAAAGTCGGTTTGCGCCTTTTTACTCGGCGGGGAAGGGCTTCCCCTCCCCCGCCATTTGAAGTAAATTCAATCCCGCGTACCGCGGGACCACCCTCGCCCTTCCACGGGATTTTTAGCATTATCTATATACCAGGAAGATTACCGGAAGATTACCGGAAGATTATTGTTTTGTAATGTTGGGGGAAAAAGGAGGGTTAAAGGGAATAGGAGGCCCGGGGGAGGATCACTGTAAATATGCTCCCTTCACCGGGACGGCTTGCGGCGGTAATTTCACCGCCATGTGCGCGGGCAACGGCCATGGCGAGAGTGAGTCCCAGGCCGAAGCCTGACTGGGATCGACTCGAATCACACCGGTAGAGTCGCTTAAATATATGGGGCAGGTCTTCCTCGGAGATTCCGATCCCTGTATCATGAATGGCAATGACAATTTGTTCGTTATCATTATGAAGTGAAATACTCACGGTTCCTCCGGTGTCGGTGTATTTGATCGCATTTTCCAAAATATTGACAATCATTCTTTGAAGACCATGAATGTCTCCTGAGACATAAGAACTGTTAGGGACTTTAGAGGTGAGTCTAATACCTTTATTCTCGGCTATTGGGCGAAACAGATCACAGGCACCCCAGATCACTTTGGCCATATCCACTTCCTTTTTGGCAGGTTCAGCCACACCCGCCTCTGTTTCTGAAATCTCCAGCATGGTGTTAATCAGTTGCATTATGTAATCACACTCCTCAATGGTGTCAGCCGCCAGATCCTGACACCTATCACTGGATTTTCCAGTATTTAACTCTGACTCAGCAAGACCGCGAATTCTGGTGATAGGTGTTTTAAGATCATGGGCTATATTGTCTGTCACCTCTTTCATCCCGGTGACCAGCTCCTGAATACGGTCTAACATCCTGTTGAAGGCACTTGAAAGTTGCTCGATTTCGTCACCCTTTGCTTTCACCTGTACTCTTTGGTCAAAGGCTCCTTTTGTTATGTCCAGTGCCGTTCGAGTCACTTCACCGACACCCGATAGGGCACGCCTGGCCATAAACCATCCAGCTAAAGCAGATATAATCATGAGAAGCGCTATCGTTGTCCCGAGTACCTCTCTGAAGAGTTCCGCCAGTAACGCATTCTCCTCGAGGGATTCCACTAATTGTAAAATTATTTCCGGTCCGATTAATCCATAAATGATTCGGACTTTATATTTACGTCCGGGGATGGACAGGGTTTGGAATACGGGACCCTTACCATCATTTATCCGCGCCAATACAGTCCTGCTGATGTCCACATTTTCCCAGGACGACATGTTTGTTGACGCTATCTGCTCCCCTTTCGTATTTAACAGACGATAAAATGTCTTATCAACGCCCTCAGACTCGGCTTCAAGAACCATCTCACTCTTAACTTCCTCCACACCATTTAGGGCCAACGAGGAAGTAAATTCTTTCACCTCATTTAGGAGCTGTCGGTCCATGCGGCGTTGTGTTGTTGAAGTAGTAAGCGCATAAAAGATGACAAAAACAGTTAACGATGAAAGAATAAAAATTCCCGCATACCCGAGGGTTAGCCGGAATGCCAGTGTGTTCCATGTTTTAATGATCTTATTTAAGGGCATATCCCGCTCCACGGATAGTTTGAATCAATTTTTTCTCAAAATCCTTATCAATTTTATCTCGCAATATGCATATTCGTGCTTCAACCACATTTGTTAGCGGGACAAAATCATAATTCCAGACATGTTCCATGATCATAGTTTTGGAAACAACCCTTCCCGCATTGCGTATGAGGTATTCGAGAAGTGCAAACTCTTTGGGCTGAAGATCAATGATTTTATCTCCTCTTCTGACCTCTCTTGTAATAAGATTTACTATAAGGTCCTCAAAAGTAAGGCTGGTGGGCTCACTGGCTCCACTGGCCCTTCGGATCAGCGCCTGCACCCGCGCCAACAGCTCAGAGAAAGAAAAGGGTTTGGTCAAATAATCGTCGCTTCCAGTCTGGAGTCCTTTGATCCGATCATCCACAGTGCGTTTGGCGCTCAATATGATTACAGGAGTATTGACCTTGTGCCGTCTTAGTTCTGCAATTAGAGTTAAACCATCCATTTTGGGCAGCATGATATCTATGATAACAGCATCATAAGGCTCATTTAGTGCCAGATGGAGACCATCTTCTCCATCAGCCGTATGGTCTACGGCAAAACCAGCCTCTTCCAAACCCTTCTTAACAAAGGAGGCAATCTTTAGATCATCTTCAACCAGAAGTAAGCGCATGATATTCACCTTTCTCTTTATAGAGCCTTTTATAACATATTTTTTCTATTTCTTTTTTTGAATTTCAGCTTTATGGGTGTAAATTCAAGCTGGAAATGTGCCCGCAACTGGTTGACCAAGAAACGTTCATATGAAAAATGGACCATATCGGGACGGTTTACAAATACCACAAAGGTGGGGGGACGGATGCGGGGCTGCGTGGCGTAAAGGAACTTCAATCTCCCCCGACCGATTCTCGGGGGCGGGTGTTTTTCTATCATTTTTTGTATGGCGGTATTGACCGATGATGTGCTGATTCTCCGGGAAAACTGATCATAGACCAGATTAATCTTGTCAAAGAGTTTCATGACACGGTGGCCTGTGAGGGCTGACAGGTTGATCCTTGGGGCAAAGGAGATAAATTGCAATTGCCTGTCAATAGCATTATCTATGCCTTCACTTTTTCGTGTATCATCTTTAATCAAGTCCCATTTATTGACAACCAAAACCACACCCCTTCCCCGTTCAAGGGCGTAACCGCAAATGCGGGCATCCTGTTCCGAAACCCCTTCTGCTGCATCCAAAAGAATTGCAGCAACATGGCACCGATCAAGACTCTTTAGGGCCTTGATCATTGAGAATTTCTCTATCTTTTGCTTAACCCTCGCCTTTCTGCGTATACCTGCCGTATCAATCAGGAGATAATCTTTATCGCGATAGGAAAAGGGGGTGTCCACCGCATCGCGGGTGGTCCCGGGCAGTTCACTTACCACAAGCCGGTCTAATCCAAGAATACGGTTTATGAGGGAAGATTTGCCGGCATTGGGTCTCCCGAGAACAGCCACTCTAATATGGGCCGGATCTTGCTTTTCCGTTTCAGTTTCCGGAAGATTTTCGATCACTTCCTGCATAAGGGATCTGATACCATAACCGTGAGCCGCCGAAACAGGATAGACAGATTCCAGGCCAAGCCTGTGGAAGTCGTGCATTAAATGGTCAAGTTCCGGACCGTCAATCTTGTTGGCCAACAGAAGCACCCTTTTCCGGCTCCGGCGTAAAACGTCGGCAAGCTCCTCATCCCCCGGCATTAGGCCCTGCCGGCCATCCACCATGAAGAGCACCTTGTCGGCTTCCTCTATGGCTATTTGCACCTGATCCTTGACTTTTTCTAAGAGGGGATCCTGGCCCAAATCCTCAAACCCACCCGTGTCCACAAGGGTCAAGGGAACCCCGTCATGGATTATAGAGGCATAGAGGCGATCCCTGGTGATGCCCGGGATGTTATCAACCAGAGCATTCCTGGATCTTGAAAGGCGATTGAACAGCGTGGATTTGCCCACATTGGGTCTTCCCACTATAACGATTGTTGCAGTCATGGCATCGGTACGGTCACAGATGATTATTTTGCGATATGCAATTTGTGATGTAAGTCCCCCAACTTATGAACGATATTAATGAATCTAATCTAAAATCCCATATCCCTGAGAATGGGTCAAGGTGTTTCATTTAGAGGTCCAGAATGAGCCAGATATTTTGATCCGGTTTTATAGCTTGACTAACTGTATGAATGAAGATAACTTTTTCCGCGGTCTGTGATTTCAATCCCATTATCGCGTAATATTCATTGGAAATGCCTACCAAATATATCATCGTGACGGGCGGCGTCCTGTCCGGCCTTGGCAAAGGGATCGCAGCCGCCTCTATCGGCCACCTTCTCTCATCAAGACTTAAAATCATTCCCATCAAGTGCGACGGGTATCTTAACGTGGATCCGGGTACCATGAACCCGTTCGAGCACGGAGAGGTATTCGTGCTGGACGACGGGGGCGAGGTGGACATGGATTTTGGACACTACGAGCGGTTTTTTGGTGTAACCTGCAAATCCAAATGGAACCTGACCATGGGCAAGGTATTCGACATGGTCAGAAAAAAGGAGAGGCGGGGAGATTACCTGGGAAAGACCGTGCAATATATTCCCCATGTAACGGATATCATAAAACATCACATATTTGAGATTGCCAGGGAAGAGAAACCTGATCTGGTATTTATAGAAATTGGCGGAACCGTGGGGGATATTGAGAACGAACTTTTTTTGGAGTCCATGCGTCAGATGAGAGAGGATGTGGGCAAACAAAACATTATCTATATCCATCTCACGTATGTGCCTATTCCCTACGGTGTGAGCGAACAGAAATCCAAGCCAACCCAGCAAAGCGTGAACCTCCTCAAGCAGCGAGGGATTTTTCCGGATGTTATTATCGGCCGTTGCTCCCAGTTTTTGACAAAAGAGATCAAGGCGAAAATTTCCAGTTTCTGTGATGTCCATTCCGATGCAGTCATTACCGGACTGGATGTGGAAGACATATACGAGATCCCGATTATCTTCGAGCAGGAAGGATTACCTGAGATTATTCACAAAAAACTCAATATTTACAGCCCGCCGGACCTAAGGAAATGGAAAAAGCTGGTAGAAAACATCAGGAATCCTAAATCAGAAATTACGGTGGCAATGTGCGGGAAGTACACCAAGCTGGAGGACTCGTATGCTTCTATCATAGAGTCTTTCAATCACTGCTCTGCACATTTGAGTTGTAAGATCAAACTTGAATGGGTAGAGACCACAGACCTTAAGGACACCTCTTTTCTGGATAATGTAGATGGTGTGGTAGTGCCCGGCGGATTCGGGTCCCGGGGCACGGAGGGGAAGATTGAGATAATTCGTTTGGCAAGAGAGCGAAATATTCCGTTTCTTGGCCTTTGCTTGGGATTGCAGTTAGCAGTTATTGAATTCGCAAGAAATGTCTGCAAGTTAGAAGGGGCGAATTCTACGGAAATGGATTCTGATACACCTCATCCGGTTATTGATATTCTTCCAGAACAAAGAGGGGTCAGCGACAAGGGCGGAACAATGAGGCTCGGGGCCTATACTGCAGTCTTGAAAGAAGGCACCCTTGTTCGTTCCCTTTATGGGACGGAAGAGGGCTCAGAGCGGCATAGACACCGGTATGAAGTGAACCCTGAATATCATTCCATTATTGCTGACAAGGGAATGGTTTTTTCAGGCACATCGCGCGATGGGAGGCTGGTTGAGTTTATCGAATTACCACAATTAAAATTCTTTGCTGCCACCCAGGCACACCCCGAGCTGAAGTCAAGGATGGAAAAGCCCGCACCACTCTTCTATGGATTTGTCAAAGCCTGCCTGAGCTAAAACTCTTAAAGTGCTAACGGACAGCTGATAGTACAACCCAAAAATTCCTTGAGGTTATGAACTGTGAGCAATAAACTGTGAGTTATCGAAAAGAAAGACCGGTAAGAATTATGAAAAAAATGTCTTCTTCTGGAAATAATTTTAGTGGTTGGCAGATCTTTTTTGTTTTAGCTGTATTAGTCAGCGTTGCAGTCCCTCTTCCCGGTGTATTAGGCCTGACTCCCAGGGTTGAGGCCTCGCCGGTAGTGGTGGAAAGAGTCGTCCAGAAAAGCGTAAGGCCAATTGCTACCCTGATTGGGACGGCTGAGCCGTATAGAAAAAGCATAGTAGCACCAGAGGTTGAAGGCCTGGTAGTAGATTTTTTGGTCAGTAAGGGGCAATGGATCAAAAAGGGAGAGGTGCTCGTCAGGATAGAAAAGAGGCCGCTTCTACTTGAGCGCAAGTTCGCTGAGGCCAATCTGGCCGAGGCTAAGGCCAACTATGAGAATGCCCTTTCAGAACTCAGGAGGACCAGAGAGCTTTACGAGAAGAAGTCCATCGCCAGCAGGGCCTATGAAGATGCCCTCTACGTCGCTGAGGCAATGAAAAAGAAGATCCTGGCGCTGGAGGCCCGGATAGAAACCATCCAGTACCAGATTGAAAAATGTGCTATCTCAGCGCCTTTTGAGGGATTTGTAGTAGACGAACATACCCAGGTCGGCCAGTGGTTAAAAAAAGGGGGTGAGATCGTCACAATTGTGGAGATGGATCCCATCCTGGTGATGATTCCTGTTCCGGATCGCTATATTCACTTTATAAAAGTGGGACAGAAAGTGAATCTGGAATTTGATTTTCTGCCTGGCAGAAAAAAGAGAAAGGGTGTGATCCGGGATATCATTCCCGAAGGAAATGAAAAGTCCAGGACTTTTCCTGTGCAGATTAGTGTGGCCAATAAAGATTTTTCAATACTGGCCGGGATGTCATCCAGGGTACGTTTTCCCGCAGGAAGGTCTTATAAGGCCCTTCTTGTGAATAAAGACGCCGTGGTTACCAGCGGAGGCAGCCATCATTTATTTGTGGTTCGAGACGGAAAGGCCATGCTTGTACCCGTAACAAAAGGGCAGGCCTACGGGAGTCTTATTGTGGTGGAAGGCGGGTTGTCTTCCGGCGATATGGTTGTTGTCGAGGGAAATGAACGGCTCAGATCAGGGCAGAAGGTTGAAGTTATCAGGGGATCCGGGAAAAAATAGGCGGATATTTCCATGGGTTTGATAGATCGTTCCATCAAATTGCCGGTTACGGTTACTGTAGGCGCCATCCTTATCATCCTGTTCGGGGTTATCTCCCTCTTCAGGGTTCCGGTACAGCTTACACCTGACGTTGAAAAGCCAAAAATAAGTGTCAGGACCGTCTGGCCGGGGACCAGTCCTGAGGAGGTGGAGAAGGAGATAATTATCCCCCAGGAAGACAAGCTCAAGGCCCTCGAGGGTCTTTTGGAGATGAAAAGTGACAGCAGGGACGGGCGCGGGAATATTACCCTTACCTTTGAGATCGGGTCGGATATGGATGCTGCCCTTTTAAGGGTATCCAACAAGTTAAACCTTGTACCAAATTATCCGGAAAGAGTGGAGAAGCCGATTATCATCTCTGCCAGTGAACAGAGGCAGGCTATTGCATATATTATTCTGAGGAAGACGAAAGGTGATACCTCGGACATTGACTTTGAGAAGACCTATGCGGAAGATTTCATAAAACCTCGCCTGGAAAGGGTTTCAGGGGTAGGCCTTGTTCAGGTCTTTGGCGGTCGGGAAAGGGAACTTCAGGTTATCCTTAAACGGGATGCCCTCGCATTCTACCGTTTGAGCGTTCAGGATGTAATTTCAGCTATAAGAAGGGAAAACAGAAATACAAGCGCCGGTGATTTCGATGAGGGAAAGAGAAGATACATACTTCGGGTCTTAGGGGAATACCAGTCTCCAAAAGAGGTGGAGGACGTTGTTATTAAGAGGGTGGATGATACTTCCGTTACTGTCGCTGATGTAGCCAGTGTCAGCATGGGGTTTGGAGAGGAGACGCTAATTGTCAGGCAGCATGATTATAAGGCCCTTGTATTCAAGGTTGTTCAAACAGCGGGGGCCAATGCGCTTGTCGTTATGAAGGGATTGAAAAGGGCTATAAAAAACCTTAATGAAAATTATCTTCCCCATCGGAACCTGGAACTCAAACAGGTCTTTGACTCCACCGATTATATCTATGCAGCTATTACCAAGGTCCGCCATAACATCTTTTTAGGAGGGACATTGGCTGTTATTGTGCTGCTTGTGTTTCTCAGGAATATTTCCAGCGTTTTAGTGATCACGACTGCCATTCCCATCAGCATCATCGGCACCTTCCTGATGATCACGCTGTTTGGCCGTAATATCAATGTTATTACACTGGCAGGTATGAGCTTTGCCATTGGTTTGGTTGTGGACAGCTCTATCGTAGTGCTTGAAAATATTTACAGGCATTATCAATCCGGTGAGTCCAGGCTTGAGGCCGCACTGAATGGGGCACGTGAAGTGATAGGTGCCATTGTGGCTTCAACTTTTACAACAATCGCCGTATTTATTCCGGTAATTTTCATGGAAGAAGAGGTAGGACAGCTATTTCGCGATATAGCCATAGCCATTGCCAGCGCAGTTTTCTTAAGTCTTCTGGTCTCCGTAACCGTCATCCCTTCCATGTCCGCGAAGATGCTGAAAGGGCGTTCCGGCTCCAAGGGGATCAGTCGGATTGTGCAAGGTATGGGAACAGGAATCGGAAATGCAATTACCGGGTTTGTCGGATGGTTGCTTAAAAAAATATGGCGCAAGATTTTTACCGTACTGGCACTCACTGCTCTGGCCGCCGGGACCGCCCTCGTACTGATCCCCGATGCAGAATATCTCCCCCAGGGAAATACAAACTTCATTAGAAGTTTGCTTTTGCCGCCACCAGGATATAACAAGGCCCAGTTACTGCAGATTGCGGACAGGATTGCTGCTGATGTCAAACCTTACTGGGAGGCCCGGCAAGGATCAGATGAGGCCGTGAAGTTGAAAGGGCCACCTGTAAAAAACTTTTTCTTTATTGCCAGGGCAAGAGATATTTTTATTGGCTGCAGCTCCAAGATGCCTGAAAGGGTGAGGGAGCTCATTCCATTGCTTCGGGATGTTCTGTCAAAGATTCCCGGTTGCTATTCCGTTGTCCAGCAGGGGAACCTGTTTGCACGGGGGATTGGCGAGGGCCGCTCTATGGATGTGGAGATTACCGGACCGGATCTCAATAGGCTGATCCAATTAGGGGGAGAGGTATTTGATAAAGCAAATCGTCTCATACCGGGATCGCAGATCCGGCCGGTTCCCAGCCTGGATTTAGGCAATCCGGAGATCCAGGTAATCCCCGACAGGGAACGTGCCTCCAAGGTTGGGCTCAGTGCCTCTGATATAGGAATCACGCTGGATGTGCTTTTAGACGGGGCCAAGGTGGATGAATATCTCTTTGAAGGGGAAGAGATAGACCTGGTTCTCAAGGGTGAAGAAGACATGCCAAAAAGGACACAGGATTTTGATCAAATCATGATACATACCCCCAAGGCCGGTCTGGTCCCCCTCAACTCCGTAAGCCGGTTGAAGCTTGTTTCCGGCCCGAGCCAGATAAACCATATCGAACAGCACAGGGCTATTGTGGTAAGGATAATCCCTCCTGTTGATGTCTCCATGGAAAAGGCCATGAAGGTTGTCAAGACAGAAATTATTGATGCCATACTGGAAAGGGGTGAACTGGGAAGGGCATATAATATCATGCTCACCGGAACGGCCGATGACCTTTCAAGGACAAGGAATGCCCTTAAATGGAATTTTATCCTGGCGCTCGTTATCACCTTTCTTTTGATGTCCGCACTCTTTGAGAACTTTTTCTATCCCCTTGTGATCATGTTCAGTGTGCCGCTGGCGGCCGCAGGTGGTTTTTTAGGCCTGTGGCTTGTTAATGTATTCCTGTCAAACCAGCCTTTAGACATACTCACAATGTTGGGGTTTGTTATTCTTGTGGGAATTGTTGTGAATAATGCAATACTTATCGTGCACCAGTCCTTGAATTTCATAAGAAAGGAGAACATGGAACTCCACACGGCCATCAAGGAGGCTGTAAGGATCCGGGTGAGACCTATCTATATGAGCACTACCACGAGCATTTTCGGCATGGTCCCGCTCGTGTTTTTCCCGGGTGCAGGATCTGAACTTTACAGAGGTCTGGGTTCCGTGGTTATCGGGGGTCTGGCCGTGTCAACCATCTTTACACTTTTTTTGGTCCCGGCCCTTTTTTCTCTTGTCTATTCTCTGGGGCAGGCCATTAAGGTTGGCGATTGATTCAATCTAATAAGATGTCACGGGTTATTGATTTAGAAGAAGGCCGGTTGCTTGTGGCCGTAAAGAAAGGCTACCGCAACTGGGTAAGCCGATTCAAGGAGTCGTTCGGCCCGGAGACCAGGCTTTCCCAGATTTCTCCAGCGACCCTTTCCTATCTGGCTCAAGGTAAAGAAAAAGGGACCTTCTATATCTACGACTTAATCATGAATCTTCAGCATTTAGGGTCCGGGTTTGAGTTTAACGAACTGCATCCCAAGAAAAAGATGGCCATTATTGACCAGTATCTTTTTGTGCTGGACCGGATTCGGTTTGAGTGTATGAAAAGGCTGGGATGGCTTAAAAGTTATCCTGGTGAGGAATTCCCGTTAGTGGAGCTCATATTAAAGTTCGATAAGCTTGCGCCAAGCCTTCAGGCAAAGGTCCCTGTGCTCGATCAGGGCCACCCTAACCATGAGGAGTACGCAGCAATGACCACCTACGATAAAGAGGCTTATGTCAGAAAACTGATACCAAAGGCCCTGGAAGAGATTCAGAATTACTCCACAACCTTATAGACCTTGTCGTTTTCCCTGACCCTTTCTTTTACCTTCACGCCTATCAGATCACCCACTTTGGCTTCAACCACAGCTTGATTGTCGATCTCCATGCTGGTGATCTCTTCGGTAAAATCGGTGGTATGCCCCTTGTATTTTAGAACATCCCCTATTTTGATGATACCGTTTGTCACTTCTAAGGCAGCGACACTGGGCTTGGCGAAAAATTTGACAATTACAGCGACCTGTTCTTCCGGCATGATTACACCTCCTTGTCAAAAATGAGAATAACTGAGGTTAATTTATTAAATATCGCCTTTTAATGCCATTGTCAAGAAATCGTTACTGCCCGCAAAGAGGGTGATAAGAATTACCTGAGTATTTTCGTTTCCACTTGAAAAGTATGGTATGGGCATAGTAATCTTTATCCTATAGTTGCATAAACGTGACTACTCACGTAGTCAACCTAAATAACCTGAGTGGTTACGCATAAACAACGTGTCAAAAACGGACAAAAGTGAAGGATATCCTGCTAAAGGACATTTGCAAGGTGCGTTGCAGGACCCCACTTCGAGTGACATCCAAACCCGGATAGGAGAGGGCCATAACACATGTATACAAGTTTTTTTGGCTTAAAAGAAAGACCATTCAAGCTTGTTCCAGACCCCGCGTATCTGTTTTTGAGCAAGAGTCACGAGGAAGCCCTTGCCCATCTTTCTTATGCTATTTCCCAGGGAGATGGTTTTGTGGAAATCACCGGCGAGGTGGGAACGGGCAAGACAACACTTTGCCGCGTATTTCTCGCCAATCTGGATGAAGACACAGAGGCGGCTTATATCTTTAATCCGATCTTAAATTCAGTTCAGTTGCTGAAGAGCATTAATGATGAATTCGGGATCAACTCGGAGGCGGATAATACAAAAGACCTTATCGATACCCTGAATGCCTTTCTCATTGAAAAAAAGGCTCAAGGTAAAAAGGCTATCCTGCTTATCGATGAAGCCCAGAACCTGAGCAAGGAGGTCCTGGAGCAGTTAAGGTTGCTTTCCAATCTGGAAACAAGCAAATATAAGCTCTTGCAAATTATACTGGTCGGACAACCCGAACTGGCAGAAATGCTTGATTCATACGAGCTCAGGCAGCTGGGACAAAGGATCACGCTGAGCTGTTACCTGTTCCCCCTGACATACAAGGAAACCAAAGGATATATTCAACATAGGATAAATATTGCCACGAAGAAATCGGGAATCAAATTCAACCGGGCGGCCTTTCGATCTATTTATAGATATTCCAGTGGAATCCCCCGATTGATTAATATCACCTGCGACCGGGCTCTTCTTACCGCCTTCGGCGTTAATCGACATAAAATCACGGGAAGCATAGCAAGGGCAGCAATCAGGGAACTGGCGGGCCGGGGATATATGAAACGTTATGGCCTGTACGATGGAAAAAGGGTAGTCCTGCTTTTATTAATATTATGTATAGCATTTTTCATCATCCTTTACCGCCCCCAGATCCTTAATATAAACGGGATGTTTCATGCGTCAAAAGGCGTGGTGACTGAAACCCCTCTGCCTGGACAGGCAGAGATGAAAGAAGTCTTAAGGCCTGCTCCAGATTCGGAACAGATTAGTGGGCCTGGGCAGGATGACGGCAAACCGGAACCTGATATCGAAACTGTGATTGATTTAGGAGATGTTCTTAAAGACATGGACACACGGTCCTCAAGACAAGTGGCTGTTAAGGCCGCTATGGACCTGTGGAACAGTGAAGCAGTAATTAAACAATATCCGGAAACAATTGAAGATGATCAAACCTTTTTCCGGCTTGCCGCAAAACATAATGGCCTCTTGATCCGGCGCGTTAAAGGCGATTTAGACCTGCTAAGGAGATTAGATCTGCCGGCCATCCTTCAATTTCATCTGCTTGAAGCACAATCTCCCGTGTATCTTACCCTTAGCAAAATGGACGATAGCAAGATCCTTCTCATAAGCGGAGCGAAAGAACAAATGATTGAGATAAAGCCGGACGAAGTAAAATCTTATTGGTCAGGCGTGGCATACATCCCCTGGAAGAATTTCCTCTCGCTGACCGGGAGTATCCCCCTGGATTCCCCAAAGGATTCCATAGTAACACTGAAGATGCTCATGCGTGATATAGGATTTAGTGACATTGATATGAGTCCGGTTTATGACGAATTGACCCGAAAAGCCATAACAGAAGTTCAGCAGAAAAGCGGCATTAAAGTTGACGGGGTCGTGGGCCCCTTGACCAAGATCATTCTTTACAATGAAATAGGATCTTTAAAGATACCTCATATTACGAATTAGTTTCCATCTTGAAGCGGGGCATTCAAGAGTGAGTTCTATACTAAAGGCCTTAAAGAAGCTTGAAAAGGAATTCCCCCAGCAGGACGAAGCCGTATCCTGGCCGCAGAAGATTTATACGAAGAAGGCAATCAGTAAACACGCCAAGGGAACATGGCGCTTTAACAAATTTATATCCGTTTTTTTCGTAACCGTTATCTTGGCTGCTGGTGTATGGTTGATCTTAAGCCAGAAGCCGCTTTGGATGAAAGAATTTTTCCCTGGAACTTCTTTGCTTAATCAAAATGGAGAAGAGGGAAAGACGGCATCGATACCTGTTCGTAAAAAAGTGAAAAAGGGACCGGTGCCGGTTTCAAGAACAGAAACTGTCCCGGAAAAACAGCCAAGTGGTTCTGTAAGTGAGATCTCGCGTCAGGATTTACCACAAAGAGATACCGGCGCAGCAAAAAATAGTGAAAAATATGATCGGGTTAAGAAAGTGGAGAAAAGGACGGCGGCCCCTGTCCGGAGGCCATTGGAAAATACTTTAAAACCTGTTTCAAGAAGCCTTTCTGAAACGGAAATCTCCAGACCTGGCTTACATAAAAGAGAAACCTTCGCCTTGAAGGAAGTTGAAAAACCCGGTCCGGATAAAATAGTAGAGGACACGAAATCCATACCTGCCAGGGTAATGGATGATTCAAGGTTAGAGCTGCAGGCCATAGCCTGGTCCATTGATGCGAAAAAGCGTATTGCCGTTATTAACGGCCGTGTGGTAAGGGAAGGCGCAACCATTGATGGGGTCTCCATAGCCCGTATTGGAAAGGACGAAGTTGTTGTTCTGGAGGGGAAGGAACTCTGGAAGCTGGTATTCACAATAAAATGATGGAAGATTACAAGAAACGACTGGCCCTCACACTGGCGGAGACCGGGGCCGTTTTTTTTGATAAGGGTCTTATCTTGAAGGACGGACGCCCTACGCCATACTTCGTAAATATGGCCATGTTCAAAACCGGTCGTCTGAGCCTGGAGTTGGGATCGTTTTTTGCAGACATGATGGTGTCGCGGGATCTTGTTAAGGATACGGACATCATTTTGGGCCCCTCATACAAGGGCAGTTCAATTGCCATGGCAACTACTATTTCCCTGTGGAAGGATCATGGGTTTGATTTGGCCTTTGATTATGATCGAAAAGAGGCCAAGACCCATGGAGAGGCCACTGCTTCCAAAAGCGTCTTTGTGAACCAGACATTCTTTGACGGGTGTCATATCTTTGTCGTGGACGATGTGGCCACCTCCATGGGAACCAAATATGATCTTTTGGAAAAGATTAAGGGAGAGGCCCGGGCTCGGGAGATGCAGTTCCACGTGGTTGGTATCGGGATCGCAATAGACAGGGAACAGACGACGGCGGTCTATGACAAAGCGGGGAATGTGATCCTTGGGCAGAAAGGGGAAAATGCCATCCAGGATTTTGTATTAAAAAGCGGTATTCCGGTTTACTGTGTTGCAGGCATAAGGGAGATCATAGAATATATTTACAGGGAAAAGGTTCCCGTAATGATTCAGGGGAGGCGGATTCCGATCGATGAGGAAACAAAGGCTGAATTCGATGAATATATTGGGATTTATGGGATTGAGTAGCCTTTGTAAATAAATAGAGAAATAATAAGACGAATTGGCTTTATTTATAGAATAAAGGAATTCCTTAACTTTAGTCACTTTAGATCACTTTAGTCACTTTGCACTCCTGAGATTATCTATGATTACAGCCCCTTTAAGGGGGGAATCAAAGCACCGTCCTTTGGGCCGGGATGCATTACTAAATATTTAATATTAGCAAGCCATGTTTTATCATGAATATTCAGGATAAAGAGAACCTTCCAAATTTAATCAGAGAAGTCCTGAGCGTCAGGGAGCCAAAACGTATCCATGACGGGCAGTCTTCTTACAGACACGCCGGTGTTCTCATTCCCATCTTGGAGGATAATGGGACCCACAAGATCCTTTTTACAAAAAGGACAGACTTGGTGGAACACCACAAAGGCCAGATTTCTTTTCCCGGCGGTTCTGTTGATGAAGAAGACAGCTCCTCGTTGGAGACTGCATTAAGAGAGTCTGAAGAAGAGATCGGCCTTTCAAGGGAGGATGTGGATGTTTTGGGAAGGATCGATGATACCCTGACCCTGGCATCAGATTTTATTATCCACCCGTTTGTTGGTCTTGTGCCCTACCCTTATGATTTTGTCATTAACGCGGGAGAGGTCGAAAGGCTCATCATAGTGCCGATAGATGTCTTTCAGAATGAAAATCCAGAAACCAGTATCTATGCGGTGGAATTTGAAGGGGAGACTTACCATACGCAGGCCTATGAATACAATGGGGACGTGATCTGGGGGGCTACGGCCAGGATGATTGAGAATATTTTATGGGTATTATTGCGCGTAAATTGCCCTTGCCGCATGATAGAAAATAGGTTATAGGTAAATGCAGTCGGGACGTGGCTCAGTCTGGTAGAGCACCGCGTTCGGGACGCGGGAGTCGCTGGTTCAAATCCAGTCGTCCCGACCATGTAAATTCAATAGGTTAGCCCCGCTTGTAAGGCGGGGCTTTTTTGTGGTTTTGGTAAATATGTACCAAGCCATCGTTAGTGTATTATTTTAAAAACAATAATTCCGAGTCGTAAAGCAACTCGTGAGTATTTGGGAGGGTGAAATGGCTAAGATAAAGCTTGATAAAGAAGAAAGAGATCTTCTTGATAGTTATGAACGAGGTGAATGGAAGTCTGTTAAAAATCTTAACCA
>JAFDHL010000052.1 GCA_019308785.1 Deltaproteobacteria bacterium
TTGTAAAAGATGTTCTCTCAGAAATACGCAAGATAAGAAAACGGTACCGGAAGTTTACCACATCCGCAGAGCGGCCAGTGCCAATTGGCGGTAATGTCCGCGGGATTGGTAAGGACAAGAAATCAAGTCCTCCCGATATTGATCCCATTGCCGAAGAGGTATCCACAACCAATTTTTATAGCAGGACATTCACGATTGACCACAGATAAGAAACGAAACCTGCAGGTCACGATTCTTCTGGTCCTGGGCTCGTTTATTGCCGCACATTTTTGTTTCTGGGTCCTCCCCAACGTATTCGAGACATGGAATGCACAGGCCATTGACGAGTTCTTTTTGTTCCGGTCAAATTCAGAGCATCTCAGACCTTATTATGACGATATTGTTGTCCATGTGGACTTCAACAATACGAGTATTCAGAAGCTTAACAATTTCTACCTGAACCGATCCCATCATGCGCAAGTGATCCGCAATCTTGCGGCCATGAACGTATCCGTCCAATTGTACGATTTTATCTTTGCAGCGCGATCAAACGAAAGGGATGACACCGCACTGATTGATGCAACTTCAAAGGCCGGCAACGTATACTTTGGCATGGCGTTCGAACTGCTCAAGGAAGAAGAATCGCAAAAGAGACGACAGGAAAGTATACAACACAGGAAGTATCTCGACAGGACAAAATGGCAGGTGATTGTGAAGGGTGATACTACGTCATTTTATGTTGGTGCAAACCCTCTGATTACATTCATGGACCTCGCATCTGTATCGCAGGGGTTGGGTTATCTGAGTCTCAAGTTTGATCGTGACGGTGTGTTCCGACGTCTTCCACTCCTTGTCCGGTATGAAGGAAGTATCTATCCGAGCTTTTCTTTCCGGGCAATCTGTGACTATCTCAATGTCCCACAGGAAAAGGTCATTATCAGACCGGGCAAGACTATTACGCTGAAACATGCAAAACGGCCCGGAGAGGCAATGCCACACGATATTGTTATTCCCATTGACCGACATGGTAACATGTTGATTAATTACATCGGTCCGTGGGAACGTATGAAGCACTATAATTTCGCTGATGTTTTACGTGCATCAGATGACCGGGATGAGATGGAGATGTGGAAGGAAGAACTGTCCGGAAAGATCGTGGTAGTTTCGGAAGTCCTGACAGGATCGTCAGACCTGGGTCCCATTCCAACCGATACGATTTTCCCTTTAAGTGGAGTCCATTCGAATGTGATACACACGATCCTTACGGAGTCGTTTCTCAGGGAGCTTTCATGCAGTGAAAGGCTCTTTATCGAATTATTGCTCCTCCTTATTATTTTAATATTATCTCTAAGATTTTCATCTCTTGGCTTTTCTCTTGGAACTCTTGCAGTTGCAGGGGGATATATTGGGGTTACCTCACTTTTGTTTTTTTATTCAAACACTATCCTTCACGTTGTGCGGCCAGTTATCATGATGGTATTTGCTATGATTTCGATATTGGCTTATCGGTATATCAGCGAAGAAAAGGAAAAAGAAGTCTTTCGAAGAACACTTGAGACCTATTTTCCGCCATTGGTTGTTAAGAAGATCATAGCTAATCCCGAAATGATCGTTTCCGGCGGGCAGAAAAAGGAACTGACGATCCTGTTCAGTGATATAAAGGATTTTACCAGGTACACGGCTGCCATGGAGCCGGACCATATACAAAGATTACTAAACGAATATTTTGAGGCAATGACCGAGATCGTGTTTAAATATCAGGGGACCGTGGATAAGTTCATGGGAGACGGCATGATGGTGTTCTTTGGTGATCCCGAACCTCAATCCGACCATGCAGTTCTCTGTGTCCGGACGGCAATCGATATGCAAAGGAAAGTGAGTGAGATCAGGGCAAAATGGGAGAAACAGGGGGACATGCCGATACAAATTCGAATCGGAATTAACACAGATACGGTCGTGGTGGGAAACATGGGCTCAAGCCAGAGACTCTCATACACCGTTTTGGGATCAGCCGTAAACTTGGCCCAGCGGCTGGAATCCACGTCCCCTCGGGCAAATCAAGCTCAAAGGATTTGAGGAATCAATCAGTGTTTATGAAGTGCCTGTTGATGGGGAGTCCTTGAAGGGATTTGTAGAAGAACTATGAAGGCAGGAAGGAGAAATAAAGGGATGTTAATTCCGACGGTAATCATGGGGATACTTGCGCTCATATTGTTTGCTATGGGATATTTCAAAGGAGAAGGACAGCACATAACCGGGATGAAGTCGGCCCTTAGCATGACAATTGAAATAATACCATTGCTGATTTTCGCATTTATCATTGCGGGTATGGTTCAGGTTCTTATTTCTCAGGAGACAATAGCAAGATGGGTGGGCACTGAGTCAGGTATGCGCGGTATATTGTCAGTCTCCCCATTGCAGCCGGACTCTTGAGGTCTGGCGCCAGCACAGGAACCATGGTTGCGTTTATCACAGGATGGTCAATCTGGGCCGTCAGCAGGTTGCCCATGGAGGTGGGCATCTTAGGATGGAAGTTTACTCTGGCTCGCGTTGTGAGCACGGCCTTTTTCCCTATTCTCGCCGGCTTGATAGCCCAGGTTTTTTTTGAGAGCCAAGCCAATTAAGAAAATTGACAAAAATGTTAAGATTTTTACTTGTGAAGACGTCTATCAAGAACAGGCAGAGGACCACGGGCGTGAGCCCGTGGGTGAATGCCTTAAAGGTTGTCAGATCATGGAGCAGAGTGTCGTTGAGACATTTTCTTCGGTTCCGAGGCTCCCGGCCTGGTTTTTTCTACGACTTATCCACGGGGGAGTTTTGCCCCCTCCGCATTCCCCTCGACAAGCTCGGGGCTGCGGTTTCCCCCGCTGATAAGTCGTGAAAAGGACGGCGGCCTACCGCCAGTCACTCAGAAAAGGCCTCAAAGCCACGCTTCATCTATTAGTGCCGTGGGCGTGAGCCCGTGGGTGTCTATAGCATTGTGAAAAAGGGAGGATTAGGAAGGAATTTCTTAAGAAATGGAGGTTGGATTTATGAAAATACATTCGGATGGTATTGTCACGGCATTGATCCTTGAAAAAGGGGAACCGATCCACGAGAGTCTGAAACAGGCAGCAAGGGACCTGAAACTCCCGGGGGCCTTTGTCACGGGACTTGGTGCTATAAAGGATGTGGCCATTGGTTTCTTTCAAATAGAATCAAAAAGTTACAAAGAGATAGACCTGGAAGGAACTGTTGAACTGTTATCTCTTAACGGCAGTATCAGTTGGGAAGGAGACGAGCCCGTTATTCACCTGCATGTTGTTCTGGGACTCGAAGACGGCTCTGTTATGGGAGGACACCTTCTGAGAGCAAACATTGGAGTTACTGGTGAAGTTTTTATTCACAAAACAGGTAAACGCCTTGAAAGGGCCAAGGTGGAAGAGTTTGGTCTCTCATTGATTCAGTAGTTTCCGCCCAGCTGCAATCCCTTTCTTTTTTCAAACACAAAAGCAGTCAAATGGGATTATATAATGGTGGAAAAAAAGCTTGATTTTCTGAGGATTTAGGTCAATTATTAAAACTTAAGTTGCAGAAAACGAGACTGGGAAAAGAAGCAGGGCAGGTGGCGGAAAGACTTCAACATAAAAATGAGCAGGAGGTAGTATATAATGAAGCACTGTAAAGGTATTTGTGGCGTGACCGTGTTGGCAGTATTAACATGCATGTTTGTATTTTTGGCTTACGGGGTGGCAGATGCAGCCGACCCATGGAAAAGGTGCAAGGCGAATTACATTGAGTCTTATACAGAGAGTGCAGATGTTACGCATGCTAAATGTAGTGAAGCGTGCGAGCGGATATTTAAAGGCAAAAAATATGACATAGCTGCATGTAAGCAGGGTTGCGATATGATGAATGATTGTTTTTTGAGCAAGAGAGACGAAGTGGCCAAGAGAGTGTGTTCGAGCGGCGAATGCTACTCCACTTGTCTGGAGGAAATGAATTTCCTTATTATGGGGTGCGGGGTTGCAGGTCAGCCTTTTTGTAAAGGTAAGACTTCATCAGAGCTTATTCCCTGCACTACGGGATATGAATATTATGGCGTAAGTATGTATCGGAAAGCGATGGAAATCTGCCCGAAGGCTTGCCCAAAATGACCCAGTGAGAATGGATTTTTATCCTTCATCTCCTCAAATCGTCAAATTTGGACAGATGTCAACTTGTGCCCAGCAGAAGCACCGGCCTAAGTATTTTCGGCTTGGACTTTCAGGTATCTGCCAACGATACACAAAGCGGACATAGTACCGACCGATTCAATGAGTTCGGGCAATGATATCCTGTGGTTGAATTCGCCCAGATGCGGACCGCTAAAAATAGCGATATCCTCGATATCCTTTTTGATTGTCTTTGTCTGGTTGTTGGAATAGCCTTTTTCCCTCAGAAAACCCCTGAATTCTTTGTCAGTCATCTCTTTTTGGTCCGCGACCCTGAGTATCTCTTCCATATGGCGATCCACACCCATCTCTTCGATCATCCTGATGGTGAGTTCATCCAGGCCAACAGGAATCTCTCCCCTGAATTGTTTTTCCACGAATCCATGGTAATAACTGAGGAAGATTACCCGTATGAGTTCCTTGAAGAAATATTTGTCAAAAAGGTCACGGGCGTCTACGGGTTCGCCGGTATTATCAAGCCCGACCCTATCCCTATCCTTATTTCGAAAATAGCTGCCTGCAACAAGAAAAAGGCTGAGAATATGTGTTCCAATGTAGCGGTAGAGGTTGCTGTTCAGTCCTCTAAAAGTTACGAAGTGTTCGAAGTCCCTGATGCCTGTAAGACCCAGATTGGGATATGAGCAGGAATCAAGCCATGCGTGAAGTCTGCCTGCACGAAACCATTCATAAAGACCATTATCTCTTCTTCTTTGCCTCTGAACCTGATTATGAAAGAGGGGAATAGGCGCAGAGTGAACAATACCAAGAGAGGTCAGTCTTCCTAACAGCCAGGCATTTCCGGACATGACTTCTGTAAATTCTTTCTGGGATAGTCGTCTTTCCTTTCTGGTGTCATTAGGGTAGGTAAAGTAATCCTTATCAGCAATAAAGCCGATGGCATAACCTTTGGGGTGAATATCCATTGTATGAGACATTTTGACAGGTATATCCCGTAACCTGAATGTATAACTTCCCGCAATTTTTATCGCCCTTGGCACATTGAATCTAACGGGAAAATTAAAAGACCGCGCTTTGAGATGTTCCATCCAGAGTGGTTCACCGTGCAGGGATTGAACAGACTCGTGGATGCGTGCAAGTTTGATTACCAGCAATTCCTTTTCCTGAGGCAGCGCGGCGACCAGACTTCTTCCGATAAGCTCGGGTGAATGAGATGTGGTAAGGCCTGTTTCGTCACATATCTGCTGCCAGTTTATACAGGGTATGTTTCTTTTAATAACCTCATCTAATTCAGGGCCGTGAACAGAAAAGGGGAGGGCACCCAATGACTCGGCAACCGCCCTGTGAGGGTGTCCACTGGTTTTGCCGAGCAGATTCTTCAGAGAAGAGAATGCCTGGTCAGCCAGTTCTTCTGAATGGATAATCATGGAGCACAGGGTGTTTGAAACGTGTTTGTAAAGAAAATATGCCTGTGTTTGATGGGAGACTATCGGATCTTGAAGGACATGTTCCAGAGCAGAGATAGTACCTGCATTGATCACATCGGGATTTGTTTCCACGAGGGAATTGATATGCCAGACAGCTAAGTATTTGGCGGTAAAATCATAGTCCTTATCTTTGAGGGCATTTTCTGATAAAGCTCTTTGTCTTTCTAAATCCCTGTTGTTCATGGCAGGTGGTCAGGTGTAAAGGGTTATGAAGCCTTTTGGCTGAGCAGTTCCAATGCCTTTTGTACCACGCGGTCGGCGGTAATGCCGAATTTCTCAAAAAGTACCTTAGAGGGGGCGGATGCACCGAAACGGTCAATGCCGATCACCTCACCCTTACTTCCCACATAACGGTGCCACCCCTGTGTTATTCCGGCCTCAATGGCGATTCGAGGTCTTATTTCAGGAGGCAGTATCTGGTCCCGGTATTCTTCAGGTTGTTTGTCGAATAACTCCCACGAAGGCATGCTAACTACACGTGCCCTTACTCCCTTTTGCTCTAGCTTTTCGGATGCGTCTAAAGCCAAAGGGACTTCGGAACCTGTGGCTATCAGGATGATATCCGGTTTTTCATCCTTTGAATCCAGCAGGACATAAGCTCCCTTTGATAGATTTTCTGCAGAACACAGCGTTGTTCGATCAAGAACGGGTAGCCCTTGGCGTGTCAGAGAAAGGGCTACAGGGCCGCCGTCGGAGGCAATTGCGAGTCGCCATGCCTCTGCCGTCTCATTGGCGTCACACGGTCTGATAACAGTGAGGTTCGGGATCGCTCTTAAAGAAGCCAACTGTTCTATTGGCTGGTGAGTTGGGCCATCTTCGCCCAGTCCGATACTGTCGTGTGTAAAAATATAGATTACCCTCAGGCCCATGAGCGCCGCCAGGCGGACGGCAGGGCGCATGTAATCGGAGAAGATCAGAAAGGTCCCTCCGTAAGGAATTATCCCGCCGTGAAGGGCCATGCCGTTTAATATAGAGGCCATTGCGTGTTCCCGGACACCGAAACGCAGGTTGCGTCCTTCATAAATATCTGACTGGAAGTCTTTGTTGCCATTGACCTCAGTCTTATTGGACGGTGCAAGGTCGGCTGAACCTCCGAACAGATTAGGCAGTTGCGGTGCAATCGCATTGAGAACATTTCCGGATGCAACCCTCGTGGCCATGCCCTTTGGGTCTGCGTGGTATGAGGGGATATCTTTGTCCCAATTCTCCGGCAATTCTGCGGTCATCCACATATGCCACTCTCCGGCCTCTTTAGGGTAGGCATCCTCATATAAGCGCAAACGTTGGTTCCACTGGCTTTCCAGGTCTTTGCCTTTCTCAATGGCCTGGCGGAAATAATTTAAGGCTTCATCAGGAATAAGAAATGGCGGTTCAAGTGGCCATCCCAGGTTTTCCTTGGTTAATTTGACTTCATCCGGTCCCAGGGGTTCGCCGTGTGCTACTGCCTTGTCCTGCTTGTTGGGGCTTCCGTAACCGATATGGGTTCGAACAGAGATGAAGGAAGGTCGAGTAGTTTCTTCCCGGGCCGCGTGAATGGCCTTTTCTATGGAGCCCAGGTCATTCCCGTTTTCTATTGTCTGAACATGCCAGCCGTATGCTTCAAAGCGGGCTGTCCGGTTTTCGGTAAAGGATATATCCGTACTCCCTTCGATAGAGATGCGGTTATCGTCGTACAGATAAATTATTTTTCCGAGCCTGAGATGTCCCGCCAGAGAGGCGGCTTCGTGTGAGATACCTTCCATTAGGTCACCATCGCTGACAATACCGTATGTGTAATGGTCGGATATCACATGTTCCGGATGGTTGAATCGGGAGGCCAGGTATTGTTCGGCAATGGCCATTCCCACGCCGCCGGCAAACCCCTGGCCCAAGGGACCGGTGGTGATTTCCACGCCTGGTGTGTGGGGGTATTCCGGATGGCCCGGAGTTTTGCTATTCCACTGGCGAAAGTTCTTTAGATCGTCAAGGGACAGGTCATACCCGGTAAGGTGAAGAAGACTGTATAGCAGCATGGATCCGTGACCGGCTGAAAGGACAAACCTGTCCCTGTCAGGCCATTTCGGGTTCACGGGATTATGACGTAAAAAACGGGTCCACAGGACATAGGCCATGGCCGCCGCGCCCATAGGCATCCCGGGATGTCCTGATTTTGCCTTTTCTACGCCATCTATCGAAAGCATTCTAATCGTGTTCACACACAGCTCATCCAGTTTTGTGGTCATTTCCTTGCCTTTGGCTCCTTTCAACTTTTATTTGCCTCTTTCGACAACGAGTGCACCTTTATCACACCCAGCATCCCTTTAACAGCTTTTTGATGAGTAATCAATGAACAAAACCGGGATGACATTCTTCTTCTACCTCTATCACCGATCAGGTCACGGACGTGGTTTGCGAGCCGGTTCTTATTCTCATTTTCTGCATGAATATAACCAGGGCGTAAATGAAAAGACCGGGAGGAAACAGGTAGTACTTCATGGAAGGATCCATGTGAAGGAACCCCGCAATAGCACCTGGATGGAATAGGATGAATGAGGCGGTTAGAAAAAAGGGGATCTCGTACCACCGGTTGCGCGTTAAGCACCAGTCCTGAGCAAAATTCTCAAAAGCGGATATGCCCACCAGGGCCATGCCGAAGATGAGGAGGGCATGGGTCCAGCTATTGATGTCCAGCAATAGTAAATCCGGATTAAATATAAACATAAAAGCGATGACAGAGGTCCTGATGTCATATAAAAAACCCTGGATGCCGGTTGGGATAGGATCCGATTCAGCGATGGCAGAAGCGGCATATGCGGCAAGACCCACGGGCGGTGTATCGTCGGCCAGGATGCCAAAATAAAAACAGTAAAGGTGAGCGGCCATGACCGGAATGACAAAGTTGTAGAGACTTCCTACCTCCACGATAATGGGAACGGTCAGTGATGCCATGACAATATAAGTGGCCGTTGTGGGAAGCCCCATGCCGATAAGGAGGCTTGCCAGTGCCGTGATGATGAGCAGAAGATAGATGTTCCCGGCCGAAAGGTTTTCCACAATATTGGATACCATGCCACCTATCCCCATATTAACGACACCGACAATAATCCCGGCAGCAGCGCAGGCAAGAGCTACCGACATCATGTTCTTTGATCCTTTTATCAATCCCTCCATAATAATTCGACATGCGCTTATCATGGCAGAACCCACTTGCCCGCTTTCCACAACTGCCTTCCTTATCTCCTGGTAGAAGATAATAAAAAATAAGACGATTATGGACCTGAAGGCTGCAAGTTCAGGGGAATGCCTCAGAACCACAAGCTCATATAACAGCATTCCAATGGGGAACAGGTAATGGATGCCACTTTTCAACGTGCCCGTAAAACTGGGAATATCTTCCTTGGGGAGGCCTTTGATACCCAGTTTGGATGCCTCAAGGTGGGTGATGCAGAAAAGACCGAAGTAGGAAACGAAGGCCGGAATGGCGGCCGCCTTTACCACTTCGATGTACGGGACATTGACATACTCGGCTATGATAAACGCTGCCGCCCCCATGATAGGTGGCATGAGCTGACCATCCGTGCTCGACGCGACCTCTATTGCCGCAGCCTTTTTCGGCGGATAACCGATCTTTTTCATCAGCGGGATGGTAAAAGGGCCTGTTGTCACGATGTTGGCTATGCTTGAGCCCGAGACGAGTCCCGTGGCGCCACTGGACGCCACGGCGGACTTGGCCGCTCCCCCTTTGTACTTGCCCAAGACCGAGAGGGCCAGGTTGGTGAAAAATCTCCCGGCTCCTGCCTTATCCAATAACGCACCCAAAAGGACGAAGAGGTAGACAATGGACGCGGACACAGCTAAGGGAACGCCGTAAATTCCCTCTGTTGAAAGGGAGATATTGCTGAGGTATTTCCTAAGAGACACTCCTTTGAAGGCGAAAAGATCCGGCATATGTGGGCCGAGGAAGGCATAAACGGTAAAAAGAACGGCAATGATGGAAAGGGCCGGACCGATGATGCGTCTTGCGGCCTCCAGGAGCAGGACAACGAGAACGACTCCTACGATAAGGTCTCGCATGATCGGTACGCCGGCCCGCATGGCGATGCCTTCATAGTCCAGTACAAGGTAGAGGGCGCACAGGGCACCTGCCGCAGCCATGATATAGTCGATCACCGGGATACGGTTTCTAATTGAGAAAAAACTCAGGAGTTTCGTAGGGCGTCTGATGCAGGGGTTCAGGAGAAACAGGAGGGCCATGCCAAAGGCGAGATGGATCGCTCTGACCTTTGTGCTATCCAGCACGAAAAAACCTGCAATTGCCAGTTGAAACAAGGCCCATGAAACGGCGATGGTGCCAACAATGTAAACCTCGTGCCGTTGTAAATTCCGCACTTCGCCGGCCTCGGCCTTAAATATCTCTTCAGCGGACTTATGATTCCTTGGGAGTGTCATGCGAGCAGGGGATTGACGTTAAGCGAAGAGTCCAAAAGGCGGGACACAGGGGTCAGTTGCCGGTCAACGAGCAATGCGATGTAGTCTTTTGATATCACAATAATGAATGGAGTATAATTAGCCTCTGATTCCGCCCATCAGAGCACAAGTTTCGGCTCAATATACTTTAAAAGACCGGCTTCCCTGTAGTATTTCAAGGCACCCTTATGAATGGGGGCGGAAAGGCCTTTTAACATCTTTTCCTTTGTTAGCACCGAATATGCGGGATGAAGTTTCTTAAAATCTTCAAGATTATCAAATACCTCTTTAGTAACCGCATAGACTATTTTTTCATGAAGATTCTTGGATGTCACGAATGTGGCTTTCACACCTATGCTTTCTACATCGCCGGTATTCAGGGCATTGGGATAGAACTTGCCCGGGATTATGGTTTTTGCATAATAGGGATATTTTTTCAGCAGTGCGTCGATTCCTTGCCCCGTGATCGGAATAATCCTTACCTTTAACCTGCCTGAAGTCGCTTCCTTAATATTCCCATTGGGATGACCCACCGTGTAAAAAAAGGCATCGATCTTGCCGTCCTGCAGGAGCCCCGGGGCTTCAAGGGCCTTCACCTGTTCGGCCGTTATCTCATTTATGCCAATACCGAATGCTGCAAGAACGTCTTTTGAGTTTTGTAGCTGCCCTGAACCCGGGTTGCCGATATTAACCCTTTTACCTCTGAGATCCGTAACGGATCGAACGCCGCTTTTGGCGGAAATGATAAGGGTAATGGATTCCGGATGAATAGAAAAGATGGCTCTCAAATCCTTCTGGGGACCGCGTTTGCTCCATTCGGCCAGACCGTGATATGCTTGGTACTGCCTGTCGGACTGGGCAATGCCAAATTCAAGATCGCCGCTTAAGACCGCGTTTATGTTATAGACCGATCCGGCTGTTGACTCGACAGTTGCTTTGATGTTGTACTGCTTGAACTTCTTGTTTATCATCCTGGTGATCGCGCCACCAGTCGGATAATAGACACCTGTTACGCCACCGGTTCCGATTGTAACGAATGTCTTGCTCAAGGCGAAGGACGAGATTGTAAAAGCAAAAAGTAAAAGGGTTAAGAAAATGACTGACTTTTTCATAATTCCCTCCAATAGAGAAGAGATAAGAAGGCGCTTTTTTGGAAAGGGAGTATAGGAATTGGCCTTGTGTGTCAAGAATAGAACCGATTCATGGTGTTGTGGTCGCTGCTTATACGCCCAGGTAAAATAGCCCTTAACCTTAAAAGGATGGATAATTTGGTCAAAAGGCAAGCAATAAAAAAAGGTCAAAGTTAGGACTCTTCTGAAATCCTTCAATGTTGGTAAAATCCAGCCTCAATCTCTCCGGAAGGATACAATTTATTCAAGAAATATCTCCTGCGGGATTGCGGAAGAAGGTTTTATGAAGAAGAAATCCTCGTCCGCATAAGGGCCCTGTATGATCTTCTTAAAGTAATCCATGCTTCCCTGGATCTCTTGGTATTCCTTTTTGAAAATCCTGGCGTTTTCCATGGCCCTCTCACGCAACGGACCAGGGTCTGACACACCAGCATCGATCAAGGCGATGTGGGTATAGTGCTTGAGTTCCTCTTCCATAACCCAGAAAGCGGTTTCACGGCCAACCCGGTGTGTATAGTCATTCTCAACAATGCCAAGAGGATCCTTTTTCTCCGCGACCCAGCCGGGGGTCAGATAGTAGGTTCCCGGTCTTGCCTCAAAGACTTCCTTATAAGCCGCAGGGGACCCCAGGAACAAGGCAATACAATCATGGCATCGAGGGACGATCAATCCCTGCTGTCTTGCGGTAACACCGACAATCCCGTTTGAACATAGTCCGTATCCCAAAATGATACGATCGGCATATTTGGCTGCCTGGTCTATCTGCTCCTGTACCACGCCGGCCATGTCTTTAGGGGTGCGGTGCAGGCCCTGGTCGAGATATCTAATCTCCACATGGTTCTTCCCTTGACGTACCCGTTCAAGTTCCGGTTCCATCACTCGGCAGGCCACCACTACTATTGAGCCTTTTTTCTGTCTTTTAGGTTTGCTATGCATAGGTTTTGATTGTTGCTGATATGGTTTTTTTGCCCGATATCCCTCTGTTGCATATTATATGGTAATGGGATAGGCACCATATTTGAGGGTTGCTTCACGCATTGCCATGTAGTTTTCAAATTTAGCCCATTCCGGTACCGAATTTCCAGATCCTACACAATATCCACCTCCAGGACCACACTTCAGGATCAGATTTTTTACCAGGTCCTCAATTTCGCCCGGGGTTCCGCTTCGCAGGAGTTCATTTGACACGTTGCCAACAAGACAGAGACGATCCCCGTAGATCTCTTTTACCTTTATGATATCCATGCAGGTCGGGTCAATAGGTTGCAAAACATCTACACCCAGGTCGATGAGGTCTTCCATGAGCGGTATAAGATCGCCGTCTGAGTGCATGAAGAAAAGAAGATTATTTTCATGGCAGCGCTTTGCCATTTCCGCATACCAAGGAAAGACATGATCTCGAAAGGCCTGTGGTGAAATCATGGGACCGGTGCCAAAAGCCAGGTCGTCAACTGCCCACACGGCTCCAACATGTGTCATTTCAAATATCTGTTCAAGAGCGTGAAACTGAATTTCCGCAACATTTCGAAACACATCCGCGACTAATTGTTCGTCCATAAGCAATGATATGGCAAAGTTATTGAATCCCATGAGCATCCATGTCAGCGTGAAAATTTTGCCCGAGACAGCGATGACTTTCATTCCTTCGGGCAACAGATCTTTGACCGCGTAAAATTTGCTGAAATCTAATTGTGAAGCAACTTCCCACGGAAATTTTTCGAAATCCACCCGATTGTTAATAAAGCTGGTGCGTTCCAGACTCCAAGCCCCTTCGTCGTCTGCATCTGGTGAATCTTTGAGCATGATTTCCTTAATGACTCTGGAAATCGAAGATTCATCTGTGACTTTCCCCGGCGTCATCATACCTACGGTCAATGGGATGAAATCGTAGCCGGCCTTAATCCAAAATTCCACTTGCCATTCAAGGTCATCCGCTGTCACCTGCCTGCCCATAAACTGACTTTGTATGGGATACTCGATGAGTACCTCACAAAGGGGAACCCTGTCCGGTTCCTCATGTCGAGCTGTTTTTCTGATCCTTTCGAAATCCGGTTTAAAATCCATGCAACGCTCCTCCCTCGCACGTAAAGATATTACTGCGTTTCATAATTATTTTTACCCGCCTTGTATGGTTCACATACTCCCACTCTCCGTCTTAAAAAGAGAAGGTTGGAAAGGTTATATTTTGACGGCAACCGTTAGGAGAATCAGGTAGGTTTAAAGGTTTAAGCAGGTTGATGCACTGTCTGACATGGTAACCAAACATTTGGTTCAGTTTTTAATGGTGAGCAACTTGATTGCTTAGGATATTTTGCGAAGCGATTTTATGACTTGTTATCTGAGTCACGAATATTATCATAAAATTACTTTGCTTCAATCAAGCTCCTTGCAAGCATAACAGCCTCTGCTGCGTCTTCGGCGTAACCGTCTGCACCAACTTTTCCTGCAAATGCTACGTTAAGTGGTGCACCCCCTACCATGATCTTAATACTGTTCCGCAAACCCTTATCTTTTAAAGTCTCTATCACATTTTTGATCTCTGGCATGGTAGTGGTTAATAATGCGGATAATCCAAGTATATCAGGCCTGATTTCTTCTACTTTCTGAGCTAATTCTTCAGTGCTCATGTCTACACCAAGATCGATTACATCAAACCCAGCCCCTTGCAGCATCATAATAACGAGGTTTTTGCCGATATCATGTATGTCACCTTTGACCGTGCACATAATGATCGTTCCCTTGGACTCAATCTCGTCACCTTTCAAGAGAGGTTTTATGATCTCCAATCCCTTTTTCATGGTAACGGCTGAAACAAGCATCTCTGGTATGAAAATTTCGCTTTTCGCAAATCTTTGACCCACGATGTCCATCGCGGCAACCATGCCGTCGGTTATAATTTGGCCTAAGTCTGCCTTATCTTCAATCGCTCCTTTAACCAGGACCTCTATCTCTGCATGTTTTCCACTAATGACAGCTTCCTTAATCTTATCAAGATGTTCACTCATCGTTGCCACCCTCCTATTACAATCAAATTGGGTATTGCCCGTATTTTTCCGCTGCCTTAAGCATTGCGATATAGTTATTAAAATTTCCCCATTCTGTCACAGAATTGCCAGCAGCCAGGCAATAGCCGCCATTGGGGGCTACGGTCTTGATGAGGTATTTTACTCTTTCATCAATTTCATCCGTGGTGGCGGACCGCAGGAGTTCATTGGACACATTGCCTGCAAAGGCGAGACGGTCCCCATACTTCTCTTTTGTTTCTTTGAAGCTCATACACGTCGGGTCAATGGGGTGCAACAGGTCCGATCCAATATCGATGATGTCCTCCATAAGCGAATTCAGATCGCCGTCTGAGTGCTGGAATAACAGTACATCGTTTTCATGGCATTTCTTTGCTATTTTTTTATACCAGGGAAAGACGTGGTCACGATATGCCTGCGGGGAAATAATGGGACCGGTACCAAAGGCCAGGTCGTCAACGATCCAAACGGCTCCCACATAAGGTATGTCAAATATCTTATCCAGCAGGTTTAACTGAATGTGCGCGACCTTATGAAAAATATCCGATACGAGTTGCTCATCCATAATCAATTTGGTTGCAAAGTTGTTAAATCCCATAAGCATCCAGACCAGAGTAAATATTTTGCCTGAGTTGGCGATGACCTTCATTCCTTCAGGCAGATAGTCCTTAACCTCATATAATTGGCTTAGGAGCTCGGCTTTTTCCAACTCTTCCCAGGGAAATTTTTCGAAATCTTCACGGTCGTTGATAAAGCTGGCATATTCCAGGCTCCATTTTGTCATGTCCTGCTTATCTGTTTCGTCCTTGAGCATTTTTTCCCTGATTACCTTTGAAATGGGTGATGCATCGTCCACCTTTCCAAAGGCCATGGCGCTCACGGTGATGGGCACAGAATCATAACCGGCTCTATAATAGAATTCCACTTGAGATTTGATATCATCAGAGGCTACCTCTCGACCCAGAAATTGGCTTTGTACCGGATATTCAACCAGGGCCTCCAATAGAGGCACCCTGTCCGGCTCCTCATGCCTTACGGTTTTCCTTATACGTTCCCAATCCGGGCTCGGTTCTCTTAAGTTAAAATCTGTCATATAAATAACCTCCTAAGAAGCAAGTAATATATCTCCTTATCAGGCGGTTCCCGCAATTATTTTCAGAATACCTTTCTCTTGAGCGACTTCCTCTGGTCTGCCCGAGAAGATGATCTCCCCTCTCTCAATCACGTACAGGGTATCGGTAAAGTCAGGTACATGATAGATGTTCGACTCCGATATGATTATGGACGGCCCCATCTTGATAATATCTTGGATGCTTCTCGCCACCTCAGTGACGATGGTCGGTGCCAGCCCTTCAAAAGGTTCGTCCAGGATTAACAATTCCGGATCCAGGGCAAGTGCCCTGGCAATGGAAAGCATTTTGCGTTCCCCGCCGCTGAGTTGGGTTCCCTTACGCTTTTTATAACCTTCCAGGACAGGGAACACCTTATAGGCCAGTTTTATTCTTTCCTCTTCAGATTTCTCTGTTGTTTTGGTCCACGTTGAGATCTCGATGTTTTCATGGGTAGTCAGATCCGGGAATATGCCGCTATCCTCAGGGGCGTAACCAATGCCCAGGCGGCTGATTTCATGGGTGCTTTTTCGTGTGATATCTTCACCCTGAAAACTGACGCTTCCCTTTTCCGGTCTGAGATAACCCATTATGGTTCTCAAGGTCGTGGTTTTCCCTGCTCCGTTTCTACCAATAAGGCAAACCACTTCACCTTTTCCTGCTTTCAAAGATACATTGCGCAGGATACGACTGGATTTGATAAAAACATCTATCGAATCAACTGATAACATAGTAACCTACGCCCTTTCCTCTCGATTCATGCTCATAATACGATTAAAGGTCTGAAAACATTCTTTTTGGCCTACTACTGTACATATCACTTCTTCATTTTTTTCCACTTCTGCCGGAGATCCATCGGCCAGGACCTTCCCCTGCTGCATCGCAATGATCCTGTCCGAGTAGGAAAACACGATATCCATATCATGTTCAACCTGGAGGACGGTTTTGATTCCGATCTTTTTGGACGCATCCACCAGCACTTGCATGATTTTATTTTTATCACTTGTGCTGACGCCACTGGTGGGCTCATCTAAAAGTATGATTTCCGGATGAAGCGCAAAAGCCGAGGCCACATCAAGAAGTTTCTTGATACCCTGGGGACAATTTTTGGCCGTTTCTTCCAATAGATCTGCGAGTCCGAACAGCTCGGCAACTTCCAATGCCTGCTCGTGCACCTCTTTATCCCTGGCAAGGCTCGCGAACAATCGCATGCCTTTCGCCTGTCGAGAAATAATGGCCACCTTTATGGTATTGATAAGCGAAAGTTCCGGGAATATGTGGACCAACTGGAAGCTTCGGGCGATACCCATTGTGCTTAATTCTTCAGGCCCTTTCCCTGCGATGTCCTTTCCCCTAAAATTAACCTGCCCGGCATCAGGTTTGAGGAATCCTGTGAGAACGTTAATCAAGGTTGTCTTGCCGGCACCGTTGGGGCCGATGACGGAGACAAACTCCCCTTCGTCAATCCCGATACTTACATCCTTCAAGGCACAAAACTCCCCGTAATATTTGCTGATATTAATCGCTTCGAGAATCATGATGCGTTTTCTCCGGCCATGATTTTTCTTCTAATGAGGGTAAAAAGATTTGTTAGGACCTCAATGACGCCACCGGGGGACAGAATGACGATAGCAGCTAAAAGTGCACCGAAAATAAGCCGCCAGTACTCGATATAAGAACTGATGACATCCCGAAGTGTAATGAAGATGACCGTTCCGAGCATCGGTCCGAAAAAATTGGAAAATCCCCCCACCAGTGTCATGAAGACCATGTCGCCTGAATGGGTCCAGAAGACCATCCCGGGGTCCATGTGTCCGGTTATCGGCGCAAGGAGCACGCCGCCCACGCCGGTAAAGCATCCCGAAATGATGAAAGCAAGCAGGCGATATTTTCTGATTCCGATACCTAAGTACTCCGCCTTGTCGGGGTTATCCCTGATTGACGTGAGGCAGAGCCCGAAAGGTGAGTGGACAATCCGCCACATGGCAATGGAAGCCAGGATGAGAACGCCAAGGCTGTAGTAGTAATAAGGGCCGGAAAAGAACGCCATTTGATCCATGGAACTGAAATCCATCCCCAGAAGATACGGTTGTTCAACGGACATCCCTTCATCCCCGCCTGTGAGGTGATAGGTTTTCATCAAAAAGGAATGAAATAGCATGCCGAAGGCCAGCGTTAACATGGCAAAATAGATTTTTATATAGCGGACACAAATCAGACCGATCAGTATTGCGACAACCCCGGATAGCAGAATCGTCACAAGGATGGAAACCTCCATATAGGGGATATGAAACCTGGATGTGAGGAATGCGGCCGTGTAGCCTCCGACACCAATGAACAGGGCATGGCCAAAAGAGAGAAGACCTGTATAATTGAATAAGAGATTGAACCCCAGCAGGGCAACCGAGTAGGCAAAAAAGGAGAGGGTCAGGTAGACCTGGTATTCCGGTCCAATAAAAGGCCAGACCAATAAAAATGCCAGAATCAGAAGAAGAAACACGATGCCGGTTTTTTTCATTAACGTATCCTTATTGGCAATTAGACCCCATGCTGAAGAAAGTTAGGGAGTCATTGCTTTAAGTTGCCGTTCCAAACAGGCCTTGAGGTTTGAAGACCAAAACAACAATGACGATAATATAGATTAGTAACATCTCCAGTTCCGGATAGACTGCAAAAGAGACCGATTTTAAAATCCCCACCAACAGGGCGCCTACAAAAGCGCCCTTCATGCTCCCAAGCCCGCCGATGACAACAACGGCGAAGGCCAAAACGATCAGGTCTACGGCCATCTCACTCATAGCAGCTGTGGAAGGGATGACGAGGGCGCCCCCGATTGTCCCCAGGACGGTTCCGAGGGTGAAAACCTTAACATAGATATTATTGATATTTATTCCCAGGGCCTGAGCCATCTCATTATTATCCGATGTGGCCCGGATAATCCGGCCAAAGCGGGTATTGGAAAGGATATGTGCCATAATTCCTGCAATAACGATAGAAGCAACGATTACGATTAGGTTATAGACAGGAATGGAGGCGCCGAAGATGTCGAGGATCCCGAATGCCAGATACACACCCTGGGTGGAAAGGGGATAGGTCCCCCAGATTAACTTGATGATATCTTCGATCATGAGGAGAAGGGCGAAGGTCAGCAAAAGCTGGAAATGTACATCACGATCATAAACAAACCGCAACAGACCTCTTTCGATGATCGGGCCGATAATGGCAAGCACAAATCCGGCGGCGAGAAGTGGAAGTATAGCCAGAACGGGCGGGCCTCCGACGGAGAGGAAATATTTGACGAAAACAATGCCGAGATATGCCCCAAGGGCGTAAAAGCTCCCGCAGGCCAAATTAAAAATCTTTTGGACTCCGAACACCAGTTGCAATCCGGCCGCCACAAGAAAAAGGACGGAGGCATGAAAGATACCGCTGAACAGTATGTTGACAATGGTTTCGACCATGTTTTTCTCAGTACTTCGTAATACCCCCTCCCTTTGAGGGAGGGGGAAGGTGGATGTTCAAGACTTGTATTAACCCTTCACTTTCTTTTCCCATGCCGTTGCCCATTGGTCAAAGGTATAGCCCTCTGGTTTCTGGATCATGGCGGAGGGCAGAATATAAACCGGATCAATGGTAACGAAATCATAAGAGTTTTTATGGGTGGTTAATCCCATGAAGAAACAGCACTCCTGCTTGTTGTCCTGCCGGTATCCACGATAACCGGAAAGAGATGGGACATTGATTCCCCTTAGGGCTTCAACGACCTGTTCTTTTGTCGGCCACTGGCCGGTCAGTCCATAACATTTCTCAACTGCTGCCTTGTATGCCTGGAGTGTGAAATAGGCATGACAACATTCATAAACCGGATATGCGTTATGTTTTTGATGATAGATCTTTGTGAACTCATTCAGCAAAGGCCAGTTATCTGTCCAGCGGAAGTACAGGCTGTTGTATCCCAGAATCAGTCCTTCAGGGGTGAATTCTTTCTTTAACGTGTCATGTACCCCTCCGCCGGTTGTAAAGCATCCCTTGACTTTTTGAAAGAGCCTTTTACCTGCGGCCTGCTTAAGGATAATGCTGGTGTCACCGGACCAGAAACTGCTCATAATGAGATCAGGTTTTTTGGCTGCCAGTGCATCTATGGCGGCGGAAAAATCCGTTTCGCCCAATTTCGTGAAAATGCCCTCCTCAAATCTTACGCCTGGATTGTACATGGAAAGGACCCTCTTATAAGCGGCCCAACAGTTTCGGCCATACGAATAGTCATTGCCTATTCCTGCAACCTTCTTGATGTTTGGAAAAACCTTGGCGGTCGTGATGGCACCGGCTACTGCTTCCAGTTCGTTATCTACGCTTCTGAATCCATAGAAGGCCTTGGGTTGGGTTTCAATGAGGCCTTTCTGGGTGGTGCCGTCCCAGCTCAACCAGAGTTGTTTTATCTTCTCGGCCTCTTTACCGACTGCCTGGCCATTGCCTGTGGAAAGGATCCCTGAAACCACATCGCATTTTTCTTTTATGGTCAGTTTTTTGAATTTTTCTACGGTATCCTTGGCCTTGGATTCCTCCTCTATTTTCAGTTTAACTTTCCGTCCCAGAATGCCTCCGGCCTTATTAATCTGATCGGCCCAGATTTGGGCCGCCCGGATACCGGCAATTCCAGGTACTGCGGCCACACCGGCCTGGAAGCCCATGATCCCGATCTTGACAGGTCCTTTAGGAACACCCTTGGCAGGGGCCGCAAAAGCCTTCTGGCTCCCTAAAAGCGCTGCTGCTCCGGCCCCTAAAACGCCGACTCCGGCCGTCTTAAGAAATTCCCTTCTGTTTTTTTCCATGAAATTCCCTCCTTGCTTTAGTTTGTTTAAGCCAAATTCCCCCAAAAAGCTTTACCTGCCGGAAAGCTTATCCAATATGATTATTCAAAACGTCCTTCTCGGAAGGCCGAGATGTATTCCAGGCAATAATCGTCCTTCCCAATGACCGTCAGGGCGGCCTTAAGAGCTTTGTAAATTTGTTTGTCTGTAGGATCCAGAATGGCGGAGTCCAGACCACGGGTTATAGCTGACACGAGGAAGGTTCGATTAACGAGCTTTCTGTCAGGAAGTCCATAGGAGACATTTGTCAGACCGCAGGTGGTATGAACGCCCGGGAACTCTTTCATAATCTGCTCAATAGCTTCTAAAGTGGCTAAGGCCGATTTCGTGTTGGCCGAAAGGGGATACAAGAGCGAATCGATATATAGGTCATCAATAGGTACGCCCGCGGCCGTAACTTTTTCTACCAGTTGTCCCGCCAGTTTAATTTTATCTTCTATTGTCTCTGCCATGGTATCCTCAGACTGGCAGAGCCCGATTACTTTGGTTTTGTATTCAGCTACGAGGGGAAGGATGCCCTCTAAGCGTGTGGGTTCTAAAGTAATGGAATTGATCATGGGTGTTTTCTTTACCAGAGGGAGAGCTTCCCTTATGACTTTCAGATCCGGACTATCAATGCACAGGGGAAGTTCCGTGACTTCCTGTACCACCTCGATGAGCCATTTGAGGCGTTCCGTTTCCTCTCCGACAAATACCCCCGCATTAACGTCAATATAATCAGCACCAGCCTGATCCTGTGCCTTGGCTTCGTTCCGGATAAAATCAATGTTTTCAGATGATATGGCCTGGGCGATGTATTTGCGGGAGGCGTTAATCCTTTCAGCAATAATGAGCATGAACTATCCTAATTTAAACTGTTTTAATACCCTTTTCCCCGGATGGAACATGTTGAAATCGTAAAAAGCTATGTGATGCCGCGTTGCGGCACTGTAATCGAAAATAACTTAAATTATTTGAAAGCCTATGGCTAATCATTGCGAGGAGCCCACCACAACAGTATTATCGACTCCTCGCAATGACATCAGGGGGAATTTTTTAATTCTCAAACATATTAAAAGCAAGGATTATGCCCATTCATAGAGGTTATTATTCCTGCGTTTTTTTATTTATAAATTTACAGTAATTTAACAAGGTTATAAGAATAGATATTGCTTGGAAGAAAAAAAAGCTTTGAATGCATGAAGGAGTGGAAAGTTGGATATAGAATATTGCCCCGATTGGTGCACCGAATGGTCCAATATGCACCACTTGAGGCAGAAAAATTTATACCAGCCTCATCTTTTTCAATTGACCCTGAAGGACCCTTCGGGAGATGGCCAAGTATTGGGCAGTACGGGTCTGATTTCCATTGTTTTTCTCTAATGCCATTTTGATGATCTGCCGGTTCAGATTTTCTATATCCAGTTTATCCTCGGGCAAATCAAAATTATCACGGCCTAAAACAGCATTGGCACTCAATGTGAAATCATTTGGCGGGATCAATTCTTTAATGAAGGAAAGGTCTTCAACGTCTATTTGATTTCCCGACCGGAGTAAGGCCAATCGATCCATGGCATTTTTGAGCTGGCGGACATTCCCTGGCCATGGAGATGAGACAAGAAATCGTTCTGCGGCAGGCGAAAATCGATCGAACTTTTTTCCCCTCCGGGCAAAAGCCCTTTTTGAAAAGCGAAGTGCGAGTGGCAGGATATCCTCATTCCTTTCCCGCAGGGGAGGTATTCGAATTGATCCTGTGTTGATCCTGTAAAAGAGATCCAGGCGAAAACGTTTCTTTGCCACTGCCTGGCTTAAATCCTGATTGGTGGCAGAGATAAAGCGAATGTCAACGGATATCTCCTTGACGCCTCCAACCCGATAGAGTTTTTTCTCCTCTAAAACTCTTAAAAGTTTCACCTGGAGGTTGATCGGCATCGAACTGATCTCGTCTAATAAAACAGTGCCTCCATTGGCCGCCTCAAGTTTTCCGATACGACCGGTCGAGGTGGCACCGGTATAGGCTCCAGGTTCATGCCCGAAGAGTTCGCCTTCAAAAAGCTCGGGGGATATAGCCCCACAGTTTATGGCAACAAATGGATTAAGGGCGTTGCCCTGTGCATAGTGATGGATATACCGGGCAACCAATTCCTTGCCCGTGCCGCTTTCCCCTTCAATAAGCACAGGGACCGATCTATCAACGCTGTATTTTTCAGCCTGTTTGACCACCTGGGCCATGGCTTCAGAATAGACGCACAGATTATCCAGACCTATCTCTTCAAGATATGCAGCCCGCAGTTGTTCTGTTTCTCCCAGGACTGCCTGGGTTTTAAGTTCAACCCGCTCCTTGAATTCCTTTTTAAGACGGATGTAATTGTTCCGCAGGGCCGCATATTCTGCTGAGCGTTCAATGGTAATGGCCAACTCCCGGATATTTACAGGCTTTTTCAAGTAGTCGTATGCACCGTATTTGAGGGCCTTTATGGCATTGTCCATATCTCCATGTCCTGTCACCACGATGACGTCCACAGGAGACTTTTCAACGGTTTTGATACGCCGGAGTATTTCAAGACCATCCATGCCGGGCATGCGGATATCTGTAATGACAAGATTAAAACTCTGAGAGTGGAAGGTTTTCAGTCCTTCTATCCCATTCGTTGCGCAGACAACCGTATGACCCAGTTTTGTCAAAAAATTCGATAAGCTCTTGCGCACATCCGGTTCATCATCCACTAAAAGAATATTCAAGCCTATCCTCCATCTGCAGGGGCCGTAACCGTAAACGTGGTTCCCCCGTTTTCATTATTGGAGACTTCGATACGACCCTTGAATTCGGAAACAATGGACTGGCTGATACTTAGTCCCAAACCCGTTCCCTTCCCGACCTCTTTGGTCGTAAAGAATGGGTCAAAGATCTTGACCAATAGGTCGTCTGGAATGCCGGTGGCATTGTCGCTCACCTTGATGAATACGGATCCATTGTAGGTGCCAGTCTCTACCAGGAGTTTTTTGCAGTCGTGGGAACAGGTATCTAAGGCCTGGCGGGCATTGACCACCAGATTCATGATGACCTGTTCCAGACGGTTCAGATCGGTCTTGATGGGTGGTAAATCAGGCGATAAATCGTTCTGGACAGAGACCCCGTGTGCCTCAAGCTGGCGCCCAATCATAGAAAACACATTTCTAATAGCTTCGTTGGCATTGACGTCCCCAACCGTTTTTCCCCGATCCTCCCTTGCAAAATTGCGTATGTTCTGGATCACATCGCTCATCCGAACCACCTGCCGTGAGACCATCTCCAGGTTGTCAAACAATTCCTCCTGATCCAGATCCCATCCTTCGTCCCTTCCGAAGAGCAGGCCATCCGTAACCACCCGGATGGTATTCAAGGGTTGATTCAGTTCATGGGCAATCCCTGCGGCCATAATTCCAAGAGCGGTCAGGCGATCTTCATGATAGAGCCTGAGCTCATTGAGCCTGGCCTTCCGGGCCAACTCCTTCTGTTTGGTGATATCGTCTAAGATAAAATGTATGGCTGTATGATCCTCGTACTCTATGAACTGGGCGTAAGCACGATAATGCCGTAGACCATTTATATTTTGAGCGCGGAATTCGAAGCGCAAATGCTCCTCCAATCCGCTCAACAGGTTTTTATAGTGACGGTCTATTTCCGCTCTATCTTCGGGATGGATCCAGTTCATGAAGTCATCCTTGGTAACTTCCTTGCCGGAGATATCCATAAATTTTGCAAGGCGTTCATTGTAATAGAGCACGTTGTTGTCCCGCAAAAGCATGATACCCATACCTGCGAAGTCTGAAATTGCCCGATACATGGATTCGGAACGGTGCAGGTCTTCTTCCATTTTTCGTTCGCGGGTCACATCACGGACTGTATGGATAGCACCCCAGAGGCGGTTGTTGGTGTCGTAAAGCCTTTGAGTGTTGCATCGCAGAAAAGCGCCACCTCCGGGCAGGGCCGGGCAGTATGCAAGGGAAAAGACCTTGCCTTCCTGTCTATGAAATTCGGGATAGGTTGCCTCCCAATCATCATCTGGATACATGATCAGATTGGCCACCATGGGACGACGTTCGTAGTAAAACGGGACGGAACTCTCATAATTATCTTTACCTAACATGCGCTCGGCTTTCCAATCGGTCATCTCCACTGTGGCCTGGTTCCAGGTGGTGATCAATTCATCAGTGGTCATGACAAATGTGGGATTTGGCATAAAATCCATAATGTCATTCAGTCTCTTCTCCAGGTTCATTTTACTGATCCAGAGCTCGAAAATGCTTTTAATGGCGGACAGGAAATCTTGACTTGTTGAGTCGAGATTTTTTTCAGCCGGATCAGAAAAAGCGAGGAAGCCGAAAAGGTGATCTTCTAAAAAGAGGGGCAAAAAAAGTACCTCATCAGACATAGATTTCATGCTTTGCCATGAGGGTCTATCCAGAAATACTGTTTTCCCTTCTTTTAAGCGCTCCCAAAAAGACAGGGGAATCATTTCGGATTTGAGGGAGCCCGGCACGCTGGTGAAGTCGCCCATCTTTTTTTCAGAATCGTTCCAGAAACCGAGGCATTCAAGGGTAAACCTTTCCTGATCCATATACTCTTTTTTATATATTGCCGCGGCTCCGGCCCCCAGGATTTGTCCTATCAGGCCCAGAGCATTTTCCAGGTTTCTGTCTATATTTTTCACCTGGTTAAGAAGAGTAGAGATCTTATCCAGCGACCGGAGAGGTGATATCCCATTGGCTGATATTGTATTCATGATTGATAACCATTTCCCTTCCTTTGTTTATCTAAAAAGTATAAGAAAGCGAGGGAATGTATGTCAACGATAAACGGGGCGTTTCCAGGGAGTTCTTCGTCATGTGGTTGCAACTATTTGGGTACAAAAAAAGGCCTACCTTGTTGGTAGGCCCCGTTTTTCAGCTTTTAATTAAGGTGCTATTCCATGGCCTCCACGACCACTTCTGTCAGATCCTTCACTTTCAGATCGCTTTTGGTTCTTTTGGCCCGGGTCTCCATGGTTCGCACGCATTGCTGGCACGCCGTAATCACCGTATCAGCTCCCACTCCTTTGATTGAATCAAGCTTCATCTGGGCAACCTGGGCCGTGAGGTCCGGATCGGTCATCTCTACATTCCCGCCGCCTCCGCAGCACACGGAAAATTTTCGATTCATGGGCAGCTCAACGAACTTGAGGCCTGGAATCGCCTGAATCACCTCCCGGGGTTCCTCGAAAATCCCGGTATTCCGGCCCAGATCACAAGGATCGTGATAGGTGGCGACAACGTTGATATCTTTCTTGAGGGTAATTTTCTTGTCTTTTATCAACTGCGCGATCAGCTGGCTGGCATGAACCAGCTTTACATCCGTTTTATAAAAATGCTTCCAGGTATGTAAGCAGGATGGACAGGTAAAAACAACCGTCTTGGCCCCCACGTCCGCAACCTTCTTGAGATTATGCTCCTTCATTGCTTCCAGTTTCTCAGGCATGCCTGCACCGATAAGTGGAAAACCGCAACACCACTCCTCACCCCCGAGAATGGTAAAATCCACGCCGGCCTTCTGCATGATCTTGGCCATATTGGCAGGAATTTTCTGAACCATTGGAAAGAATGAGGCCACGCAGCCGACGAAAAAAACGATTTCAGCCTTCTCCTTTTCAAAGGCATCCTCAGGCAGTTCCTTAATGAGTTCCTGCCACTCAGTACGGTCTTCCTGGTCGTCATCCGAGATGTTATGGCTCTCTTCAAGGGTCTTCACCAACCGCTCGGCCACTTTCGGATAAAATCCAGTATCCACCTGGCACTCACGATCCTGGAAGACGAGGTCCTTTGTCCCGACGCCGGACAAACAGACCTCATTGCAAGCCCCGCATCCAAGACAAGTGAAGATGGCCTTTTCCGTATCCTCATTCAGTTCCAGCTTATTCTCGATGTGATGGCATTCCGTCCCCTGGGAGAATAGGCCTCTCCCTTCATAACCAGATAGGTGGGGCAACTGGGGAGACAAAATCCGCATTTATTGCATTTGGCAACCTCGTCGTACGACAATTTTTTTAGCTGCACAATATTCATAAGGGTCTACCTCTTCACGTGAATTGTTATTTGTAATAGATCGATCATTAAAGCCCTTCCACGTAACGGCCCGGGCTCATAATGGCGGAGGGATCAAGCCTATCCTTAAGCCGCTTCATGACCACGAAGTCGGAACCCATTTCTCCCCACATCTTTAGTTTCCCTTTTACATCAGTGACAAGGTTGCCATCGATTTCTCGGCAGCGCTTTAGCAATTGCCTTAGGGCCTCCACTGCCCTATCTGTCGCCGTGGTATCATTCTCATCGATTAGCAGTCCGACGAGGCAGACGCCATTTCCGGCATGCGCCTGGAGAGTGTAATCAAGATCGGCCTGAGAAAAGATAGATTCTACTGTTTCAATAATATCTTTCCAGAGGGAAATGGGGTAATTCAGTTTGGCCTTGATGAGACCGGAGAATTGCCTGTCAAGATTCTGGGTGAGGTCGCTCACCGCAAGCCAAAACGACAGGTGTTCATCCTCTTTAAAAATCGCATCTGCCCTGCTACCGGCTGCCTTGGCCATTTCCAGCGTTTCCGCTCGTATACGGTCTACAGCCGGTTTAAATGCCTCAAGGGCTATTGCCGACACGTAACCGTCTGAACCGAAGTCGGGAATACCGGGCATGGATAGATGGTTGTAAGCCGCAGCGTTCATGACTTCGACTGCGGCCGGCAGAAGGGTGGTCTCAAAGATTCGTTCGGCAAAAACGGATGCATCAGAAAAGGAACTAAAGGAAACCAGAAGTGTTTCCATTTTGTCCGGCAGTGGGAGCATTTTCAAGGTCATCTCACACAGGATGCCAAGGCTACCCATGGAGCCCACCATCAGCTTGGAGACATCGTATCCGGAAACGTTCTTTACGGTCTTGCCGCCGGAGCCCAGTATGTCCCCGTTAGGGGCCACGAGGCGAATCCCAATGATGGCATCCCTGGGAAGGTTATAGAGAAGCCGCCTCGGTCCGGTGGTATTGGTGGCGATAATGCCTCCAATGGTTGCTCTGTTGGCATAAGTAGGATCTATAGGGACAAAACATCCGTTTCGTGAACGGTCTGAGCATATAAACTCATCCGCTTCGACAGACAGATCATTCAATGGCAGGTAGCACCGGTCTTCCTGTGTTGCCAGCCTGGCCTGTATATCCCTGAATTTCACACCCGCTTCCACGGTCATGGTCAAATTAGAAGTATCCACGTCCAGCATGTGGTTCATACGGGAAGTGCAGACCACCATGTCAAGTCTTTTAGGTGGATTTCCCATTGCCATTTTTGTAGCGCTCCCGCGGGTCACAATAGCCAGATTTTCCCGGTTAGCAAATTTGATTACTTCCGACATCTGTTTTGTGTTTTTTGGGAATATCACCGCTTTGGGCACCATACTATCCACGGCATATTCAGCAGTGACATCCGACTCGGTTATTACGTTCTGCTCGCCGAGGATCTCTGTAAGACTTTTTAATCTTTCTGTGAAGTCTGCCACGTCAAAACTCCTTTCAAATATGTCAACGCGCTGGGCTGTCATTGCTAGCGAAGCCAGGAAATACAATAAACTTATTTGCATTCACTATAGAATACGCTGATTGCTCATATGATTGCATGCGGCACACTAATTGCCACATGGTTCCGCCGGAGTCATCTTGCCCGGATTTATTATGTCATCAGGGTCGAAGGCCGTATTTATTTCGCGCTCGAAATCTAAATCGCTATTGCTAAAAATAAGACAGGTTTCACTTAGCTTTTCCAGGCCTACACCATGCTCCCCACTGATGGTTCCTCCCGCTTCCGCACAGATTCTTAAGATCTCCGATGATACCTTTTTAACCCGTCTGAATTCGTCCTTATCCCGATCATCAAACATGATAAGAGGGTGGAGGTTTCCGTCGCCAGCATGAAACACATTGCCTATGGGAAGGTTGTACTCTTTGCCCAACTCGATGACTTTTTTCAAAACCTCCGGCAGCTTGGTACGAGGCACAGTCCCATCACAACATGCGTAACTCGGCCTCACCTGGCCAACGGCACC
>JAFDHL010000318.1 GCA_019308785.1 Deltaproteobacteria bacterium
TCTTTTAATCTCTCCGATTATATTATCCATCAATACCACCTGACTTCCTAAAACCTCTTTACGGCGAAGAACATACCGTGGTTTTCCTTGCGCCGGTGGGGCTCAACGCTTACGTAATACCCCTTGGACTTCAAAAAAGATACAAAATTAGCAATGCGCGTGCGAGGATCATGCTCCGCAACATTGTGATATTCACCGTGGATGCGGTGAATGCGTTCAAAGGTAGGGTCGCTCGTCGCGTATAGAATGTCGTACTCCTGTCCCTCTACGTCGATCTTAAGCAAATCGCAGTGATCGATGGTATGCTCGGCGAAGAGTTGATCCAGGGTAATGGCAGGTACGTTATCGCACTTTCCCGACATTAGACCATCTATTTCTTGAAAGCAGGAGTGCCTGCCGCTCATCTCATCTTTAACCGGGCGATAGAGGCACACTACGCCTTCTTTCCCGGCAACGGCTTTGCATACCGGAGTGACGTTGCTTATGGTTGCGACATTGCGTTCCAACCATGCAAAGTTTTCGGGAAACGGCTCATATGCGATCACCCTGTGTGTCATCCCGGACACGCGTGCCGAAAACATGCCGACATTTGCACCAACATCTACGACGCACTTCCACCTTCCAGGAGGAATCTCAGAAACGTGGTATTCATCCCGCATGTAGATACGATGAAATATTTGGAAATCGTTGTATCCACCGCGAATGAAAAGATTGCACCCGTCACGCATCTTCACTTCAAGAAGTTTCTCTTTTTTCCTTTTCTTTCGAAATCGAACAATTTCCCAAGGATTTTCCGCCATGCGGCGAAGCATAAAGTAAAAACGGATGTCCTCTATGCGCACTTCATTTCTCCATAGTTATAAGTGGTTTCAGAACCTTCAATCAGGTTCAAAGTCCAGGCGGGACGAGGGATTCAAACGCAGGAATATATTTAATATTTCGAGTATTGAATACCTCGGCCCAACACAGGAATTGGGCCTGAGGGGAGGTTTTGAAACCACTTCTAAGCACGCTCGGCCAGGTTCCAAAGATAGCGCTTCTTTGGAGCCAGTCGGACCCGGTTGACCAGCCGCATTCCGTTATGGTCGAGAATCTGTTCGATCTGGCCGTGTGTGTAATAGCGACGCCGGTAAGTTTCGACTCTTTTTTGCCCTTTTTCTGAAATTACCGAAATAAAATGACGAAAAGACAACTGGTCAACTCCAAAAACTGCCTGGAGCTTGCGACGCAGAGTATATGGGTACATGATGTGGAATAGGAATAGACCACCGGGCTTCAAAACTCTGGCTATTTCGGGCATTAACCTGCGAAACGAAGATTTGGGCATGTGTTGAAATACATGCATGGAATACACAAGATCGAAGCAGCTATCAGAAAACGGGAGACTACCGTTTTCCAACACATGGAAGGAGAACTGAGAACCTTTGAGACGCTGGCGTCCGAGTTTTACCATCTCGTCCGATATGTCGATACCGTGGATCTTTCCGAATTGCCTGGAGAGAGGTTCCATCAAGCGTCCCACACCGCAACCGTATTCCAGAACCCGCCAATCCGACATGTTCCGCCCCTTGAAAAATGAAGCGATGACCTTCGCATCTTCAACTCCGGTCCTCCGGAATTCTTCCTCTCCTTTCTCGCCTTTTACCGTGGACATTATTGCATTTCTGAAGTCTTCGCGGGCTCGAAGATTCCAATCTTTGCGTGCCGATCCTGTCTGGTGATCTTTATTCGCCATTTGACCATACCTGATGCATATATTGATGTGCTTGTAGAATATTACTTGTATTGTGCCGCCGGTGAACCAGCAAAATTATCTTATCTTTAAACCATAAAAAAATGACACCCTAATTGAGCGAAAGTCGAGGAAGCCCCAGATGCAAGGCGGAAAGAGCGAAGCTGTAGTAAACTACCGCAATCCCTTTCCAACAAAGCAGATGGGGTGTCCTCGGCTTTCCCATCGGGCAAACAAAATTGAGAAAAAAATATATTATCATATTTCACTAAATAGCGGTTTATAAATCGAACCTTATATTTAAAATAAATGGCGTTATTTAGAGCTTTTAAAAGATTCTCTCGATTTTGTTTACGCTCATTTAGGGTGACATTTTGATGCCATATTGTCAATAGCAATTCAAGACCTCCGGTTTAAAATTTGGAGGATAATGAGGTGTTCTCAATGACATTTTGATGCCAAAGGCTATAAGAGTATATTAAAGGGAAATTTAGTGATGGTTGACAATTATAAAATAATAAGCAAATATTCGGCATAAAGATTTCAATTCTATAATGTTTTTGGCCGAACTGGTCGGTGTTATGCTGTAAATTTGGATGGCGGGAAAAGCTACAGCTTATCGGAATAAAAAACAATGTTTTCTTCGACCGGTTGGATGCCTTTTGGGTTGAATCCATGCTCGTTATAATATCATGAAGATCCTTCACATATTTGCTAATTATAAATGGACCGGTCCGGCAGATGCTGCTTTGAGTCTTGCCCGTGCGTTGCAGGAAAAGCATAAAGTTACATTTATGTGTGGAGGCGCGCCACGTGGCCAGCAAAACCAAGTGAAAGAAAAGGCACACGAATTTGGGGTTCCGGTGATTGTGAACAGGGCACTCCGGAAACACTTGGCGCCGGTAACGGCTTTTCATGCGATGAGGTTTGCAGCCTATATCCTAAGACATGAAAAGGCTGATATCATTCACACCCACTTGGTGAACGATCATCTTATTGCGGCTGCTGCGCTGTGGATCACCCAAAACAAGCTTCCATTGGTAAGGAGTTACTACGAAGACAGCCGGACACGATCAGATCGTTTTAGGAACAAGATTCTCATGCGTGGTTGCGCCAATGCAACCATAGTATTTTCTAGGGGAGCTGCTGAGGAGTTGCAGAGGCTGGGTATAAAAGATCAAAGGATTCATGCAATTGATCCTGCTGTGGATGTACATAGATTTAATCCTGCCCGGAATCTCCCGGACATGCGCGCCA
>JAFDHL010000053.1 GCA_019308785.1 Deltaproteobacteria bacterium
CAGGTTATTTAGGCTGAAGGCTGAAGACTGTTAGTAAAGGGCTGAACGTGGTACACATGGGGCTCCTATTATTGTATTACTGTAACTGCTTTATCTCTGAAAAGAACTCTTTCGGTTCTCTTTACCCTTCAGTCTTCAGTCTAAACACCTTCAGCCTGACTACATGAGTAGTCACTATCCTTTTATTTAAAGGTTTTTCTTTGGGAAAAATCTGGTAAACGGCTATCAAATCTTAAATGGAGTAATCATATGGCATGGGATTGGGACAAATTACAGGGACAGCGAAAAGGTGCTTCAGGCGGGGGTTCCGGAATCCCTCCGGGGCTGGATGATGTCTTTGAAAAAATCAAGGGTGCTACAGGGAGATTTCCCGGCGGAATCTGGCTCATCCTAATCGCCGTCATCCTCTTCTTTCTTGGCACCAGCGCATTTTATACGGTGGGCGTAGATGAGGTGGGGGTCGTCCAGAGGTTTGGCAAATATACAAGGACCACACAACCCGGCCTCAACTTTAAGTTACCAAGAGGCATCGAAAAGGTATCCAAAGTCAAGGTCAGGTATGTGTTTAAGGAGGAATTCGGTTTTCGAACCCTTAAGGCAGGCGTTAAAACCCGTTATGCGTCAGGTACCGCTTACTTAGGCGAGTCCCTGATGCTGACAGGGGATTTGAATGTGGCACTGGTTCCCTGGATTGTACAATACCGTATCCAGGACCCATACAAATACCTCTTCAAAGTTCATAATGTGAGGGCCACCTTGAGGGATTTATCCGAGTCCAGCATGCGCCTTGTGATCGGAGACAGGAGCATAAACGAGGTCATCAGCAAACGAAAAGAAATTGCAGACGCGGCCACACAGCAGTTACAGAAGGAACTGGACGAGGCAGAAACAGGCATCAAAGTGACTACAATCGAGATGAAAAAGACCAATGTCCCTGAACCTGTCCAGCCATCCTTCAATGAGGTGAACCAGGCCACCCAGGAAAAGGAGAGAATGATCTACCAGGCCAGGGAGGCCTATAACAAGGTCATTCCAGCTGCCAGGGGAAACGCTGAAAAAACTATCAAGTCAGCCGAAGGTTACGCCCTTGCCCGTGTGAATCGAGCAAAGGGTGATGCCTCAAGGTTTGTATCGGTCTATGAAGAATATTCCAAGGCACCAGATGTTACCCGCAGGCGTCTCTATCTGGAGGCCATGCAAGAGGTCTTTCCGAAAATGGGGGAAAAGTATATCGTGGATGCTGACCAGAAAAATCTTCTCCCCTTGCTCAATCTTGGGAAATCTGAAGGAGGTAAACAATGAAATCCAAAGCCCTGATTATCCCGCTTGCCATTGTCCTGTTCATTCTCTACCAGGGGATCTATATTGTGGATGAGACCCAGCAGGTGGTCATTACCCAGTTCGGCAAGCCGGTTGGTGACCCAATAACAAAACCCGGACTTAATTTCAAAGTCCCTTTTATCCAAGCCGTCAATTATTTTCCCAAGAACCTCCTTCAATGGGATGGCGATCCAAGCCAGATTCCCACCCTGGATAAAACATACATTTATGTAGACACTTTTGCCCGATGGAAGGTCGTTGATCCCTTGAAGTTTTTCCAGACGGTTAATAACGTGGTAGGTGGCCTGGCCCGGCTGGACGATATCATAGATGCCGCGGTTCGCAATTTTATAGCAAAAAATCCCCTGATAGAGACTGTCCGGTGGACTAACCGGGAACTGGACGTCAGTGAAATAGGTGTGAAGCAGGTCGCACACAAGAGAGTAATGGCCGAAATCACCACGGGGAGACAAAAGATTGTAAAAGGAATCTTAGACCAATCTAATCCCAAATTAAAGGAATTCGGCATACTCCTCATTGACGTGCAGATAAAACGCCTTAATTATGTTGAGGAAGTCCGGAGATCGGTGTACGGGAGAATGATTGCCGAACGAAAACAGATTGCCGAAAGATTTCGTTCAGAGGGTGAAGGCGAGGCCCGCAAGGTCGAAGGAGACAGGGAACGAGACCTAAAGAAAATCACGTCCGTGGCCTACAGGAAGGCCCAGGAAATTAAGGGGAAGGCCGACGCTGAAGCCACCCTGATATATGCCCAGGCATACAACAAAGACCCGGATTTTTATTCCTTTTTAAAAACACTTGATGTCTATAAAGAAACAATGGGCAAGGATACCTCCCTTGTCCTTTCCACAGATTCGGATCTCTTGAAATACTTTAAGAGCTTGAAATAAGAATAGGGGCGCAGGAGGCACAGAATGGTTAGAACCGAGATATCTCTATTTCTTGAAAACGTACCCGGCGAACTCGGTAAACTGACGTCAATGCTCTCTGCGGAAAGGATTAATATTGATGCCCTTACCATTCAGGATGCCTCCAAATATGTCCAGGAACTCTTCAAGGCACGGGGAAAATCCCTGAATAGAATCGCACCTGCCGCGAGCTACGGATCCATGCAGAAGGATTCGGCTGATCATGCACTGATACGTCTTCTGGTTGACAAGACGGACAAAGCAATTGATTTGCTGTCCAGGTCGGACTATGTCTTTGATATTATGCCGGTCATTGCATTGGAGATAGAAAACAGGCCCGGTACCTTATCTGAAATGGCGAAAAAATTCGGAGAGGAAGGCATTAACATCAATTACGTCTATGGCTCAGCCCTGCCCGGTGGGAAAAGATCCCTTTTTATTTTCTGCCCCGAAGACATTGAGCTTGCGGCCAAAATCTTCAAGGACTAACCTTTGAGGCTGCCCGGTTCTCTCATGTCAGCAATTCTAAGCTGAATCTTTTCATACCCCTGCCAGCGATCTATTTCAGGCGTGAATACCATGTTGACGGTCTTTCCCTCAAGCGGATGCTTGTCCGCCATCCCAAACCCGATGGCCTCATAACTCGATTTTCCCTGTCTCACCCTCAATTTCAAGTGACGTTCCCCCACAACACGGGACTCTAATACTTCCAATAGGCCGGCGAAAAAGATGGGTTCGGGGTTTCCCTCCCCAAAGGGGGATAATGCCCTTATCTTATGGATCATTTCAGTACTGATATTATCAAGAGGGATTTCGGCATCGATTTCAATGGCCGGAACCAGGTCCGAATCCTTCAGGGTTTTTCTCGCGAGGCTTTCCAGTTCCTTTTTCAGGGTGTGGAGGTTTGCTGCCTTCAATGTGAAACCAGCAGCATGTGCGTGCCCGCCAAACTTCTCAAAAAGAGGCCCGAGCTTTGTCAAGGCCTGGTAAAGATTGAAACCATCTATGCTTCTTCCCGACCCGGAGGCCAGGTCATCCTGAATGTTAAGGACCAGAGACGGGCGATGGTATTTATCCACAAGCCTTGATGCAACAATGCCTAAAACCCCTTTATGCCAATTCTCTCCAGCCATAACTATGGTCCTGGAATCCCTGATTCCCTCATCACTCTCGATCACACCTTCGATTTGATTGAGGATATTTTGCTCCACACCCTGGCGCTGATTATTGGCAGCGTTGATCCTTAGCGCAAGATCGCGGGCCAGGGTGGGCTCATGAACGGTGAGTGCTCTGATACCAATCCGGGAATCACCCATTCTTCCGGGAGCATTCAGCCGTGGCCCGAGCCTGAATGCCAGATCATCAGCTGTTATTTCTGTGTTCGCGATACCCGCAACCTCCTTCATTGCTGATATCCCCGGCCATCGGCTTTTTGCCATAACCCCTATCCCGTAATGCACAAGTATCCGGTTTTGATCCAGGAGCGGCACCCTGTCTGCCACTGTCCCCAGGGCCACTAAATCAAGGTACTCCTTCAGATCAGGCTCAGGCCTTGTTCGGAACCAGCCGGTCTCCCTCAAGGCTGTTCTGACTGCGACCGTCAAGAAAAAGGCCAGACCCACACCTGCAAGATCCTTAAATGGAAAGGGACAGCCCGGTTGGTGGGGATTCACCACCGGGCATTGGGGCTGGAAGTCCTCAGGTACCTGATGATGATCCGTAACTACAACATTCACGCCAAGGGTTTTTGCCAAAGCGATTTCCCTGGCATTGGTTGTTCCGCAGTCCACAGTGATGATCAGTCCTGTCCGTTTCTCGGCAATCTCTGAAATGGCCTTGCTGTTAAGGCTGTAGCCTTCTCTTAGGCGATCGGGAATATAAGATGAAACTTGAATGCCGAGGCTTGAAAAAAAATTCAACAAAAGGGCGGTAGCGGTCAGCCCGTCGGCATCATAGTCCCCATATATTGTGATTTTTTTCCGGTTTTCAATCGCCTTCAGGATAATGGCCAGGGCATCTGACATTCCCGTCATGAGCATGGGATCAGCCATATTGTTCAGGCGAGGATTTAGAAAAGACATGGCCTGTGTTGGAGTCGAAATGCCTCGGTTTATCAGCAGTTGGGCTTGTAGTGTAGATAATCCAGCTTCATGGGCGAGTTGTGAAGCAGATGGGGAGGGAGGTTTTAATTTCCAGACAACCGGATTTAATTCGTTCATTTTAATGCAACTGACTACAAAGCATCTTCTCTATCCTCTTTATATCTTCATGAACATCAACCTCAATGGAATCAAAAGGGGTTTCCACGACTTTAATCTTAAAGCCATGTTCAAGTGCCCGTAATTGTTCCAGTTTCTCAGCAGATTCGAGCACCCCTTCGGAAAACCTATTGAATTGGATCAAAAACCCCATCCGGAAGGCATAAAGTCCAAGGTGTTTGTAGTAGTCTTCACTTGAGGTAGTGCCGCGGTAAAAGGGGATCGGAGAGCGCGAAAAATACAGACCAAATCCATGCCTGTCCGTGACAACCTTTACGTGATTGGGGTTCCGGATTTCGCTTTCTTCCGTGATCTTGTATTTTAAAGTTGTCATGGAGATGGACTCATCCTCTGTAAGCGGGGCCACCAGCCTGGAAATCTGAGATGGGTGAAAAATGGGTTGATCCCCCTGGATATTGACAATGAGGTCATCTTTCTCCAGACCCATTTTCAATGCCGCTTCGCTTATACGATCCGTGCCCGAACGATGTGACTTTTCGGTCATAACCGCCTTCCCCCCGAACTCATGCACACAGGCTGCAATACGTTTATCATCCGTAGCCACACAGACCTCTGAAAGTTCAGGGCATGCGCTTGCACATTCATAAACATGCTGAATCATGGGCTTGCCGGCAATCTGTGCAAGAGGCTTTCCGGGAAAACGGCTGGATTGGTATCTTGCCGGTATGAAAGCTACTGTTTTCATGTGGCTTAAACTCATCTCTTACCAGACAACATGGTCACTTGACAGCACTTAAAAACATTGGCATCAACAATGATTCTTTCACCTTAAAGAAGGCGATGGGGGTTTCCGAAAGGCGTTATCTCAAAAAGAATACCACCAACCTTTGCCGTGGCCAAATATATACGGTTTAGACCACAGGCTTGGTGGGAGTTTGCTGGCTCGTTGCGAAACCGTATATATATTTGGCCACCCACTCCAAAAGGAATAGATAACGCCTTGAGGAAATTGGCATCGCCGAAAATTACCTTGAAATATTTTTGCCAATACTTTTAAGCGATACTATTTATTTAATACAAATCAAGGTTCCGTGTAACTGGCACAGGCAGAGTCAGATTCCCAGGCAGTCACCTTGGTGATCTTAACGGACTCATCGTTTATTTCCCGGGAAAGGGATTTAAATATGTGGCAGGCAATATTTTCTGAGGACGGGTTTTGAGTCATAAAGGGCTCTAATTCATTTAAGAACTTATGGTCCAGTTTATCTAAAGCCTTTTTCGTTGCGTCCTTAATCATCCTGAAATCAATCAACAACCCGTTTTCTTCCAGTTTCCTTCCGGTAACATACACCTCTACCTTCCAGTTATGGCCATGAAGTTTTTCGCATCCCCCTTCAAACTCCCTGAGCTGGTGGGCTGCAGCAAACTGGGAAATGATTTTCAATTCATACATAAAATAATTGCCTTTCGCATTTAATCTTCGTCGGATTCCTGTTCTTACCCTGGAACCTTTTTTCCACACTCGGTACACTTTCCGTTAATAATAATGCCTGTGCAGGTGCCATCAGGACACAGCACCCTGTTTTTAAGATCAAATCCGTCATCGCTATCAATTTTTTCATCCACTTTTTGTCCTAAGGAAAACCCGCACTCCATACAGTATTTCGCGCCGTCAGGAACTGTCGTGCCACACTCCGGACAAGTTGAACCAGGTATCTCCTTCTCACAATGTGGGCATTTCATGGTTAAATACCTCCTCTTTTCAATGAAAGTCTTCGGTGCCACATGTGCAAACTACTCACGGGGAACAAGTGTAAACAGGTCTGTGCATCACTTAAAAAATACTCGAAATACATGCACTGATTAGATGATAATTGCTGCTTTGTCAATTGAAGACTAAACCGCCGCGACCTGCAATAATTGGACTAATCACAATTTTAGCTCTTTTTTGAGGTTATAGCCTGAAAGGATGTAATCTGTTGCTTGATCCTGGTGCTTTTACACTTTGGACACCTGCGTTTCTTATTCTCATATTCTGAGATTGTCATAGTAAGGGTGAACTTCTTCTTACATTTCTCGCACCTGAAATCATAAGTAGGCATTGCGGACCTCCTGTAAGATATGGGTTTGTAAAAGAACCAAACACAAAAAAATGATACGTTTTTTCATAATGATGTCAAGACGGTTTGTTGAGATGGCAATATTATGGCTCGACCTTCAAGCCTTTATCTCTCAAATATTCCTTGACCTCCCCAATTTTAAGGATACGGTAATGAAACACTGAAGCGGCCAAGAGGATCTGAGCGCCTCCGGTTACCACGGCTTCATAAAAGTGTTCCAGCTTTCCGGCGCCGCCCGAGGCAACGACCGGCAGATCAACTGAGTCTGATATGGCCTTTGTAAATTCCAGATCGAACCCGTCCTGGGTGCCGTCACCATCCATACTCGTCGGCAAGATCACACCAGCGCCCAGTTCCTGACACCTTTTGGCCCATTGAATAGCGTCTTTTTCAACCGGCTTGGTCCCGCCTGAAACCACCAGTTCAAACCCTGAAGACATCTCCTTGTTTCTTCTTGCATCAATCGCCACGGTGATTGTCTTTTTTCCGAATTTTTTTGATGCCTGGCTGATCACCTCAGGATTAAGAACAGCAGCGCTGTTCATGGATATCTTGGTCGCACCAGCTTCAAGGACAGATTCAATATCTTCCAGGCTTGCGATTCCGCCACCAACCGTCAAAGGAATATCTATTACGGACGAAACGTTTTTCACCCATTCCAGCCGGGTCTTCCGGTTTTCCAGGGTTGCGGCAACGTCCAGCATGGCCAGCTCGTCAGCACCCTCTTTTTGATAAAATGCGGCATTTTCAACAGGATCACCTGCATCCTTCAAATCCACGAAATGAATACCTTTGACCACCCTACCCTCTTTCATATCCAGGCAAGGCATGATTTTTATTGTTTCCATATGATCTCCCTTCTTAGCCTATTTTCAAAACGGTAAATAGTTTAAAAAAATGGTAATGTTCAAAACTGTTCACATGGGATATGGATTCATCCAATTCCCATGTATAGATTTTTATACCTTGTGCCTAAAAATCCAAACCGGTCTTGTCAAACTGAAGGTCATGGGACTCTTTTTTCAGAATCGACTCGGCCAGAGCGCTGGACTTGGCAATCCTGCAAACCAAGGCGGGCGGCGGGCTGCCCGGGTTTATGCCCTATCCTGTGTCCTGGGCGTGAAGCACAGCAAGCTACCCGCCCGCCTCAGGTAGCAGGGTCATGTACAATCCAGCAACCAATTTTTCGATTCCTGAAAAAAGAGCCCCATGCCCTTCAAAATGCGAAAAGTTTTGAATGTCTCAAAAAAATTAATTCTACCAAGAAAGAGCCTGCTATTCAAGTTAAACCATTCAAGCATTTACTACGGAATAAAATCTGTTGACAATATACTTATTTTACCTATACTCGTGTCCTATTTTAGCGTTTTCACAACAAAATCTCCGCATGAATACCAGACAACTTGCAGGTGTAAATTAAAATGAAAATAATCGAATCTCTCAGCTATAAACCCGGCCAGATAAAAGGTGGTTATACAGACCGGATCCTCAGGGTTGATTTAGGCACAAATGCCATATCACTTATTAAACTTCCGCCCGATTTCAAAGAAAAATATGTGGGCGGCCGAGGTTATGCCCTGAAATTAATATGGGACGGCACATCAGGGGATACCCGCTATGACAGTCCCGAAAATATCCTGGTTATGGCCAGCGGACCACTGGGTAATGAACCGAGGTTTCCCGGAAGCGGCAAGTTTATCGTGGGCACAATCTCCCCGCTCACAGATACTTTTATCGATTCAAATATCGGGGGGCACTTTGCCCCCATCCTGAAGATCTGCGGGTTTGATGCTCTGGCCATTTCCGGAATCTCCCATAAGGATGTGGTCTTGATCATAGACGCTGACAGAGGGGTCATTCAGATCGCTGAGGCGTCCGTTGTGGATGCAAAAACTGATCAAGGAGCATTGTCATATGGTGAAGCCCTGCTAAAGGAGTTTAACAAAGGAGTACTCGACGAAAATATTGCGGCAGTGACAAACGGCATAGGAGCCGCCAACACCAGGTTCGGTATAATAAACAGCCTGTTTTATGACAGGCGGCGGAAAAGGATACGTTCCAAACAGGCCGGTAGAGGAGGTACCGGTACGGTCATGCGCTATAAAGGCATGAGAGCCGTCATTGTGCGTTCCAGCTTACCCAGGTTAGGTGCCAATAACCCTGTTGATGACAAAGGAGTCAAGCAGGCAGGTGCAAGTCTCAAAAGGGTCATTAGCCAGGCTGATCCGCAACAACTCCGTCTCTCCAGTTGGGGAACACCCGTCCTGGTGGAATATATGGACAAATACCACATCCTGCCTGTGAAAAATTACCAGTACGGCCAGCACCCTGATGCGAAAGCCATATTCGCGGATGTCTTCCTGAAACGCTATTTGACCAAAAAGTTACCTGACGGCTGTTATAAGGGATGTAACCTGGCCTGTGCCAAAGGAGCTGAGAACGTCACCCTGAAATATGGTCCTCACGCCGGAAGACAGGTAGGTATTGACGGGCCTGAGTATGAAACAGCCGGAGCCGTCGCCTGTATGGGCATCTTCGACCCCCATTTCATAATGGAATACAATTGGTATTGTGATGAATACGGGCTGGATACAATCTCCATGGGCGTGACCGCATCATTTCTGATGGAATGCGTCCAGCGGGGCTATCTTTCAAAAGAGGATATCGGCTACGAATTGGTTTGGGGGAACATAGAAAGCGCGGATCGCCTGGTCCACGAGACCGCTCTCGCACAAGGATTCGGAAAAATATGTGCTCAGGGTGTGCACCGGGCAAAGACCTGGGTTGCAGAACAATATATATCCAAAACAGGCAAGGCTTTGGATGAAGTTATGTCAGAACTCGACAAGTTTTCCATGGAAACCAAGGGGCTTGAATTTTCCATGTATATTACAAAGGAGTCATTAGCACAGCAGGGTGGCTATGGATTTGCCCTGAAAGGCCCACAACATGATGAGGCATGGCTTATCTTCATTGATCAGGTATATAAAGAGTTGCCCACCTTTGAAGCAAAGGCCAAGGCCTTGAAATGGTTTCCTTTGATCCGCACCTGGTTCAACGCGGTGGGTCTGTGTAAGCTTCCCTGGATTGATGTACGACACCCTGAAGCGGCAAAGACCGATAACCCGGCACAGAACCTGCCGACACTCGCTTACTTTGTTCAGTATCTTAATGCAACGGTCGGCTGCAGTAAGTCTCTTCAGGACGTTTTAGACGATTCAGAACGATTATACCTGTTACAAAAACTTATTAATCTTAGTCACGGCAAGGGAACCAGGGTCAGTGACAGAATTCCCCTCAGGGCCATGGGCCCCGCCTTTTTCAACGAGTACCAGGCCAGAGCCGACTACTACGATGAATGGTTGGCAGATCAAGTGGGGGAAAAGGAAGTCCCGGACAATCCTGAAGCAAGACACCTCCTGGTCGCCAAACTCCGGGAGGATGCCTATGAGAGACTCTGTGATGCGGTCTACCAACAAAAGGGATATACACGTGATGCCATACCCCTGCCCGAGACACTTGAAAAATTCGATCTTTTAGATGAACAGGCCATAGATCTGCTCAGAGCATTCGGTCTGTTAGAAAGGGAAAGGCGTCTATCAAATTAGACGCATCTAAATTCTATGGTAGTATCAGTTCAATTTCACGGGGTTCAGCGTGCACTGACCCGGACCCGTGAAATACAGATGACGCTTTTGAAACATTACAGGGTTAGAGATCTGCTGGAAAATATAAAGGCTTGCTATCCGGGTTTGCCAATAAATGAAGATGACTTCCTGGTCACCGTAAACGATAACGTGTCTACAATAAACCACATACTGAAGCCTAACGACAAAATCGCCTTCTTACCCCATATCGGCGGAGGCTAAGAAAGCCTGGGTAGGCGCACTACGAACGTTGTGGTCTCCTCTCCTCCACTGATCTCTATCTTTCCCTTGAGAAGGCGAATAATCCGCTGTGTAATATAAAAACCGCGCCCCCGGCCCTCGCCTACCAGAAACCTTACACGATCTTCATCGGACATATGGCCCGTATTTGTGATCTCCGCACAGGCCCATTCGCCATCCGCATAAGTGCGAATTTCCAATACCCCCCCCGTATGGGGGATCGCCTTTGTCGCATTATTTAGCAGATTGTCAAATATACGCTCTACATGGAGGACATAACACCGAACATTTAGGTCAGGATCAAAAGGACCTTCTTTCAGGCGAACTTTCTGTTTGAGCTGTTCCCTGATCACTTCCTTGTTGATGTCAAAGCGTCTTCTGAGCACTTCGGTCAGGTTAACTACCTCCTCCTTGCCCATATGGTATATGCTCAGAGCCAGTTCCTGCAGGCGGCTTGTCTCATCAAGGAGAATGCTCGCGTACTGCCGGATCTGCTTTTTGGACTTTTCTGTTTCTTTTTTGTCAAGAAGGTTCTTCAATCTCCTGGCAAAACCGGCCGTTGCAATGGCCGGGTTTTTAAAATCATGGAGAGCATCATCCAGACGTTCCATTTTCCGGGCCCTGACCAATTCCCTGCCTAAAAACAGGAAAGTATCAATTTCATCGTCTTTATAACGTTGCCTTTCATCTAAGGCATCAAAGGTCAAAAAATAGGGCAGCTCCCCGTCTACCCTGAGGGGGATGTAGAGTATGGAATTGATCTTATGTAACATGGCAAACTTCTTGAGACCCTTTGATATCAGATCGCTTTTTTGAGGGTCTACTATAAGAATATAAGATGGAGTAACCACCTCATAAACCGACTCCCCCGAATAATCCGCCGGGTTCATGAGCAGGACAAAGGCTAACTCGCTACTTACAGGAAAGCTTTTTCCAATGCTGTGGTATCCTCCGGCCTCCGGGTAACCGGCCTCAAGGATGACGTGACTTAAGTCCTCTGTAACGGAAAAAAAGGCGCAGCTCTGGAGATTGACCATATCGGCAAGCTCAGGGATCACACTGTTGAAAACCTCCCTCATCTTGACTCCGCCACGGGCTCCCAATGTACGGAAGATATGCCTGACAATTGCCTCCCTTATTTCATCGGTTCTATGCATGGAAAGGATTTTTTTTCTGGCAATCACAAAACTCAATCTTTTGGCCATGAGGTTGGCCGTCTGAACCTCAAGGGATGTGAAATCCCGCTCCTTTTCCGAATAGTAAATCTGGATGACCCCGACCATGTCACGCTCATGGGGGAAGAAACGGGGAATCTCAAGAGGAATTGCCATCAAAGACCGGACACCCTTTTTGTAAATGACTCCCTTATTGTGGTAGCGCTTCTCTTCAAGAATATTGGGTACCAAATAAGGGCGACGGGTCAGTACGACCTCTCCGGCAATACTTCCATTAAGGGGTATGAATGTCTCCCGTTTTTCTTCTTCGGAAGGATAAGATCCAAAGGAAAGCATCTTGCCGGTCTGGGGATCATAGATCCTTACCGATGCATGGTGGGCCCCTAAAAAATCCACCATATATCGGGTCGCCTTGCCTAAGATTTCAGGTTCGGATAGGTCCGGATTGATGTCAATCATATCATCCACCTGCCGGATCACCTGATCCAGAAATCCGGGTATGACATCCTGCTCTATCCACTTGATAAGAGTGACCAAAAAAGCCTTGTCATCAGAAACACCTTTTGCCCAGGGTTCCTGTTTAATGGCTGTAATTAGTTTGTCTAAATTAATCAGCATAAAAATTTTCGCTTTTAAGGTTAAACTAAGTCGATGATACTTAATTTAATTAACAAATAATGCAGAAAAAGTCAAGGAACCACGGCTTTCAGATTCTTCTGTCGCCCAACCTCTGCGATGAATCAATACCGTTGACACCCTTTGTCAGACTTGATACGTCTTATAAAAAGAAAAACTCTTAGAAATACACAAGACCTTTTCTGCATGTAGGGAGGTATACATCATGAAAATCCTGCAGTCCGTAACATGGATTACTTTATTCTTATGGCTCTTATGCTCTCCCCCGGCCTTGGCTCAACCTGTTTCATCACCCGAGGCCAATCGGGAGGCCCTTAAATCGCTTCTGGAAGACCTCCGGAATAAAATTGATGAAGCAGATAAGCGAATGATCGCCCACCCCCGGTTCATAGAGGAACTCCGCTCCCTGGTAGAACGATATAAGGCAAAACTGCGGGAGGTCTTTCTGTTCGAGGACTTCTCCGATGGGAACTACACGAAAAATCCCGAATGGAGTGTACGGGCGGGCCAGTTTCAAATCACATCCGCATACAGATTGCGAAGCCGTGTGAGAATAACACCTCCGGCCCAGGGCTCCAGTTCAGAAGAGGAAGAAAAGCCTCTCGAGATCCTCCTTAGGGAACTCCTTAAATCCGCCGATAAAAAACGTCGAGATGAGCCCTCCGCGCCTGCAGTAAGACAGGCGGTCATCCGGACCTTGGCCAGGATCGGACCGGCCTTTGAGATGGATCTGTCTTTCGTGTCCGAATCCACCTGGGGAGCCATGGAACTTGTGCTCTTGGGTGGTAGTCCACTTGTACCCCGTTACCGGTTGATTTACAAAGCCGCTCCTTCCAGGGAACGCCCTATTGAAATTGTACGGGTCCGGGGTTCCAGAAGTTATATTATCGAATCTGCCACACAATACCCGGCATTAGATGATGGAGCCACTCACCGGATTCAATGGATGCGAGATGCCACGGGGCATATGCAAGTACTGGTAGACGGAAAGGAGATTCTCTCCACCGTGGAACTCTTTTACAGGGATGACTTCAAGGGACTTGCACTTGTAAACCGGGGCGGGACTTACGAATGGGGCCCGATCAAAATCCTTCAAGCCGAAAAGGCAACCCAGCCATAGAAAGGCCTTTATCTAAGGTTAAGCAGCCCTAACGCTAAGGGCATGCACCTCTTTATCTAGGAGCCTGTCGGAGAACCGGTTCTATTGGAGGCTGATGGAAAATCTCCAGATACAAGGCATCCGAAATCCCGAGGAATGCCCGTCCTCCGCAGTAGCCTTGCTACGGAGGGTGGAAGGCGTAAATACTGGTACGCCGCAGTGACGAGGGATGAGGATAACGCAGCCCTTCGGCTTTGCTCAGGGCCGTGAGCATGTCGAACGGTAAATGGGGGTTTTCCGACAGCCTCCTAGACGATCCTCAAGTAGATCTTTAGTTACTTCAAGGTCATACCGGCTTTAGCGTCTAACATCACTAATTTTTTGGGCCTGGTGCTGAATGTCTTGTGGAAGTTTCTTTGAAAAACGGCGGTTGATTATTTTTTGAGTTTCCCTTTCCTTAAGTGATTTGACCATAGAAATATATTAACGCATCTTATTTATCAACTATCGCTCATGAATGATCACTGAAAAATCTCGGGGCATAAGGATTGGAACAGACCTAAACTTCTTCAGGACCAAGAGGTCCTTGTCTCCCGTCACTATACAGTCGGCACCTGCAGCTGTGGCAAGTCCCAAAACTTTTACGTCATTAGAATCACGGCATGTATCTGGTGGGAGAGGTTCCGGGGTCAAAATAGTCGCGTTTTCTCGAAGGAGCTCAATAATCTCATAGACTACTTCCTTTGGAAGCTTGATCTTTTTGATGAGGTTTCTGCTGATCTCGCCAAGCAGATGCTCCGACAAGATAATATCATGACTATCGAGACAGAGTTCAAATATGGATTCACATAATCCCCGGGATGCAAAAGCCGCCACGACAACGTTCGCGTCGAGAATAACCTTCATGAAATGGCCTTGAAGACATCTTCGTCTGTCACATAGCCCTGGGCCTCGGCAAAAGGCAGAGTCTTCTTTCTGAGGGCCCTGAATTTCTCGATCGCAACATACCGCCGAACTGACTCGCGAACAACATCGCTCACAGGCTTATTCTGCTGCTGGCTGATCATGCGCAGGTCTGCTCTGAGTTTATCTGGTATTCTTATGGTTAATGTATTCATATCGTAATACAATGTAGCACAAAGATGCTTTTCCGTCAATGTTTTTTTCTTGGCATCCAATGGCGAGTCGAGCGGCGCGTTTTCCTCTTTACAATTGATAATTTTCTTTCTTTCAACTTTGTAATTGCCAACAACATTAATTGTGACGGACCCGTAAAAAGTCCGTCAACAGGTCCCGCAAGGCGGGAGTAAGCCCCGGCCTGGGGCGAGGGTAGTCCCGCGGTGCGCGGGATTGAATTTACTTCAAATGGCGGGGGAGGGGAAGCCCTTCCCCGCCGGGTAAAAAGGCGCAAACCGACTTTTTACGAGGTTATCAATTGTGACAATCTCGTAAAAAGTAAAACCCATTTAACAGGTTGAAATAATTAATAATAGCTACTATTTTTACTTGCCTTTTGCTTTACATTTTGGTATAAGGAACTCATATAATCAAC
>JAFDHL010000054.1 GCA_019308785.1 Deltaproteobacteria bacterium
AAAAAAAACAATAGAATTTTAATGCTATACGTGATTTGGGGGACTCCCTGCACTAATTAGACATTTGCTTTTCTCGCCAGCCAGGGCATCTGGCAACCGCAGAGGGTGACACACCCGGATGAGAGGGATAAGCACGTTCGCCTCAATTTTTCTTTGTTCGAGCAGTGTCAATTTTCTATACACAAACTCCCTGTAGACGGTTTTCGTGAAGGAGTCATCCCCTCGTTGATGTAGGCAACAATATGGCTCCCCTAATGTCAAGACAAAAGCCCTGGCTCAGGACAGGGAGATGTATGTACTGATTCATCATCTGTTTGTGAGCTTGACGGGAGGGTGAAACCCATTGACATGGCTTATTGTTTCGGATAACAAAGACAGGGAAAAGGTTGTGTTCCAACACTAATCAATAAAGAGATTTTAGTACCGATGGGAGCAAAAAGATGTCCAATACCGTGGTTGTGGGAACCCAGTGGGGAGACGAGGGAAAGGGGAAGGTAGTTGATCTGCTGACAGCGAAGGCTGATCTGATTGTAAGATTTCAGGGGGGAAATAACGCCGGACATACACTCGTGGTGGAAGGCAGACAATTCATTTTCCATATCATTCCCTCCGGTATCCTATATGATGACAAAAAATGCCTAATAGGAAATGGGCTCGTTGTTGACCCGGAAGTGCTCTTAGAAGAGATCAAGGGTTTAAAAGAGGCGGGCATAGTGGTGAGTCCAAACAGGCTGTCCCTGAGTGACAAGGCCCAGATTATCATGCCCTACCACAAGGCGATTGATCTTGCCAGGGAGGCGGCCAAGGGCAGGGATAAATTAGGCACAACCGGACGTGGCATCGGCCCTTGCTATGAAGACAAGGTAGCAAGGACAGGCGTGAGGGCTGTGGATCTGACAGAGCCGGATACCTTAGAGGAAAAGATCAGGGTCAATCTGAAAGAAAAGAATTTCTACCTGACTGAATTTTTTGGCGCCGAGCCTTTGGAAGTTCAACCAATCCTGGATAGATACCTCGAGATGGGAGAAACACTTACTCCTTTTATAACGGATGTTTCAGTAGAGCTGGCAGAGGGCCTGAAGGCCAATATGAAGATTCTCTTTGAGGGGGCCCAGGGTACGCATCTGGATATTGATCACGGGACCTATCCCTTTGTCACTTCATCCAATCCAGTATCCGGTGCGGCATGTACGGGGGCAGGCATTGGCCCAGGCCAGTTACATCACGTGATGGGTATTGTAAAGGCATATACAACCCGTGTCGGGGCCGGGCCTTTTGTGACCGAGCTTACTGATGAAACAGGCGATTATATTCAGGAGAGGGGAGCTGAATTCGGGGCCACCACCGGTCGCAGGCGGCGTTGTGGTTGGCTGGATCTGGTTATTGTCCGTGATTCGGCGCGTTTGAATGGACTTAACAGCTTTGCGATTACCAAATTAGATGTCCTTACAGGTCTTAAAACGTTGAATATCTGTGTGGGTTATGAACTTGGGGGTAAACGGATTGACTGTAGACCGGCGAGCCTGAAGAAACAGGCCAGATGTACTCCCGTTTATGAGGAAATGTTAGGATGGGAAGAGGACATTACCGGGTCGAGGGAGAAGGACCAATTGCCCGAACAGGCGCGAGCCTATCTTGACAGCATTGAGAAAATTACCGGGGTTCCTGTTTCCATAGTATCCGTGGGACCTGGACGGGAAGAGACTATTATGGTTCAAAACCCATTTTAAATCACGTGCCATTAATGTGGTGCAGAGAACGAAGCGAGGAAAAGTGATGTTGCACAATTATACTGCAAAATACACAAGAATTGATTCAGGCTATATAGGACAACTGATCGAGTGGCCGGAAGTAATAACCGAGGGCAAAGATATAGAGGATTGTCGTGTAATGTTGAGGGACGCCCTTAATGAGATGGTTTTGGCATACCAGCAGCAAGGCAGAGAACTACCCTTAGAAAACTGTTTGATTGAGCAGGTTCCCGAACAATCCCGGTAAAGAGACACAAAACTCTTGACAGAATCACTGCTAACGAGCTGTGTAAACAAGCTGGGCTCCCACCAAGGTTTTAGCCAGAAGCATTATCAAAATATTGAGCGCCCGCCATGTCAACATATGATAAAGAATATGACGTGATTGTTGTCGGTGCCGGTCATGCAGGCTGTGAGGCGGCCTTAGCTGCGGCGAGAATGGGCCATCCCACCCTGCTTCTTACCATCAATCTCGATCACGTCGCTGCCATGAGCTGTAATCCGGCTATCGGCGGGTTAGCCAAGGGGCACCTTGTCAAGGAGATCGACGCCCTTGGCGGGGAGATGGCCAAAAACGCAGACCAGACCGGAATTCAGTTCAGACGCCTCAATACCCGGAAGGGCTTGGCCGTTCAGGGCTCGAGGTCCCAAAATGACCGGGATCTTTACAGGAAGCGAATGAAGTCGGTATTGGAATCTCAGCCCAACCTGGACATCAGGCAGGCCATGGTCGATCGTTTGCTGGTGAAAGACGGAAAGGTGTATGGGGTTGAGAACCAGATCCATGAACGGTTTTTGTCCAAGGCCGTTGTGTTGACCACCGGCACTTTCATGAGGGGCCTTATCCATATCGGCCTTGATCATTTCCCGGCCGGCCGAATGGGGGACCCCCCTTCTGTTAAGCTCTCCGAGCAGCTGAAGGAACTCGGGTTTGAATTAGGCCGGCTAAAAACCGGGACCACGCCCCGGCTTAACGGCCGGACCATTGACTATTCGGGGTTGATTGAACAGCCCGGGGATGAAAACCCGAAGCCTTTTTCCTTTACCACCACGAAGATCCCTCTGCCACAGGTTTCTTGTCATATCACGCACACAAACGAAAAAACCCATGACATTATTAAACAGGGTCTGGACAGGTCGCCCCTTTTCAGTGGGATCATCGAAGGGGTAGGGGCCAGGTATTGCCCGAGCATTGAAGACAAGGTGGTTCGCTTTGCCGAAAAAGAGCGGCACCAGGTGTTTCTTGAGCCTGAAGGTCTGGATACGGCTGAGGTCTATCCAAACGGGCTGCCTACGAGTCTTCCCATTGATATCCAGATCAGGATGGTACGCTCCGTACCGGGCCTGGAACAGGCCGAGATAGTGAGGCCGGGGTATGCCATTGAATATGATTACGCGAATCCCGTTCAGCTCAAGCCGACCCAGGAAACCAAGCTGGTTGAGGGACTTTTTTTCGCAGGTCAGATAAACGGGACCTCCGGTTATGAAGAGGCGGCAGCACAAGGTATGTTAGCCGCAATCAATGCGGTCTTGAAAATAAGGGGAGATGAGCCCCTTATCCTTGAAAGATCTCAGGCCTATACCGGCGTATTGATCGATGACCTTGTCACGAAAGGTACCAATGAGCCATACCGCATGTTTACGTCCAGGGCCGAGTATCGCCTGCTATTGAGGGAAGAAAATGCCGACTTCAGACTCAGGGATATCGGTTATCGCCTGGGCCTGGTTTCTGATGATGTTTACCGTGGTTTTTGTAAAAAAAGGGATGAAGTAGAAAAGCTGCTCATTCGGTTAAAGGAATTTAAGGTGAGCCCTGAGCCCTCGGTGTTGGATCGTCTGAAAGAACTGGGTACGGCACCGATTAAAACCAAGACCTCTTTGGCGCAGCTATTAAAGAGAAACGAGATATTTATTGAGCATCTCCGTGTTTTCGATTCCAAGCTTTCGAAAATCGACGAACAGGTTGCTCTAGAGATCGAGACGCGGACAAAGTATGAGGGTTATATTGATCGTCAAGAGCAGCAGGTGAGAAAATTAAAACAAATGGAAGACATGAGGCTTCCCGAGGACATTGATTACCAGGAGGTCCACGGGCTTACCACAGAAGTGAGGGAGAAACTGGGCAGCGTAAGGCCCATCTCCTTAGGTCAGGCCTCGCGTATATCCGGTGTTACGCCTGCCGCCCTCATGGCCATTCAGATCCATCTGAAGAGAACTGAAGATGGGGTAAGGCACTCACATACGGGTAAGGTACCGGTATGAGAGTATGGATACCCTACTGCGTGCGACGCACAGGCAGGTTCCTGGTCTGTATATAGCCAATTAAGGTGATCGACCTAACGGGTTTGTATATCTAATATACGGCGGGTTTTATCCGCAAGTAATTAGGATCATCCGGCAAATGAGTACCGCGAAACTGTTCAGATATGAAGTTGGCAGATGGGAAGGGTGAAGCAGTCTTTTCTTCGATTCCGAGCTTCTCGGCCGGGTGATTGAAATCACGAAGGCCTTCCAGCAGTCACTACAAAAAGACCGCTTCAACCTTCAACCTCGCAATCATGTGTTGTCTTGAGGCGCACTCATTAACCGGATGAACCAGTAATTACGGGACAAGCCATACGGCGCAATTTGATGCTTTGTTCACTACATATCTTGAAACACTACCCATAAAAAAAGAATCGTTCATACCTTTTCTGCCAACCACGATAATACCGTACTTTCCCTTTTTTGCTTCATCAACAATTGTCTTACCTACGTTTATGGTGCTTTTAACTTCTTTAATGCTAATCTGGTTTTCATTGATGCCGGCCGCCTTAAACCTCTGCTGGGCATGGGTATAGAAATCATCCACACATTGTTTATCCCCACGGGCAATCACTTCATCAACAATTTCACTTTCTTTGTCGAAATCAATGGTACAATAATCTCTAAGCGTTGGGGTTACATGTAAGAGGACCAATTTCACATCTGGATTGTCCCCGACCATAAAGCTGATGTGATCCACTGCGTTGAGGGAACTTTCAGATCCATCGATGGCAACCATAATTTTGGAGGATGTTATTTTTCCGTCAATGGCCCAAATGGGAACAACACCGGCGTGTTCAAGCACCGTGTTGGCCACGCTTCCGATAAAGGCTTCCTCCAATCGGGAAGTCCCCCTTCGACCTAAGACAATCGCATCAGGAAGTTGGTGTTTGGCATAAAGCAATATGTCTTTTGCCGTCCCCATGGCTCTGGGCTGTGTTACCAGATCAATTGATTTTTCATCAACACCCTTTTTAATCATCTTGGACTTGTAGTTTTCAAGGAGTTGTTTTGATGTCTTTTCATTCTTAGCGATGACTTCCTTTAGCGCTGCAGTTGCCTTGGCGTCTCTCTTTGAATCGTGCAGGAGATAGTCTGAAATTGTGGGTTGCACATTGAAAATGATAAATGAAAGATCAGTAATGACTCCTTTCATCTGGGCGGCATATTCAATTGCCTTTCTTGAATAGGTAGAATCATCGACAGCAACTAAAATTCTCTTTTCCAAAACAAACCCTCCTTTGTTTTCTGCGACTAAAGAAACTTTATAAGAATCAAAATAATCAATTTAAGACAAAACGGAGCTGAAACTTGGAATCGCCCATTATTCAGATTTTAAAAGATCCTTTGGAAATTTTCAAGCGAAGCTGTGGCAACAGTCTGAAATTGTTAGTTGATAGAAATCCCTTTTTGTGGAAGGGAATATAGGTGAGTTTGCCTTGTGTGTCAATAATGAAGTAGACTCAGGATGTTGTGGTCGCTGGGTTGAGGCTGGATTGACAAAGTCCTTTTCTCTATGTCAATATTGCATTACCATTGCATAAACACCAATGTAGAGCCGGCTCAAGAACGAAATATGAGAATCCTTCCGCGGGAATGACAACGATGCGGGTGATGGATTTTCAAATAAAGGGAGATGTTATGTCCAGCTTTTCGAAACAGATTATATTGGGAATTTTACTCCTGCTCCTGTCTGCCGTGGCATATTCAATTCACTATTTCGTCTTTCGGGATGCTCATCACATCTTCATATATATGATCGGTGATATTGCCTTTGTATTTATCGAAGTGCTTCTGGTAACCATTATTATTCACCAGGTATTAGAAGACCGCGAGAAACGCAACCGGCTGGAGAAGCTGAATATGGTGATCGGGATCTTTTTCAGTGAAGTCGGTACCGATCTGCTGGCCTATTTTTCAGATCTGGATCCCAACCTGAATCAGCTCAGAGGTGATCTTGTTGTTACCAAGGACTGGTCGGATAAAGAATTTATAAATGTCAGCAAAAAGCTTAAAAAATATACCTATAAGATTGTACCGGACAAGCTTGATCTGGAAAAGCTTCGGGTTTTTCTGATCGGTAAGCGCAATTTTTTTCTTACCATGATGGAAAACCCCAATCTCATGGAACACGAAAGCTTTACCGAACTCCTTCGGGCGGTATTTCATCTAACCGAAGAGTTAAAGTTCAGGGACATGATTGCTAATCTCCCGGACACTGATTTACACCATATCGCCGGCGACATCGACCGGGCATACGCCATGCTGGTGATCGAATGGCTCTCCTACATGCAGCACCTTAAGGATAATTTTCCCTACTTCTTCTCGCTGGCACTGAGAACCAATCCTTTTGATCAGGATGCCTCCGCAGTAGTCACATGAAAACCCTTGTTTTTGCGACCCTTACAGGGTTACTGCCAAGATCGGGCTGTTGGAGAAATTGATCTCTATAAGTCGCACGCAATTAAAGCCGTCGCGTCCTGAAAACACGTGATCCAACAATTACCACAAGGTAGACCGCGCCGGCAAGCACGATCGTTACGGCGCCGGCAGGAAGGTTAGGGCCGTAGCTGAGGGCGAGGCCAGCGGTCGTGAAAAGAATGGTGAATAGAGTCGATAACACCATCATATGCCACAGCCTCTTTGAGAACACGCCAGCAACCGCAACGGGAAGTGTTAAGAGGGCAATTACCATTACGATTCCCACCACTGTCACCAGTAGGACTACCGTAATAGCGGTAAGGCACAGCAGCAGAATGTAATAGAATTCTACCCTGATACCTCTAAGTCTTGCGAATTCCTCGTCAAAGCACACTGCAAGAAACTGTTTATAAAAAAGCAGTCCGACTACCACGACAATGGCATCCAGTCCGGCAATAAGCCACAGATCATCGGAAGAAACCATGAGGATATTACCAAACAGGTAACTCATCAGGTCTTCGTTGTAACCGGGGGTTTTAAAGATAAAGAGGATACCTATGGCCATGCCAATGGCCCAAACGGCACCGATAATCGTGTCTTCACGTTGTCGCCCGCTCAGGCTTACCATACCTATAATAACGGCAGCAATCAAAGCGGAAATAATTGCACCGTAAAGGGGATGCAACCAGTCCCAATGGCAGACTACCTGGCAGTAACGGGCAGCGCCCATACCGGCCAGGACGCTGTGGGCAATTGCCCCTGCAATATAGGTAATTCGCCGCGTGACAACGTAGCTCCCGATAATACCGCAGGCAATGCTTGCAAGGAGTCCTGTCAGTACCGCATATTGCAAGAATGTCTGTTGCTGCAAATCAAGCAGAAACTCACCCATTAGTATGCCTCTCCGGGGCTATGGTGTCATGTCGCACCATGCGTACATCGCACCCGTAGATTTCATTGATCATTTCCCCCGTGATTTCACTGGTAGGATGCACTACTACTCGCCTGCTGACACATGCAACGAGATTGACATAACTTGAGACAAAGCCCAGGTCATGGGTGACCAGGGCTATGGTGATTTTTTTGTTAAGCTGGTTTAATAGATCAAACAACTCGTTTTCGACAACGGCATCCACACTGGCGGTTGGCTCATCAAGCAGGAGGAGTTCCGGGTCTGACACCAATGCGCGGGCAATCAGTACCCGCTGGCGTTGTCCGCCCGACAGGGCTGAAAATGGCCGGTTCCGTACTTCATAGACTTCCAGCTCTTGAAGGGCCTTTGCTGCCGCTTTTTTGTCCGCTCCTTTATAGGCTCCCAACAATTTTCCGTTTCCAAGGCGTCCCATCAACACGACATCCATGACAGTCACCGGAAACAGCGGATCCAGAGAGGAGTACTGGGGCATGTAACCGATGCGAGAGCGAGCTTTTACAGGGGATTCGCCAAATACGCGGACTGTACCGTTAACAGGTTTGAGCAGCCCCAATACAAGCTTCAAAATCGTGGTTTTGCCACCGCCATTAGGGCCAACGAGCGAGAGAAAGTCTCGTTCCTCAACGGTCAGGTTGACATCCTCCAGCACATTAATGCTGTCGTACGAGAACGAAACGTTTTCAAACTTAATAACCGGTGGTTTCATCAATTATATCCCCCTATCAAGAACAGGCTGAGGACCACGGGCGTGAGCCCGTGGGTGTCTACTGGACCTTAGGCCTTATCTTCCCGACAGAGCCTTGTTAAGGTTTGCGGCCATAGCCTCAAGGTTTTTCAGATAATCTCGCGCAAGCGGATTTATGGCTACCACTGCGCCGCCTATCGCTCTGGCCACGGTCTCGGCATGTTTTTTCGCGAACTGGGGTTGCAAAAAAATGACCTTCACGCGATCCATTTTGGCCCTTTTTATCAGGTGTGTAAGCTGCCTTGCGCTTGGCGATTTTCCTTCGATTTCAACTGCCACCTGGATGAGCCCGTAGGAGTCGCCAAAGTAGCCGAAAGCTGGATGGAATGCATAGAACTTACTGCCTTTTACCGGGGCAAGTGTCGTAGCGATCTTTGCATCCACCCTGTCGAGATCGGCATGGAAGGAATTCAAATTGCCCTTATACTCTTTAGCGTGTGTTGGATCCGAATGAACCAGCGCGTTGCAGATATTTTCTGCTTGAATCTTGACTAACTTGGGATCCAGCCAGATGTGGGGATCCGGGACTTGAGATCCCTTCGATTTTCTGAAGTAGCGTAAGGGAACGCCTTTTCGTGTATCAACGATCTGCAGATTTTTACATGTGTTTGATATCTTGGGTACAAAAGCTTTCTCAAAAGGGACACCAATCCGGAAATATACATGCGATCTACCAAGCTTGGACATCTGTTTGGGCGTTGGTTCATAAGTCGCCGGAGACTGACCGGGCACTACCAATACGTCCACATCAACGTATGGTCCCCCGACTCGTTCCACAAAGTAGGCCTGGGGAAGGATGCTCACAAAAGCCTTGATCTTTTCTGTCCGGGGTTCTGCTGCAGATGCGATGCCAGAAGTAAGGATACCAGCCAAAATCAATATCGCTTTCATATGCAGATATTTCAAAATGCTTTTCCTCAAACGGTTAGGTCATTATAGATATGCAATCACAAAAGGGACGGTCCTGTTTCGATCTACTATTCGTTCGAGCAAACCAGGATAGTTTCATGGCATTCATCGCATGTTACGATGGAATGATCTGCCGCAAAATCATTCCAGTGGAGTTTCTGGCTTGGCGTCAGCATGCCGGTGCCATTGCAAAGGGGACAGACGTTTCCTAATGCCTCTATGATTGCTGTGCGGATAAATTCAGAACGGTTAGGGATGTGCCTGATTGCCTCAAGTAGGTCTTGGTCCACCTTGAATGTAATGATCTCCTGCTTTTTTTTCATGGGTCTACAATGGCCTCCGGGATATTGCTGTATTATTTTGTAATACTGACTCATATTATTACTAAGTATTACCAGGAGTCAAGGCTTTTCCCATTTTTCAAATATAGTAAACCATTTGACTAATATTTCTGACTTGTTATCATAGAAAAGCAAAACGCCTGACCAGGAACCATAATGGAAATGATGCGACATCAATTTAGAAACATAGTTATTGCCCTTGGGGTGAGCCTTTATTGTCTCGCCCTGCCGGGATGCGGGGAGAGGGCTGAGACCAGTGTAGAGAGGGAAATCAAGGCGACAAAGGTTAAATTTGTAAAAGTGAGTCCTGTTAAGGTCTCGTCCCCCGAGGGAACCATTGAATATGTGGGGGTGCTGACGGCCCAGCGCAAGGTTATGATAGCCAGTGAAACGGGCGGAACCATTGAGAAGCTCTATTTCGAGAAAGGGGACAGGGTCAAAAAGGGCCAGCTTCTTGCCAAGATCAGTACAACCAGCATGCGTCTTCAGGTGCGGCAGGCAGAGGCGGCACTTTCCGCAGCCAGGAGCAATCTGGCAAAGATCGAAAAGGGGAGCAGGCCCGAAGAGATCCTCATTGCCGAGGCCGTCCTGAAAGAGGCGGAAGCGGCCTTGTTCGAGGCGGAGAAGAATTTTGACAGGATGGAGGACCTTAAAGAATTTAAAGCGGCCTCTAATAGTGAATATGATTCAGCCAGGCGAACGCTTGAAATGGCCCAGGCAAAAGTTGAATCAGCCAGACAGCAACTGTCCCTTGCAAGACAGGGACCTCGAGCAGAGGACCGAGAGTCAGCCCGTGCCAATATGGAGCAGGCACAAGCCGCACTTGCGCTTGCAAAGGATTGGCTTAGAAAATCAAGATTGCTTGCGCCGTGCGATGGAATTATCGCCTTTCGAGATGTAGAGGAAGGAGAGGTGATTGTGGTGCCGCCGATTACTGTCATCACCCAGATCATCGATCTTGATCATTTGAAGATAAAGGTATCTTTAGGTGAAAAAGATATTCATATTTTAGAGAAGCACAAACGTTTCAAGTTCACCATAGATGCCTTTCCTGATAAGGAATTTTACTGCCGGCTATCTTTCCTTTCCCCTGTGGCCGATCCTGCAACCCGTTCCTTTCCCGTGGAATTGATTGTGGAAAAACCTGACAAACGTATGGCAGATGGCATGACCGCCAGGGTCAAGTTTCCTGTGGTGGATGAAAAAAGGTCCATCAAACTTCCATCAGCCTGGCTTTCTGAGGAAAACGGAAAGATAGGGTTGTACATTGTTAGGGACGGGAAGGCTGTTTTCAAACAGGTTACGCTTGGGAGCTATTATGACCAGCGTGTGGAAATCCTCTCTGGACTGAGCGAAAAAGACGTGATCATTACTACACCTTCGGGACTCAAGAGCGGGGACGCTGTAAAGTATTGAACCATATTTGATACTGAATTCCGGGTGTCGAAGATCCCGCAAGTAAAAGACACAAGGTGAGAGTTCACACAGTCCAGGGTTAGGGAAATAGTACCCGCATTTTATGCCTCACGCCCTGCACCGCCACTTCAACCCGTTTGATTATACTAACTTTTTCGTAACCAGATAAACCTGAGTCCATCCACATAAGAGGCTTTTGGATGTTCATAACTCGATTTTCCATATCAAGGCCCATAGTCGTCCGAATGGCCCTGATACTGATCCTGATCTTCGGCATTTATTGCTACAATGCCATGCCGCGTTATCTGGATCCTGATCTCACTGTCGGGGAAGGTATGGTTGTTACCCTTTGTCCCGGTTTTTCCCCGGAGGAGATGGAGAAGCTGGTGACTAAGAAGATCGAGGATGAACTTGAGGGTATCTCTGAAATCCGGCGATATGAATCAGATTCTTTTGAAAGCACATCCAAGATCCATATATTATTTAATACCCGCCTCTCGGAATACGAAATAGACCAGGCCATGCAGGAGGTGAGAAATGCAGTGGACCGGGTGGAAGATATGCCCGAAGAGGCCGAGGTCCCAAGGGTAATTAATATCGACATCGCCATTTTCCCTGTTTGCATGGTGGGCCTTGCCGGCAACCTGCCCATGATGCAGCTCCAGGATATTGCCGGGGATATCGTGGATACATTTGAAAACGTTGAAGGTGTCTCAGAGGTTGATATTTTTGGAGAGAGGGAAAATGAGATCTGGGTAGAACTGAACCCCCGCCGTATGTCCGCCTACGGCATTTCAATTCCTGAATTGGCGCAGGCAATTGCCAACCGCACTAAAAACCTTCCCGGTGGCACTGTGGAAATGGGAAGCCATGAGTCATCCATACGAATGGTTGGAGAGCCAAAAAAGCCTGAAGATCTGGGAGATATTGCACTCAAGACCGCGAAAGGCGGCACCGTTTACCTTCGTGATGTGGCCAAGATTACCCCTACGTTAGAAAAACCACGGACCCTTACTTTTATAGATAAAGAAAAGGCCCTGGTTCTTGCCGTAAAAAGGAAGAAGAACACAAATATGATCCAGATCGTAGACGATGTAAAAGTCCTTCTGAAAGACATCCCTGCCCAATATCCAGGCCTGAAAACCACTCTCTATTTTGATCAGTCAAGAGAAATTAAAAAACGGATTAATGAACTCCAGACCAATGCCTTGCTGGGTATCATTGCTGTGTTTTTAATATTGTGGGTTTCAATGGGCATGCGCAATGCCCTTTTTGCCTCCGTGGGGATTCCAGTCTCCTTCCTTCTCGCCTTTATATTTATGAGGGCCTTTAACCTTTCCATTGATGGGGTATCCCTCTTCGGCCTGATGCTTGTATTAGGCGTAATTGTGGATGACGCGATTGTTGTCCTTGAAAATGTCTTCCGATACATTGAAAAAGGGAGACCACTCACAAAGGCAGCCCTTGAGGGCAGCCGTGAGGTGCTGGCCCCGGTGCTGGCGTCTGTTTCAACCACAATGGCCGCCTTTTTCCCTATACTCATTATGGTCACCGGGATCATAGGACGATACCTGTCGATTCTGCCCAAAGTAGTGCTTTTTGCACTTGCGGCCTCGCTTTTTGAGGTCTTTTTTATGCTTCCCTCTCACGTTGTCGAATTGACGCCAAAAAAGAGCGTGCAAAATGCGGTTAAGAGAAGGATCGATATATTTACCCCTTTGCGAAAGCTATACTATCCCTATTTAAGGGTTATCCTTCGTCATCGGTACATATCAGTGCTGGTTATTGTTCTGTCAACCGTTCTGGCCTTTTTTCTGTATTTTCAAACCGATTTTATCATGTTTCCAAAGAGCGATGTGTTCCCGAGATTTAATATCTATTTTGACCTTCCGGTGGGTTCCACTATAGAGCGGAGCAAAGAGACCGTCCTGGCGCTCAGCGATCTGGTCAGAAAACGGATCGGAAATGAACTGGAAGCCCCCATCGCTGTTGCGGGAATGAAAGAGGTTAATTATGAGCCGATTTTTGGCAGGCATTACGGGATGGTGAATGTCATTTTAAAAGAGGGCAAAGAAAGAAAGCATAGTGTCGTGGAATTGATGGAGGGTGTCAGGGAAGACGTGGGGCGGCTACTCACATCACACGGGGTCACATCATTCGTCCTTGAAAGGATGCTTGAAGGCCCTCCTGTTGGGGCTGATCTTGATCTAAAGATTCAGTCTCCTGAATGGGAGACCTCGTCTGAGATTTCACGCATTCTTAAGGAGGAGTTGTCCAGACATGAGGGAATTGTTGATATTCAGGACGATTTTTCAAGAGAAAAGCAGTTCATGGAAATTACAGTGGATGAGGCCAAGGCAAGAAGGCTCGGGATTGACCAAAATTACCTGGTTACGGCGGTCCAGGCCGCTTTTTATGGCCTGCCGGTTGCAACCTATAATCAAGGAGATGAAGAGCAGGATATTAAGTTAAAATACCTGGCTGAATACAGGCACGACTTTGACGACCTAACAAATTTGAAGATTATAATACCGGGACAAGGAGAGGTCCCTTTAAGGGAATTGGCTGAAATACGGCTTACACCGGGGTTCCACAATATTGGCCATTATAATGGTAAGCAGACCGTTCGCCTTACAGCAAATATTAAAGATATTCAAGCAGATCAAAAGGGAATATCCGGGTTACTGTCCAATTTGAGCGGGGAGAGGATGACCGCCGTCAAGGCCAACAAGATTGCCAGAGACCATTTCAATCGAATAAAGAACAATTTCCCCGGCGCAAGAATGATTGCTGGCGGGCTTCAGGACGAGACCAATACATCTCTCATGGAACTGGGTAAAGCGGGTATGATGGCGATTTTCCTCATATTTTTTATTCTCACGCTGCAATTCAACTCTTTCACCCAGCCTATTATCATCATGATTACTATCCCTTTTGCCACCTTAGGCGTTATGGTAGGGCTTATTGTAAGCAACAACCCGTTGACATTCGTCACTCTGATCGGTCTTTTGACCCTTACCGGGATTGTGGTAAATGATTCCTTGGTATTGATCGATTTCATAAACCGCTATCGCAAAGAACATCCTAAACAGCTCTACCTGGCCATTGTAAGGGGTTGCCATGTTCGCATGCGGCCCATTATGCTCACATCCCTTACTACCATTTTCGCTCTGGCGCCCATGGCCTTCGGTCTCGGGGGAAAATCCATTTTCTGGGCCCCGCTGGCCACGGCCATCATGTGGGGGCTTGGTTTTGCAACAATTCTCATCCTTTCCATGGTGCCTGCTTATTACGCAATCCTCGAGGATATAGGTTATTTCATCCGGCACCGGAGGCGAAGGAAGGCGGATACCTTAAGAGAAATAGAAGAGGCGTTTCAGTGTGAAGAGTTGATGCCGTATATGAAAAGCAAATAATGTTAGTAGTTAGTTGTCCGTGGCCTGTGGCGAGTATGACACGGGATATGAGATATTTGATTCAAGGGGTAAATAATGAGCAAGTTGGTTAAAAATGATCAGTGGGTCTGGGTGGTCGTCCAGGATCCGGGCGGAAATGAACAGTTTTTGGGACAGCATGATACAGAGAAAGACGTGTCTTTTATTCCGACCTTTCTTGAAAAGGAGGAGGCAGAGAAGGGACTTGAGCTTCTTCCGCGCGAAAAGGGTCGTAAATATGAAATCCAGGCCATTCTGTTTGAAGATCTCTCCGATCGCGCAGCTGAAAATGGGTTCATGCTTTTTGTTTTGAATGGATCCGGGGAGGTGCTGGACAGGATAGAGACGTGAGATTTACGTCTGTCCCGACTTGGAGACCTCGGCGGTATTTCTCAATTGTTTTGTGAAGGGTCGGACAGTAAAATAAAGGCAATACGGATAATCGACTAACTTGATAAGGCCTTTTATTTTTGTTATTCTAAAACTTTATGAAACCATAAACACTTCGATTGGTTCATTGAGCAGGCAACCGATTCGCAACTAATCTATTGGTAACGTTCAAAAGTGTAT
>JAFDHL010000319.1 GCA_019308785.1 Deltaproteobacteria bacterium
GGGAGGAGACGAAACCTGGAATGCCCCCGCTGCTTTAACAGAGAGTCAAGAAAGGAGCGCGGAACTGGGCAATCAAAGACTAAATCGCCTTGCGTGAGAGGAATATCGGGGCCTATGAACTCGTACCATATCTCAGGCATCTTCTTCCTCAAACGTTCGCAAGCCGATTATATTCTTTGGTTTACAACGCGGCAACTCGGAGGTCTTAAAAGTAACAGGTTTTGAGAACAGAACCTTTCGATGATAATTAGTGGGAAACACACCTCGTCCATGTGCCGGTAGAGTTTTGTCATAGCGACATAGATCTCGCCTGCCAGATCTTTTCTTTGGCATCATATGTATTTGGTTGATGGTGACCATCTATTTGTCAAATGTATTAAAATGCCCGTCTTGAATCTGTATGATTCATGCAGTTCAAGCGTCAATTTCGAAAATCCAGTCGTTTTTCTTTAGAGTTGAGATATCTTTTTCGAGCCTTTGAAAAGCGCTAAGTTTCTGCAGAGGCGAAAAATCGGAAACTAATTCGGTAATGCGAATTCGGGATTCAGCCATGTTAAATCTCTTCAAATGCCTGCCTGTAAGCCCGCTGGCTTCACGGAGAATCTCAAATAGGACATCCTTGGGATTGGGGATTTGCTCAATTACAGATAAATCAGGGACATTCAAGGGGTTTTTTCCGTTGGGATTACCAGCAGCAAGCCTGATTGCAGGTTCGTCGAAAAGCAACCAGGCTTCTGTCATTCTTACAGGCACTACACAGACAGTCGGTGCCTGAAATCCTAGTTTGGTAGCTTCTATGAGCGCATTGCGGATTTCCTTGTAGCGGGTCTCGGGATCTTCTCTTTCAGCATCTCTGTGTATAAAAAGTAAATCGCATGGAAAAAGATCTATTGCGTATAAAATACGGTCATTCAGGCTTTGCGGGGGCTGGGACAAACGGCGCAAATCAGCCCATTCAGGTTGAACCAGACTTACGTCGCCCTTTTCCCGCAAGACCCAGGTGAGGATGGGAATCAAAGCACGGTCCGAGGGGCCATCGGTAATCAATGTATAGCGAATTTCATTCATCAACGCGCCTCCCAAAAGGAAGCAACATCGTGAGGTCATCGCGGTCCACTACACGCCTGGTACGTCGCTTTTTCTCGCGTATGTAATGTGAGGCCGGATTGAGATAAACTAAAAGTTTTCCCTTAGAGACAATAGGTGTTTTTTCTGGGGCTTTGGTCCGCCATGTATCTGAAAGGCAACTGAAACTGACTTTGTTGAATCGTCGGTCATCTTGAATATCTTCCTTTAGTTCAGCTACCAGCAGACTGCCGTCAGGCACTTCACTAACTACCGCCGGAGAATGCGTGTTAACGATCACTTGGCGTAGAGGGTTAGTGTCATCCACAGGTTCATCGGGGTCTGTCGCGATGTCTTGTAGTAAGTGTAACATAGCTGGAATACGTTCTGGATGTATCCCATTTTCCGGTTCTTCCAAACAAATCAGCCCCTGGGCTGTAACATCCAGTTCAAGTACAGAGAGGGCCAAGAAACGGAGTGTCCCATCAGATAACGAGCGGGCCGGATGATCAGTTCCGTCGCTTCCGGTGGCTTGAAGTGTTAAAATCTCCCGTTTGTCGTCTCGGTCTACCCAAACCCTCCTAACATCACCTATCAGGGTGCTTAATCGATTGGCGACCTTAGAAAGGATGACGTCGGAATCGATTATTACATCCTTATTTTTCGTTTCAAAGATCGTGGACTGGGCCAGATGATAGAGGTTGGCGGGGAGGTGTGCACCGTTAAGGGCAAGATGAGGCGACGCATTGATCTCGTCAGGTTTGCGGAGAGCAGAAGGTTCTAATTGCAAAATGCGCCAGGATTCCATTTCCCGGCGGGCGCATAGTACCGTAGGACTTTCAGCAGCATTTGCGACGGAAAGTACTGTGCGAGGCAGAATTGCCGCTGCACGGGCCAGGGGCCTGCCCTTGCTCCGGTCCTGGTGGAGTTTTATAACACGGGCATCGCCGTGACCCTCTGTGGAAATAAAATATGGAGAACGCCGGGCGCCAACAATGACTTTCTCCCGCCACTTTTTGCGACTGTGGGGAAAGAGTAAATGCCTACCTGCTTCACCTTTCTTGATATGCGAAAGTTCTTCCTTGATAATTTCCAGTGAACCCGGTGACGAGGTGTTGAGGTTATCTCGGCGGTAACCCAACTCCAGGAAGTACCTTAAAATAGTAATGCTCGCTTCGCCCGTTTGTCCTAAATCATCCACGGCTTCTGCTGGAACTATCATTTCCGCTTCAAACGACATGCGCTCCGCGTAATGATTGCCCACACGATGAAAAAGGCTTCGCATGTCGGATGCGCTGCCGCCTTCGGCCCGCACGGAAAGGGCAGCTTCGGTTAGGGGCCGGCTGGCCAAAGCGCTGAGAAAACGGATTGCATCAAAAAGATTCGATTTGCCCACGCCATTTACTCCAGCGACACACGTAAATGGGCCAAAACGAACGTCCACATCCACCAAATTCTTAAAACCTTTGACTTTTAGACGGATGATCATTTTAGTGTGACCTCATGTTTGGTTATATTAGGCAATTATCCATTTTATAATTTTTCAGTCGAAAGGACGCTAAATAAAGATTGCTTTTCATTTGAGAATTCCTCTTGCTATATCCCGCTAAAAATTGAGCGCGACTACGCGGAAAGGATCCGGTAGTTTTGTTTAGTTGAGAAGCAAGGAGTATCCTTCTTCGGTTAATTCATAAAGATGCGCCACACTGGCATCTATTTCCTCTTCGCCTTTCTTCAATCACCTGTCAAGACGCAAAAGCATAAACGCTCTTCCCGGCCCCGAAATACGAGTCATAAACGTGCTGATACACAGTATCGCATTTTTTCTGATATAACTCAGGGGTATACGCCTGCGGCAACCCGCGATCAAAAAAATCCCTGCGCCCTCGACTGCTGCCGCTTCCGCCAGTCAAGCACCAGCTTTTCCTTTTTAAGGATTTCGAGAAGTTCCCGGCCAACCTTCTTAACCTGCTGTTTCTCCTTTTTTGTGAGCGATATTTCCGGCCTGGTCAAGAGATCAAATATGGTAAGCTCTTCTTCTGTGAGCTGTTCTGAAATGCCCCGTTTTTCTTCTTCATTTAGGCCCTGCGCAAAGGAAACAAGCTGTTTGAAGAACTCATCAATGTTCATACTTCCAGCATTGTAATCGTCGATCATCCTCTGGAAGCGCTCCAGATAATCCATTCGGCTGCGGTTGAGGCGAACCATATTTCTGAGCTTGCTGCTTATTTTTCCCTTGAGTTTTTCTGCCTCAATACGCTTTCGCCCATTCTCGAACTTGGCCTTAAGTGCTTCAAAATCGATTTTGCTCAAATCAACCACGCGCTCGGTGGTCCACGTCCCTGCCGGGTCTCGAATGACATATCCCTCAGCGGATATGGAGTCATCAAGGAGTTTCTCCACCTCCCCCATTACCCCTGAGATATCAGCGGGAGGCGTTAAAGACCGGATTTTCTGAGCAACAACATCGAAGAGAATGCATCTTGGAGCCAGATCCTTTGCTGCCGGATCAGGAAGGATTGCTTTATAGAGCTTGTTCGCATTTCCCGCAAGCAAGAGATAGTCTCTTTTGGAATCATCGTTGACCAAAATGGCGTCAACAGCATTATCGAGCAGTTTTATCTGTTCAAAGCCCTCCGAGCCCTGGATGGCTTCTAAATTCATCCCTTTTTTTACACAGAAGGTCGTTGCCTCAGTAATTGCCTGCTTTAGTTGGTCCACCAAGGCC
>JAFDHL010000320.1 GCA_019308785.1 Deltaproteobacteria bacterium
ATAGTCTCCATCGAGTTCGTAGTCTTTGAAAATCACGTGCTCTCTTACAATATCTGCAATTTCTTCAAAATGATTTCGAAGACAGATCTGTCTTCCTATCTCGGTATGGTCACCCCCGTATTTCAAACTTGCGGTCTTTCCGATGTCGTGCATGAGGGCAGCGGCAGTAGTCTTTTCAATGGAGATATCCACACCTGCTTGTTCAAGCCCCTTGGCGATCAATCGGGCGATTTTCGCGACCACAACGGAATGGGCCTTGATATTCTCAAGCATCCCGTATTTTTCCATCAGGAGAAAACAGGTTTCGATTGATGGGATCATTTGTAATAGCTCATCAGTATTTTGAGGAAGTCTTGCTATCCTGTCTATACGGTTCAAAGATTTTTGCACTGTTTTATCATATTAAAATTATCAGTTCCTAATTCGCCATTCAAGTGAAAAGGTTCATCCGGTTAATGAGTACGCCTCAAGACAACACATGGTTAATGAGTACGCCTCAAGACAACACATGATTGCGAGGTTGAAGGTTGAAGCGGTCTTTTCTTCACCCTTCCCATCTGCTAACTTCATGTCTGAACAGTTTCGCGGTACTCATTTGCCGGATGATCCAGTGAAAAGAAGGAAAAAGGGGCTATTAAGCAAACAAATTGCACATAAAGGAAAGTTGACAAAAATAAGGGTTTCCGCTAACTAAATATATTAAAGTATTTCCAAATATTCCTGACCTGAATTTCGTAATCCTAAATGGAAGAAACCCATAGTACCAAGCGCAGGGTGCACCGTTTTATATAATATTTACCGATTTGGACGGTACCCTGCTGGATCACAATACCTACGGATGGAAAGAGGCCATGCCCGCGCTCAATCTATGCAAAAAGCTTGATGTTCCTATTATTCTTGTCTCCAGCAAGACCAGGGCCGAAATGGGCAAGCTTCGCCTCAAGTTATCCATATCCGCCCCTTTTATCTCCGAAAACGGTGGCGGGATTTTTTTCCCGAGCAAACTCCTTGGTGACCCACTCCCCGGTGCATCTCTTGATAAGGACCTGTGGAAATGGTCCCTCGGCTTGCCATACAGCCGTTTGGTCGGAGGGCTTCAGGAAATTCGAGACGAATTAGGCTTGAACATCAAAGGTTTTTCAGATATGAGCATTGATGAAATATCACGCCTTACGGGCCTTGACAGGGAAGATTCCCGACTGGCGGGAATGCGGGAGTATGACGAACCATTTATCATCCTGGATAAAAGGCCTTTAGACCGGGAAGCTCTTTTCAAAGCTGCGACGCGCAGGGGGCTTACCATTACGGAAGGTGGAAGGTTCTTTCATGTTCAAGGCAAAACTAATAAAGGCCGGGCCATGGAAAAGTTAGTTTCCTGGTACAAGGAGTTCCGTGAAAACATTTTTTCCGTTGCGCTCGGGGACAGCCCGAACGATTTTCCGATGCTGGAACGTGCTGACTGTCCCGTTCTTGTTCGATCACAAAAGGATTTTTCAGAGTTAAATGCAAAAATACCACGGCTAAAAATTACCCGGGAGATGGGTCCGAAAGGCTGGAATTCAGCCGTCTTGGACATATTGGATAACACGGAAAGCATTTAGCCGTCAGCTGTCAGCATTGAGCTTCTTGATGAATGAGGCAAACATACCTTTGACCTCTGGTATGTCACTATCAAGATAAGTTCCGCCCCGGCGGACCTGTTTTTGGGGCTGAAGGCTGATTGCTGAATGCCGAGTTTTTATAAAAAGAGGAGGAAGGCAATGCCTGACACTTTCGAATCCGAGATCAACCCTGAAAACATAAAAAAAGTAGAGATGGTTGTGTGCATTCCTTCCTACAATGAGGCCGATTCCATTAGCTATCCCCTAACCCAGGCCGATGAGGGGCTGAAAAAATATTTCAGCGATAAGTCGTCTGTCATTATCAATTGCGACAACAACTCTCCCGATAACACAAGGCAGGCCTTTCTCGACACCCCGACAGATACACCAAAAATCTATCTCTCTACGCCACCAGGTGTAAAGGGCAAGGGAAACAATTTCAAGAACCTCTTTCAAAAGGTTATAGATCTCAAGGCAAAGGCCGTTGTAGTCGTTGATGCAGACCTTAAGAGCATTACCCCGGAATGGATAAAGCATCTGGGCGAACCGCTCTTTGAGGGGTTTTCCTATGTAGCACCTCTCTATGTCAGGCACAAATATGACGGCACCATCACAAACGGCATCGCCTATCCCATGACAAGGGCTTTGTACGGCAGGAGGACACGACAGCCCATTGGCGGGGATTTCGGTTTCAGTGGAAAACTCGCGAAGGTCTATATGGCGAATACATCATGGGACGAGGCTGTAGCCAATTTCGGGATTGATATCTGGATGACCACATTGGCCATCAACCAACGAGTCCAGATCTGCCAGTCTTTCATGGGAAGACCGAAAATTCATCGAACCAAGGATCCGGGAGCCCATCTGGGCCCCATGTTCCGGCAGGTGGTAGGCACCATTTTTTCTATGATGAGTCACTTTGATTCTTTCTGGACCAAGGTCAAGTACAGCAGGCCCACGGCCATTTATGGTTTCGGGTTAGGTGAGGTGGAAATGCCACCTTCAGTGGAGGTGAATACACCGAACCTGCTCGACAAATTTCACGGCGGCTTTGAAGAGTATAATGACGTCTGGAAACAGGTCCTGACGGAATATGTGTATAAAAAGTTACTCGAAATCAAGGAAATGAAAGAGGCCGAATTCAACTTCCCTACAGACCTGTGGGCAAGGGTTCTGTTCGATACTTCCACCTCCTATCGAGACGCACCCGTAGACCGGGATCTTATAATGGACGCCCTTATTCCCCTTTATTTTGGGAGGACGCTCTCCTTTGTGAAAAGGACTGAAAGCATGTCCATCAAGCAGGCGGAAGAGGCGATCGAGGATGATTGTACTACCTTTGAAATGACCAAGCCGTATCTCGTCCAGCGGTGGAAGAAAGGGATTTCATAGCAGGGACTAAATTTCCTTCACACTATGAGCTTACAGCTATCAGCTATGAGCTTTTTTATCTTACCAGGACAAGCCTGACATCCATTACATTAGTATTGGTGGGGCCGGTTATCAGAAGTTCGTTTGTCTTCTCAAAAAAGTTGTAAGCATCATTATTGGTCAAAAAGTCAATGGCCTTCATCCCCAGTTCTTTCCCCCGCCGTACAGTATAAGGATCAACCATGGCTCCGGCAGCATCCGTGGGACCGTCGTTTCCGTCCGTACCCCCGCTGAGTATAACCATCCGCTGAGGGAGCCCCACCAGATCAAGGGCTGCTGACAAGCAGAATTCCTGATTTCTTCCTCCCAGCCCCTTGCCGTGAATAGTAACGGTTGTCTCGCCTCCTGAAATAATGCAGGCAGGTGGAAAAATCGGCCGGCCTGTCTTCACAATCTCCTTGGCAATGGCGGCGTGAACCCTTGCTACCTCTCTTGTTTCACCTTCCACCATAGAGGACAGAATTAGGGTTTGATATCCCATCTTTTCTGCCTTGTCTCTTGCGGCCTCCAGCGCAATAATATTACTCCCAACTATTAAATTTAAAACCGGGTCGAATATGGCAGGGATCCGCCCTTCCAAACCTGCCTTCAAATATTCATGGATTGTTCCGGGAATATTCTTTAGGCCATATCTTTCCAGAATACCCCATACCTCTTTGAATGTGGATCTGTCAGGGACAAAAGGACCTGAGGCGATCACATCCATTTCGTCTCCCACTACATCCGACAGCATCAGATTTACAATGGTGGCAGGAAAGCTAACCCTTGCCATCTGTCCACCTTTGGATGACGATATGTGCTTCCTTACCGCATTGATTTCGTCAATACTGGCCCCGCATTCCAGTAAACTGCGGGTCAGTTCCTGCTTTTCTTCAAGAGTGATGTCTCCTGCCGGC
>JAFDHL010000055.1 GCA_019308785.1 Deltaproteobacteria bacterium
GGAAGGCGGTAACCTGGCCGTTATCCTGTGCGCCGCATACCTTCATGACATCGGGGTCAAGGAGGCTGAGCGAAAACACAACAGCACGGCAGCAAAGTACCAGGAGGAGGAAGGGCCACTTATAGCAAGGGAGATATTGAACAGGCTTGGCGCAAAGGAAGAGATAATCGATGAGGTCTGTGATATTGTCGGTCATCACCATCACCCCAAAGAAGAAGAGACAATCAACTTCAAGGGTCTGTACGATGCGGACCTGATTACGAATTTAGAAGAAAAGCAAAAGAAAAGCTCAATGGATCCAGAGCGGTTAGCTGACATTATCAAGAAATCTTTCTTGACCGAGAGCGGCAGTAATCTGGCAAGGAAAGTTCTTTTGAATTAGGACGCAGACCCGCCTGCCGGACGGCGGGCAGGTTAACACAGATTTATTTAAACATATCTGCTCAAACATACTAATCCTGAAAATCTGCGTCAATCAGCGTCCAATAAAAAATTGAAAGGGAATCACAATGAAAGTAATGCGAAAAATAATAGAAATCGATGAAGAACTCTGTGACGGTTGCGGGGAGTGCCTGCCCGGCTGCGCCGAAGGGGCCATAGAGATTGTGGATGGTAAGGCCCGGCTCGCGTCCGAGAGTTACTGTGACGGTTTAGGGAGGAAGCCATAGAGGCATACCTGAAAGATAAGGAAAAAACCGAAAACCCTGTTGATCTTCCCCTGGCCTGTGGTTGCCCGTCTACCCAGGTTCAGACCTTTATTCCTGCATTTTCCGGTAAAGAGGTGATGGCTAATGCTTCACAGTCCAGAACAGAATCAACCCTTTCACACTGGCCTGTTCAGATAAACCTGGTGCCTCCAAATGCGCCCTTCCTCAATGGGGCTGATCTCTTGATTGCGGCAGATTGTACACCGGTTGCCTACCCTAATTTCCACCGGGACTTTCTCAAAGACAAGGTGGTCATGAAGATTACATCCTGAAGTTCACGGAAATATTCAAGGTTGCCGACATCAAGAGCATCACCGCCCTTATTATGGAAGTTCCCTGCTGCTCGGGCCTCCCCATGATTGTAAAGAGCGCCATGGAGGCGGCAGGAAAAGACATACCCATGGAAGAGATCGCTATCAGTACCAGGGGTGACATCTTAAAAAGATAGCAAAGGGTTGCCGCCTGAACCCCTGCCTCTCTTGACTTAGTACATGTAGTGCTTAAATTAGAACCAAGCGCGAACAGGAAGTACTTCCACCAGATACCATATTAAACATTAGGAGGTGGACAAAATGACGAGGATGTTAGGTTTGATTCCAAAAACATTTCCGTTTGTACCCGAAAGAGGTTTTTTTGATCGCTTTTTTGAAGGCTGGGATTATCCGGCGCTTCTTGATGAGGAGAGAACCTGGGTGCCTGCTTTCGATATTTCCGAAAATAAAAAAGAATATATCTTAACAGCAGAACTACCCGGTATTGATGCCAAGGATCTTGACATAACCCTCTCTGAGGGTATCCTGACCGTCAAAGGGGAGAAGAAGCAGGAAAAGGAAGACAACGGTGAGAATTATCACCGGGTTGAAAGAACCTATGGATCATTCCAGCGAAGCTTTCATATTCCTGAGAAGGTTCAAACGGACAAGGTGGATGCTACTTATAAAGACGGCATCCTTAAACTCACACTTAAGAAGGACGAGAAAAGCGAAGTCAAGAAAATAACTGTCAGCTGAATTGAAACGGATTTCGCGGTTTAAGCCCGAGTTTAATGGGGCATCGCCCAAAAAGAAATACCCCTGCGGCGATGCCCCTTTTTATTATCACAGCGTGTGCCATGTACTAGCTCAATCTTGAGATACGTTGAACCTTGAAAAGGCAAATTCCAACCCCCAACTTCTCGGAAATTCTAGCGATTGCCTTTTCAAATGCCACCCGATCGATCCGCGCCCCTTGCCAAAATGGAGGAATCTGATAACTAAGTAGTTAAGTATTCTTGGGCAGAGCCAAGTGCGATGGGATGGCTCTCGGGCTTTAAAATCGTAGGTCTCTCCAATCGGCAAATACAGGATATTCTTCAGGAAATAAAGACAGCCTATCACCCGGATAGATATCAGAATCCCACGGAACAGCTCTGTTGTTGACCATGGCCAGTTGCACCCTATCAGCGGGAATCTTAAGCTTCCTCAATACATCAGCCAACGGGGTTGCGGCTTTGAGGTCTACCTGGATAGGGAGATCATAAAGATCCCTTGCCCATATTTGCAAAGATCCAAACATGTAGACCCGGGTTAGATTTTTCATAGGCAGTCTCCTTTTACTTCCTTTCTCCCCTTTTCCCGAGGACAATTGACCCATGCCCTTAAGGTATCGTTATATAGTTTGCCAGAGGTTTCTTTGACTTAAGTCAAGATCTATACATACCCTTCAACCTCCCGAATTCTACGATCATTTGTTCCTTTATTTTCCAGGCTTTTACCTTGCTTAGGAAAACAATTTTAAATACAATCAAATTATAAAATTGCTTCACAATTTTATTAAACGTCCGGCACTCAGCATAGTCTGAGTGCCGGACTCCCAAAAAAAGGGATCTCTAATATACTCAAGTGACAGGAAAACCATATTAATGAAAGTGACTAACCAATGACAGGTAAAAAACAAAATCTATCTGACATTAAGAACCTGGAAAATATCCTCGATAACCTCACTGAGGGAATTATAGCCCATGACAAAGAGAGGAGGATCCTGTTTTTCAACCGGGCTGCTGAAAAAATAACAGGATACAGCAGGGAAGAAGTCCTCGGAAAGGACTGCCACGTGGCATTTGGCGGGCCTTTTTGCGGCGGCCGCTGCTCTTTTCAGGAGGGCGCGCCCGAGACCCTTGACCATCTTTCCTATCCTCTCAATATCCTCACCAGGCATGGCGAACCCCGGCGGATTGAAATGAGCGTTAGCGGGATGAACCGACAACACGGGAGGTTTTGTTGGCGTTATCGCGTCATTTCGCGATGTAACGGACCTGATTGCCCTGAAAATACAGCTCGGAGATCTCAAGGACTTTTCCGGGATCATAGGCCGGGACCCTAAGATGCTCCAGATCTATAGACAGATACGGGACATGGCCACAAACGACTATACTGTCCACATCAGCGGTGAGACCGGTACAGGAAAAGAATTAGTGGCTGCTGCTATTCACAATGAAAGCCGGCGAGGGGGCAATCCCTTTGTACCCATCAATTGTGGCGCCCTTCCAGAGGGCATTCTTGAAAGCGAACTCTTCGGACATGTGAAGGGTGCCTTTACCAATGGCGGCACTCTATTTTTAGACGAGGTGACTGACCTACCCAGGGTAGTCCAGGCAAAACTCCTTCGGGTCCTTCAGGAAGGGACATTTGAGCGGGTGGGTGGCGAAAAAACCATATCCGTGGATATCCGCATCATCAGCGCCACCAATCGGGACCTGAAGAGCGAAGTAAAAAAGGGGAATTTCCGCGAGGACCTCTACTACCGCATCAATGTGGTTCCTATCTATCTTCCTCCGCTCACGAATCGAAGGAACGACATTCCCCTCTTAGTAGAACACTTTCTTAATAAGGCCATTGAAGAAGGACAGAACACTCCGGGTCTCTCCAAAGAGGCCCTTGCGATCATGGTGGACTACTCCTGGCCCGGAAATGTTCGCGAGCTTCAAAGCGCTCTCCGCTTCGCCCTTGTAAAATCCAGTGGCCGGATTATTAAACCAGACGACCTTCCCTTAGAATTGAAGGAATGGAAAAGAAAGCGGCCCTCTCCCGGCCCTTCGCGAAAACTGGACACAGAAAGTGTCCGCGCTGCCCTGACCCAAAGCGGGGATAACAAGGCCAAGGCAGCCAGGCTATTAGGTGTGGGCCGTGCCACCCTTTACCGATTCTTAGCGGATTCCCCCGATGTCTCATGATACATCTGTGTCTCGTAATATAACATGAGACAACTCAATCCTTTATTCAGAACCCGACTTCAGTCTTTCCTCACTGCCAACCCATCCCAGCTCGCCTGCAACCCTATTACATTAATAACGATTTATACATTTTAGGCTTAAACCATTACCATGCCTCCATTTGCCGACGGGTTTTGTGTCACATACTCTTCATATCCAAGCACTTAAAACTTATCTATATATCCGCGATATCACTAACTTAGCTCCTTAGCCCTCACCCTGAGACACTTCTGTCTCAGGTAAAACCCCCTGATACGTCATCCAACTGGTTCCAATAAATGAACCCTTTTGTTTTAACTATTCAATTTCAAAGGCATTTTGCGCTGTTCCTCCTGTCAAACCGGAATTTGGCACGGATCTTGATATTATAAAATATCGAGATATCTCAAATTTCCTCCGGAGGAATCAAAATATGAAGCCATGCGATGAGAGCATCAAGGAGACGCTCGATCTGGTTGAAAACATGCTGGATCTTGCAGACAGGGGTGACGCAGTGCGCGAAGACACGGGTTGCGGTGTGCTGTATGGCGTCTTGAGGGATTCAGCCCTCAAGATCAGACAACTCGCGGAAAACGAAAAAATGGCGCATATCAAGAAAGGCTGGTGGAAATAAAATCGCTATTTCGATTTTATGAAGCGCGGCTTTGGCGCTTTTAGAAAATGAGGGTGTAAATATGGAAAAAAGGGTTTTGGATGCTATGAAAAAGGCGGGAAAGCCGATCAGACCGGGAGATATTGCAAAGCTGATCGGTGAGGAGAGCAAAGAAGTCTCAAAAGTAATCAGCGGACTGAAGAAAAAGGGGAAAGTAATATCCCCGAAAAGGTGTTACTATTCACTTGGTGAGGAATAAGAGAAGGGAGAGCGTAAAATGGCAGCACCCTAAGAAATGTGGCAGTGCCAGACAACAAATTGCGGTTATATTTATAATCCTGACAAGGGAGACAGGAAAGGAAAGATTCCGAAAGGCACGCTTTTTGAGGATCTGCCGGACGATTGGAAATGTCCGATTTATGGCGCCAGTAAAAAATCCTTCAGGCCCCTTGCAGGACCGGGGTCTGTAGCAGCAGAAGGGGCTTAGTCCTTCAATCAAAACCCTTGACCTTGTAATAGGGAGACGGGAATGATAAAGAAAATTCACTTTATATGGATCGTTTGTGTGGTCACCCTTATTTTTTCGACCCCTAATGCCCACAGTAAATCAGATGTCTTCAAGGAAAACATCTTTGACTTAGGACAACTCAAACCGAGTGACAGTGTACTGAAGGTCAAGGTGGGCGATCGCGCCCCTGACTTCGCCCTCCCTGCCGTCTCCGGAGGCAAGGTTACCCTAAGCCAGTATTATGGGAAAAAGAATGTTATCATCTCTTTCGTCCCTGCGGCGTGGACCCCTGTCTGTTCAGACCAGTGGCCAAGCTATAATGCTGTAAAAGAGAAGGTCTTTGACAAGTACGATGCCATCCTGATTGGGATTACATTGGATAATATTCCGACACTGTTTGCCTGGACCAGACAGATGGGAAAATTATGGTTTCATGTGCTTTCTGACTTCTGGCCGCACGGTGCGGTAGCTGACAGGTACGGAGTATTGCGATCTGATGGTATGTCAGAAAGAGCCTTGTTTGTAATCGATAAAAAAGGGATCCTCCGTTATATAAATGTTCACAATATCAACAAGAAGCCGCTTATTTTGCCTCTTGTAATAGAGCTGGGGAAACTACAAAAAAAAGATTAACGTAATTACTCAGGTTATTTAGGCTGACTACGTGAGTAGTCACAGATTAACAGAAAATAAATTAATGAAGGAGGTAGTCAAATGAGCGATTTAAGAGGTAGCCAAACCGAGAAAAACCTGTTGACCGCATTTGCTGGAGAATCGCAGGCGCGAAACCGATACACTTATTTTGCCAGCCAGGCAAAGAAGGAAGGCTTCGTTCAGATTTCTTCAATCTTTGAGGAAACGGCCAACCAGGAAAAGGAACATGCAAAGAGACTTTTTAAGTTTTTGGAAGGTGGTGAAGTTGAAGTGACAGCGAGTTTTCCCGCCGGCGTGATCGGGACCACACTGGAAAACCTCAAGGCCTCTGCGGCCGGAGAGAACTACGAGCATACCGAGATGTACCCGGGTTTCGCAAAAACAGCCAGGAAGGAAGGATTTGATGCCATTGCTACTGTTTTTGAAGCAATAGCCGTGGCTGAAAAGCAGCATGAAAAACGGTACAACGACCTTGTGGCAAATATTGAAGCAGGCCGTGTTTTCAAGAGGGATAAAGAGGTGGTATGGCGCTGTAGAAACTGCGGATATCTTCACACTGGGAAAGAGGCCCCGGATGCATGTCCTGCCTGTGCACATCCGCAGGCGTATTTTGAGTTGTTGGGTGAAAACTATTAATTTCTGGTCCGGAAATTGAAAATCGTTTTATGTGGATATTCAAATATTTATCTTCAAGTGTATAAAGGAATGAGCAATGGATAAAAAAATCAAAGACGTATTATACCAAGCCTATGTGGGAGAGTCTAAGGCTGCACTTCGTCTTAAGGTCTATGCCGACAAAGCAGAACAGGAAGAATATCTGCCGATCGCTAAGCTTTTCAGGGTTATAGCCCGCTCAGAGGAAATCCACGGTGAACGGTGTTTGCGTATGCTCAAGGAGATCAAAAGCACGGAGGAGAACCTTCAGGCCAGCTTCGAATCGGAGGTCCAAGTGGCTGGCGTAGCATACGAAAAGTTCATCAAACTGGCCACGGAAGCAAAGGATGAGACGGCAAGCTCGATCTTCAGCCAGTCCAGGGACGTGGAGGATGGGCATGCCAAGCTCTACAAGGAGGCAATGGCTCATCTTATGGAGGAACGGGAGACCACCTACTATGTCTGCAAGGTCTGTGGTTATGTATCAGACGGTGTACTCCCGGATGAGTGTCCGGTTTGCGGCGCTAAGAAAGAGGAATTTTTCAAGTTTGAATAGTTGTGTCCGTTACGAAAAGGCAAGGATAGCGTCCGGGTTGTTCGATTCGGGCCGGAGGCAAACTAAAAAAAGGAGGAATGAAAATGGCGGAAAAATTGGAAATTTATAAGTGCGAAGTATGCGGTAACATTATTGAGGTACTGCATGGTGGTAAAGGGGAACTGGTTTGCTGCGGCAAGCCCATGAAACTCTATAAGGAAAATACCGTTGATGCGGCCAAGGAAAAGCATGTGCCTGTAGTCGAAAAAACCGCTGATGGGTTTAAAGTTAAGGTTGGAGATGTAGCCCATCCCATGGAGGAAAAGCATTACATCGAATGGGTTGAGATTATTGCGGACGGAAAGGCCTACCGGCAGTTTCTCAATCCCGGAGATGCACCTGAAGCAATTTTCAAGATCGATGCGGACCAGATAACGGCTCGCGAATACTGTAACCTTCATGGCCTGTGGAAAGGATAAGAGCTATGCTAAACGAAAAGATGGAAAGGGCATTGAACGGTCAGATCAATGCAGAGATGTATTCTGCTTATCTATACCTGTCCATGTCTGCATATTTTGAATCCATAAGCCTTAGAGGATTCGCAAGCTGGATGAAGGTGCAGGCCCAGGAAGAGATGGTCCATGCAATGAAGTTCTATGCTTTCATAAATGAACGGGGTGGCAGGGTAATACTCAAATCAATTGAAGCCCCCGCAACAGAGTGGGCCTCCCCTCTTGCCGCGTTTGAAGGTGTCTCACAGCATGAACAGAAAGTAACTGCTCTGATCAATGATCTGGTTGAGTTGGCTTCTAAAGAGCATGACTATGCGAGCGGGATATTTCTCCAGTGGTTTGTTACCGAACAGGTAGAGGAAGAGGACTCCGCAAATGAGGTAGTTCAGAAGATCAAGCTTATGGGAGATGCCAAAGGAGGACTGTTCATGCTGGATCGCGAACTTGGCCAGCGGGTATTTACACCACCTGCCGAAAAATCGGAAGGATGAAAGATGAGAAAGGCCTACTAAAAATGCACGAAATGTGGAGGTGAAAAATGGCAAAAGCACTCGTTGTTTATTCAACAAGAAGAGGGCAAACAAAAGATATCGCTGAACTGATTGCCGAAGGAATCCGCTTTGAGGGTGGTGAAGCAGATGCCAAGAATGTCACCGAAATTAAAAAGGAGACCGATCTCGAAGGATATGATTCTTATGTATTCGGGTCTGCCACCTATCACGGTGAGATGATGCAGGGCATGAAAACCATGCTCTTTTTGGCTGAAAAAGTAAATCTTGAAGGCAAGGTGGGCGGATCGTTTGGCGCCTTTGGGTGGAGTGGCGAAGCGCCCGGCCGTATCTTTGAAACCATGACAAATATTTTTAAAATGAACATGGTGAGCGGGCCGTTGAGACTGAAATCCGCTTCATTAGGTGGTGGTACCCAGATGGCCCAGGATTATGGACGCGAAGTCGGCAAGAAGCTGAGAACTTCTTAGTGCAATAAAATAACTTGATTGCATGAGTAATTTTTTTGAGCGGCGAAGCCGCGTTTCATAAAATCGTGGAACGATTTTATGAAAGGAGGGTTATTATGACAACACCACAGCATTGTCCCGGATGGGAACAGTTCAAGGATCTAAAGGCATTTACCTGTAAATGCCCCAATTGCGGGAAGGAAAAAGAGATTTTTTCCGACGAGTTCGACAAAAAGCACAAGTGTTCAGGGTGTGGACAGGAGATCGATTTTACCAAGTGTACTCTTGATGCTGGAACATAGCACGAACTCGAGGACCATACAACTCCGAAAGCACTTTCCTACGTAAAGCAAAAGGAGGATTGAATGAACCAGAATGCGCTCCATAAAATAGGCTACGGCCTCTATGTTGTCACCTCAAGCAAAGATGATAAGATCAATGGGCAGATAGCAAACACTGTGTTTCAGATCACTTCAAAACCACCGACGCTTGCCGTGAGCATCAACAAAGAAAATTACACTCATGAGTTCATCAAACAGAGTCGGTCCTTTGTAGTGAACGTCCTGGATAGAGACTCTGAGATGGTATTTATAGGGCGCTTTGGGTTTAAGTGCGGAAGAGATATCGATAAGTTTGACGGCATTAAATACCGGCTGAGTCCATCGGGTAATCCAATTCTCGAGGAAACCAGTGTCGCATACCTGGAAATAAGGGTTGAAAAAGAAGTTGATATGGGGACACACACAGTTTTTATTGGTGAGATTGTTGATGGTGATATCATGAGTGATGGTGAACCTATGACTTATGCTTACTATCATCAGGTAAAAAAAGGGAAGGCGCCAAAGGCCGCGCCAACATATATAGAGGAATAATATTTTGTGCAGCACGCCCTGCAATGCGGGGCGGTCAGGTGATAACAAAAAAAAATAGAGGAGGATGACATTATGGATAAATACGAATGCACAGTTTGTGGCTATGTGTATGACCCTGAGGAAGGAGACCCGGATAATGGCATAGAGCCCGGGACTTCATTTGAAGATCTTCCCGATGACTGGGTCTGTCCAGTTTGCGGGGCGTACAAAGATCAGTTTGAAAAGGAGTAACTAAATACTAAGGGAGGTAATTGCAATGGAACAAAAAGTAAAGATCTATACCACCCCGACTTGACCATATTGCAAAATGGCGAAGGAGTTTCTTTCGCAAAAGGGGGTTGACTATGTTGCCTATGATGTTACCAAAGACAGGGATGCCCTCAAAGAGATGATGGAGATTTCCGGTGGGGCACGCAGTGTTCCGGTGATATCTATATGCAATGAAGTGATGCTCGGCTTTGACAGTGATCGTGTGGGGCAGGCCCTGAATTGCCTCAAGCAAAGCTCGGAAATCTAAGAAGCGAGGTTAAAGAATTATGAATACCCTCACTATCTATTCGACGGAAGGATGCCCTTTTTGCATTAAGGCGAAATCGTTTCTGAAAGAGAAGGGTATCGGTTTTACAGAAATAAATGTTCCTGCCGGGTCAAAAGAGTGGGAAGAAATGAAGGAAAAAACCGGCAGCAATTCCCCTCCCCAGATCCTGGTAGAGGGCGAACCGATAGGAGGTTACACCGACCTCGTCAATCTATATACAACCGGGGAACTGAGTGAAAGATTGGGTCTGACCATGGAAGGTTTGATTTCTCCGCTTTATGATGTGATCATCATTGGTGGCGGTCCTGCCGGTTTGAGCGCCGCAATCTATACTTCCAGAAAGGTCCTCAAAACTCTACTTGCAAGTAAAAATATCGGTGGTCAGGTGGCAGATACCTATGAGATTGATAACTTCCTCGGTTTTAGCCAGATTGAAACAGCCGATCTGATTGCAAAGTTCGATGAACATGTGGGCAAATATGGAATCGAAAAACTCGTGGGGACAGATGTAAGTTCCCTTGAGTTGACAGGCAAAATAAAGAAGGTCACTACTTCCAACGGAAAAATATATCATACAAAGACCGTTATCATTGCCACTGGAAAACGCCCAAGGCCTTTAAATGTGCCCGGGGAAAAGAAGCTGATCGGCAAGGGTGTAGCCTATTGCTCCACCTGTGATGCCCCTCTGTTTGCAGGCGCTGACGTTGCAGTTATAGGAGGAGGGAATTCAGCTCTTGAGGCGGTAATCGACCTTGATAAGGTTGCTAACAAAGTTTACATGGTCTCGCTCACTCCGCTGACCGGCGATCAGATGCTTCAAGACAGGGTTAACAATTCGTCCAAGGTTGAAATCTATACAAAACATGACACATTACAAATAGTAGGGGATTCAGCGGTTGAAGGTTTAGAGATAAAGTCGCTGGAAACCGGAGAGCTAAAAAGGCTTGATGTGGAGGGTGTATTTATTGAGATAGGCCTTCTGCCAAATTCCGATCTTGTCATCGACACCTTAGAAACCAACCGGCAGGGAGAGATTGTAATAGACGATATGTGCCGGACAGGTATTTCCGGTGTCTTTGCTTGTGGTGATGTTACCATTATTCCCTTCAAACAGGTGATTATCGCCGCCGGTGAAGGGGCCAAAGCCGCTCTGTCTGTTTCCAGTTATTTGATAAACCAGAGGTAACTCAAAAGCAATCAGCAGTCGGCAACCAACAATCAGTAAGTGCTCCCTGAAGCCGGCGTAGCTGAGCAATGCTTTCACAATGAAAGGAGGCGATTATTCGATGGGCTATGAATTTAATGCGGATGAGATTTTCGAAATAGCGGAACAGATTGAAAGAAATGGTGCGATGTTTTACCGCCAGATGGCCGGGAATTTCTCAGATATCCCCGTTCGCCAACTGTTTCTTGATCTTGCCACGATGGAAGACGAACATGAAAAGGTTTTCATTTCCATGAGGGCGAATTTGTCTGATAAGGAACGTGAACCGACGGTTTTCGACCCTGAAGGTGAATCGGCGCTATATCTGAAGGCTTTGGCTGATCTCCGTGTATTTGATAAAAAGGCAATAGAGGACTTCGTTCTGCCCGAGGAATTAACAGAAAAAGAGAAAATTATGAAGGTCTTTCACGAAGCAATTAACCGTGAGAAAGATTCTATTGTTTTTTATCTGGGAATGAAGGAGTTGCTTCCTGTGCATCTTGGGAAAAACAAAATTGACGACATCATAAAACAGGAAATGGAGCACATCAGACTTCTGAGCAATAGACTTATGTCATTGCCCAAGTAATTGCACAGAAAAAACTAATGCTTCAGCCGGACATACCCACTGAAAGGAAATAATCCTTATGGAATCAAAGACATTTTCTATACCAAACATAAGTTGCGGGCATTGTGTGATGAGTATCAAAAATGAATTGATCGAGATTGATGGGGTCTCGAATGTGGAAGGAGACCCTGACTCGAAAAAGGTAACTGTTGAATACGATGCACCAGCGACTCTTGAAAAAATCAAATCGACTTTGGAAGACATCAATTATCCGCCAGCGGATTAATGAAGCTCCTGCCCCATCAGCCGCGCCAGGGTTTTTTTGAGATCTACATCGACAGATCAAGTTTCAAATATTGCAAGGCGGTTTAAAGTAAATCTAATGATAGAGAAAAACATAAGGCTCCCAATAACCGGCATGTCGTGTGCCAATTGCGCCCTTAATATTGAAAAGAATGTCAAAAAACTTAGGGGAGTCAAAGAAGCAAATGTCAACTTCGCCAGTGAACAGGCAGACGTAACATATGATTCAAGTAAGATTGAGCTAAAGGACCTGGTAGAGCAGATTCATGGTTCAGGATACGGGGTGGCAAAAGCAACCGTTGACATCCCGGTTACTGGAATGACCTGTGCCAACTGCGCCATGAATATTGAAAGGACTTTGAAGAAAAATGTTCCCGGAATAGTTCAGGCGTCTGCCAACTTTGCATCCGAACGTGCCTTTGTTGAATACATTCCGGGCATGACCACCATAGAAGAAATTATCGGCGCCATAGAGAAGGCGGGGTACGGGGCCATACGACCGGATGAGGCTCTTGTTGGAGAAGACGCGGAACTGGCTGCGCGTAAGGCTGAGATAATAGATCAGACACGAAAGTTCCTTGTGGGAGTCATATTTACCGTACCTCTTTTTTTCCTCAGCATGGGAAGAGACTTTGGACTGCTTGGATTATGGAGTCATGCCGCGTGGGTTAACTGGCTCTTTCTGGTCCTCGCAACACCAGTTCAGTTCTATACAGGCTGGGATTATTATACCGGAGGCTGGAAGAGTCTTAAAAACAAGAGCGCCAACATGGATGTCCTTGTGGCCATGGGTTCTTCGGTCGCGTATTTTTACTCCCTTTCACTGCTTATTTATCCCGCCCTTGGGAAACATGTATATTTTGAGACATCGGCCGTAATTATAACCCTGATCAAATTAGGCAAGATGCTGGAATCAAGGACCAAGGGAAAAACAGGTGGTGCCATACGCAAGTTAATCGGACTACGCCCCAAAACCGCAACTATCTTTGAGAACGGGGTAGAAAAAGAGATTTCTCTTTTCCAGGTCAAGGTGGGAGATGCGGTTATCGTGCGTCCCGGAGAGAGTATCCCCGTGGATGGCCTGATCATTGAAGGGGAATCAAGTATTGATGAATCCATGTTGACCGGGGAGCCTATCCCTGTTGATAAGAGCCCGGGAGACAGTGTTGTCGGAGGAACCATCAATGGAGAGGGCCGTCTCAAATTTAAGGCCACAAAGGTGGGAAGTGATACCGCCCTTGCACGGATTATCCGTCTGGTTCAGGAAGCTCAGGGAAGCAAGCCCCCCATTCAGGCTCTGGCCGATAGGGTTGCCTCAGTCTTTGTCCCGGCGGTGATTGGGATTGCCTTTTTGACCTTTATCATCTGGTGGGTAATAGGAGGCGAATTCGTGCCATCCATGATACGATTGGTAGCAGTACTGGTCATTGCCTGCCCCTGTGCCCTCGGGCTGGCCACGCCCACGGCCATTATGGCCGGAACAGGAAAGGGGGCGGAAAAAGGTATACTTTTCAAGAATAGCGAGGCCTTAGAGACAGCTACAAAACTGGATACGATTGTCCTGGATAAGACCGGGACTATCACTTTGGGCAAGCCCTCCGTGGTCAATATAATTGTGTCTAATTCACTTATCAAAAATGAGGAAGAACTTCTAAGACTCGGAGCCTCGGTGGAAAGGGGATCTGAACATCCCTTAGGACGGGCCATAGTCAAGGAGGCGGAAAAAAGAGGGATTGACCTTGTCGAACCGGAGAACTTTAAGGCCTCAAGGGGTTTTGGGGTTCAGGCAAAAATAAATGGGCAAGAGGTCCTGGTAGGAAAACCCAACTGGTTTGACAATATGGGCATTGGCCTTGGTCTTGCGAAAGACCAGGTCCGATCCTTGCAGGATAAAGGAAAGACAGTAATGATGATTGTGGTTGATAAACAACTTGCAGGACTTATAGCTGTAGCTGATACGGTCAACCCGGAGTCAAAAGAGGCCATAGAAGAACTGCACGAGCAGGACCTAAATGTTATCATGTTTACAGGGGATAATATCCAGACAGCAAAGGCAATCGCCTCGGAAGTTAGTATTGATGAGATAGTTGCAGAAGTGCGGCCTGAAGAAAAATCAGCAAAAATCAAAGTACTCCAGGATAAAGGCGAAAAAGTCGGTATGGTGGGGGATGGCATCAATGATGCCCCGGCACTTGCCCAGGCCGATGTGGGCCTGGCAATCGGGACAGGAACAGATGTGGCCATAGAGTCTGGCGATGTGATCCTGGCAAGCGGTAGCCTGAAGGGTGTTGCAAAAACAATCAAACTGAGCAGGGCCACTATGAGAACCGTCAGGCAGAACCTTTTCTGGGCTTTTTTTTATAATCTTGTACTGATTCCTGTTGCAGCCGGTGTTCTGTATCCCTTTGAATTTCTGCCCGGCTTTCTGAGACAACTACATCCTATCCTGGCGGCATTGGCCATGGCCATGAGCAGCATAACGGTCGTATCCAACAGTCTTCTTCTTTACAAGGCCAGAATAGATTAAAATAAAAAACGGAGGTGAAATGTTATGTTAGAAATAAAAAAGATTCTGTTTCCTGTTGATTTTACGCAAAATTCATCAAAGCTGTTACCTTACGTGCTGTCAATTTCTGATAAGTATGATAGCACGATTTATCTGCTTCATGTAGTAGAGGACCTTTCTAAATGGGGCAGTGGCTTCCATATTCCCCAGCTTTACCTGAAGCAGTACCAAGACGCGGCGTTGAAAGGCGCTGAAAAGAGTATGGACAAAGTTTGTGATGAACAGTTGAAAAGCTGTCCCAACTTCCAGAGAATAATCGTTTCCGGCGACCCAGCCCAGGAAGCTCTTAAAACCATTGAGGATGAAGGTATTGATTTAGTGATTATGGGGACACATGGACGCAAGGGATTGGAGCATACGATATTTGGAAGCGTGGCCGAGAATGTGGTGAAAAAATCCTCCGCCCCCGTATTGGTTATTAATCCTTACAAACTTAAAGGAATATGAGGTGAAAAGTATGGAAAACAAGCAAGACAAATGGGTATGTGCCAACTGTGGCCACACCGGTGACGGCAAGTTTACAGGGGATATCTGTCCTCAATGCGGACTGACTTTCTGGAAATGTGGAAATTGCGGCTATCTTGTTACAGCGGCTACACCCCCTGAGGAATGCCCGCAGTGCAAAGAAAAATGCGAATTCTTAAATGTTACCTGTTATACACCTGAGTGTGGCGGACCTGGACATATCGATCCGCGCTTATAGCAATAACGGGACATAAGTTATATCAGATATAGGAGGTGTTTCATGGAAAAGAAGAGGTACACCATAAAAACCACATGTCCCCAGTGCGGGTGTAGTGCGGTTTCCCATCTTAGCCACGAAGAAATAAAGGAAAAATTCGGTGATGTTCCAAACGTTGAGATGGAGTGCAGTGAGTGTATGCATAAATACCAAACCGAGATGAAAACAGCCTGCCCGGAATGGGACAAAGAATGCAGGATGGAACAATAAGAATTTATGGGTGAAGGAAAGCAATGGGGCCGAAACGGATAACGATTCCCCCCTGAGCGCAGGTCATCTTTATCCCGTGTAAATAGCTTTAAGTGGATTAAGGGAGGTGGTTTGATGAAAGAGTTAAAGATAGGTTGCGGAAAGCCGACCGGGTCAAAGGTCGGCGAGGCGGAGAAGGAAGAAAAACCAATGGAAAAATCTGAAAACAAGAAGGAGGACATTATGGCATCAGTTAGTGTTGGGACAAAGGCACCTGATTTTGAGGCACCGGCTTATCAGGATGGTAACTTTGGGCAGGTCAAGCTTTCGGATTATTTAGGCAAATGGGTGGTGATCTGTTTTTACCCTGGAGATTTCACGTTTGTTTGACCAACGGAGTTGGCGGCAGTTGCCACCAAATACGAAGATCTCAAAAAACTGGATGTTGAGGTTCTTTCGATCAGTGTGGACAGCCATTTCGTGCACAAGATCTGGCAAGAGGAAGAGCTTTCCAAGATGGTAGAAGGGGGTGTTCCATTTCCCATGTTATCCGATGCAGGCGGCAAGATCGGATCGATTTACGGGGTATATAATGAGGCCGGTGGCGTGAATACCAGGGGGCGTTTCATCATCGACCCTGATGGCATAATCCAGGCCATTGAGATACTGACCCCGCCGGTGGGCCGTAATGTAAGCGAGTTATTTCGACAGATCCAGGCATTTCAACTTGTGCGAAATAGCAAGGGCTCGGAGGCCACACCGTCAGGCTGGCAGCCTGGCAAACCAACCCTTAAGCCCGGGCCTGATCTTGTTGGTAAAGTCTGGCAAGAGTGGAAAGTTGAAAATGCATTTTAACCTGTAGAACTCATACTGTCTTTACTTCGCAGTTCTTTAATTCCCGTCACTCCCGCGAAGGCGGGAGTCCATAACCGACTAAAATGACTGGATTCCCGCCTTCGTCGTTCGACCCAGAGGCTCTCGACGGGCGGGAATGACAAAAAGAAGAGGCAAAGGACTTTTTACGACACCGTCAAAAATGATTCGTGACAAAAGGACAAAATGCCCGGATTGTTATGAGTGCCAGATGTGCAGCAAAAGCCGCTGTCGTCTCTGTCGGCAAGGTGCTCATTGCAATGGAACATCTGAACTGGGGACAGGTTTCACTCACGGTCAATATCTTGAGTGGAAGATGAAAAAGATGGAGGCAAGAACCTTGACGAAAAATAAGGAGATATGCCTATGAAGAAATTCGCCATGTATGCCCTGCTGGTGGTGTTTCTTTCTGCTCCGGTAGTGATTGGAGCCAATTCCCAGATCAGCGAGGACACCCAGACATGTATTGATTGCCACGCATCTTTTCATCCCGGCATTGTAGCGGACTGGAAGAAGGGCCGCATGGCCAATATCACTCCGGCTGAGGCCTTGAAGAAGACAAAACTTGAGAGGCGAATTTCGGTTGGCAAGGTGCCCGATGGACTGGTCAATGTTGTTGTTGGCTGCGCCGAATGCCACACCATGAATCCCGGAGAGCATCAGGATACCTTTGAGCACAATGGTTACTACATTCATATAGTTGTAACGCCCAGAGACTGCGCTTCGTGTCATCCTGCCGAGGTAGGACAATACGGAAAAAACCTCATGTCTCATGCCTACGGAAACCTTCAGAACAATCCGCTCTACAGAGACCTCGTGGACTCGGTTAACGGCACTCAATCCTTTGCAGATATGAAAACTACATATAAACCTCCTGATGTCAAGACCGATGCTGATTCCTGTTTTTACTGCCATGGCACAATCGTTCAGGTTAAGGGTATGCGAACCAGAGAAACGGAAGAGGGAGAGATGTCATTTCCTGTACTTTCGGGGTGGCCTAACCATGGGGTCGGGCGAATCAATCCGGATGGGTCCAGGGGATCCTGTGCAGCGTGCCACAGCCGGCACCGGTTTTCCATTGAAATGGCCAGGAGGCCCTATACCTGTTCCGAGTGCCACAAGGGTCCTGATGTGCCGGCATATAAGGTCTATGCTGTCAGCAAGCATGGGAATATCTATGCCTCAATAGGCAGGGCATGGAATTTTGACGCCGTGCCCTGGACCGTGGGAAAAGACTTTACAGCGCCGACCTGCGCTACCTGTCATGTCAGCCTTGTGATCTCTGAAGATGGAGATGTTATAGCAAAACGGACACACCAAATGAATGATCGTATCCCCTGGAGAATATTAGGCCTGATCTACGCCCACCCCCATCCAAAATCTCCGGATACAACCATTATTAAGAACAGGGCAGGATTACCTCTGCCCACGGAATTGACCGGAGAACCCGTAGCCAAGTATCTGATTGATGTTATGGAGCAGGAAAAAAGGGAGAAGACCATGCAGGGGGTTTGTCTTTCCTGCCACAGTCAAACTTGGGTCGATGGACATTTTGCCCGTCTTGAAAACACAATCAAGACTACTAACAAGATGACTCTGACTGCCACAAAGATTCTCTTAACTGCCTGGGATAAGGACAGCATCTTCAATGAGGCAATTGAGAAAAAGTGGGTGGAGCAGTGGCTGTTTTATGCCAGTTCATGCCGGTTTGCATCGGCCATGGCAGGTGCAGACTACGGCGCTTTTGCCAATGGCCGCTGGCATATGTCCAAGAACATCCAGGAGATGATTGATTGGTTGGAGTTTAAACTCGAACAAACTCCGGGAAAATAATCAAAAAGGAGAGCAAGATGTTACAAATAGAGGATCTACAGGTAAAGCTTGGGGATAAGGAAATCCTGAAACACATCGATCTTGAAATCCAGCCAGGGGAAACCCATATACTGTTTGGACCGAACGGCTCCGGGAAGACATCCTTATTGATGACGATTATGGGTTACCCTCAATACGAAGTGGTGGCAGGGAAGATAATGTTTAAAGGGGAAGATATAACACATCTGCCAATAAATAGACGAACGGGCCAAGCTGGGTATCGGCATGTCTTACCAGCGTCCACCTACAATAAACGGATTAAAGACCCGGCAGATGGTCCAGTTATGCGCAGGGGATGAAGTAGATGAAAAGGCCCTGGCAAATCAGGTCAATTTTGAGGGGTTTTTAGACAGGGATATAAATGCAGGCTTTTCAGGCGGCGAAATCAAACGCTCTGAACTGCTTCAATTAATGGCTCAGGCCCCTGATCTAATGCTTTTTGATGAGCCTGAATCAGGGGTTGATATGGAAAATATTTCTCTTGTAGGCAAGACCATTGCCTCTTTGTTACAGAAAGACCTTTCCGCCGTTGAAACAAAATCCAAAATGAAGTCGAAGTTAGAACGAAAAAAAATGGGACTGATCATTACCCATACAGGATTTATTCTTGACTATGTGTTCGCTGACAAGGGACAGGTTCTGTATGACGGGATGTTAAGTTGTGTCAGCAATCCCCTGGAAATATTAACCTGCATAGGTGAATCCGGCTATAAGGAGTGTGTGCGATGTATAACAGAGAACAATTACGAGAAAAAGCGAGTAAGGCAATAGACAAAACGGGAGCAATCGGCCCGGACATAGATCTGAATGAATTCGATGAATCGTCTGTACCCCATTCTTATATGGCAGATGAAGATCTTTGTGCAATGCCGGAAGATGAACAGAAGCGGCTTATCATGGCCGGGCTGGATGTCACAAAGAAGGAACGAGGAGGCACCTATTTTCAGAAAGACACAGAGGTCATTCATTGCCACACCCAGCAGGAGGGCATTGAAGTCATCCCCATCCAAAAGGCCTTGGAGCAGTATGACTGGATAAGGGATTATTACTGGAAGCTTGTAGCCGTAGATGCAGACAAATATACCGCTGCGGCAGAACTTGGATTGCATGACGGTTACGTTATCCGGGCCCTTCCGGGAAGCAAATCCATCTATCCCATCCAGGCTTGCCTCTATTTAGATAAGGATGGATTGCAACAGAATGTTCACAACATCATAATTGCCGAAAAAGATTCAGAGCTTCATATCATCACGGGCTGTGCCACATCACCCCATTTGAAAAGAGGTGTCCATGTTGGAATCTCAGAATTCTTTGTAAAGAAAAATGCCACATTGACCTTTACGATGATTCATAATTGGGCAGAGGAGATGATGGTGCGACCGCGCTCCGTGGCACAGGTAGAAGAGGGAGGCCTTTTTCTAAACAACTACATATGTATGAAACCTGTCCGTTCCTTGCAGATGTATCCAACAACCCATTTGGTGGGGAAAGATGCCGTAGCCCGGTTCTATAGTATTATTGTAGGAAGTCCTGGTTCCGAATATGATCTGGGCGGCAGAATATTTCTGAAACACCCGGGCAACCGGGCTGAAATCGTGTCACGAGTCATCAGTAACGGTGGAAATATTATTGCCAGGGGACACTTAATCGGGGAAGTACCGGATATCAAGGCCCATCTGGAGTGTCGGGGCCTTCTTCTCAATGGCGGGCTTATCCACGCCATACCTGAATTGGAGGGACGTGTCGACGGTGTAGAGATGTCTCATGAGGCGGCAGTAGGCAAGATCGCGCAGGAAGAGATTACCTACTTGATGTCCCGCGGTCTCAGCGAAGATGAAGCTACCTCGACTATTGTTCGTGGTTTCCTGAATGTCGATATCCCTGGATTGCCCCCTCAACTGAAGGCGGAAATAGACAGGGCAATAGAAGATAGTGACAAGGATGTGATGTAGCCTATTAATAATGAGGAGAATGGAATGGGAAATCCAGTAAAAATTTATACTCTCAGTACCTGCAGTCATTGTAAGGCCACAAAAAGGTTTCTGGACAAATGCAACATAAAATTCGAGTTTGAAGACGTTGACCTGCTTGAAGGTGAGGAAAGGGCCGCAATTCTTGAAGAGGTGAAAAAATGGAACCCGGATTGCTCCTTTCCTACAATTATCATTGGAGACAAGGTTATCGTAGGATACAAAGAGGATGAGATAAGGGAGGCACTTGGGTTATGAATGAAATAGAAAAACTACACGAGACGTTGAAAAAGGTTCAAGAACCGAAAGGTTACTATTTTAATAAGGACAAAGAGAGGGTCTTTGAACTCCTTGAGGCCCTCCTTGTAAATAAAAAACGTTATGGCTACATGTCCTGTCCGTGCAGATTAGCAACAGGAGATCGCAAAAAGGATCAGGATATCCTCTGCCCGTGCATATACAGGGAAGCCGATATCAGGGAGTATGGGAGCTGTTACTGTAATTTCTATGTTTCAAAGGAGTGGAACGAGGAGAAGGCACCTCATGAATATGTCCCGGAGAAAAGGCCCCCGGAAAAGATGTCTTATTAATGCGAGAACCTTGTAAACCCTTTCTGGAAACAGGACACCAGTTCTGCAGGGGAGTCTTGCAGGAAACCCGGTAAACTGGTACAAATTTTGTTTGATAGTCTATTCTGGTTCTAACTTCGGAGTGAGAGTAAAAATGAAAGAAAAAAAAGCGCCTCTTGAATACACTGAAAAGACTAAGGACAGGATAATCAGCCTTGGTGCTGATCTCGTTGGTATAGCGGATGTTGAGCCCTTGAAAGAACTGAAAGTTGATCCGCCCGATCTGCTCAAATCTTTTACCAGGGCTGTGTCAATTGCTCTCAAGCTCCCCGCGGCAGTATTCGAAGAAATCTCAGCCCGGCCAACTCCGATTTACAAATCAGTCTACCAGACAGCCAATCTTACCCTTGATCAAATTGCCTTTCGCACTGCAATGGCCCTGCAGGATGACGGGCATTACAGCCTGCCCATTCCTGCATCCCAGGTCCTGGATCAAGAGAACTGGTATGCGGCAATCAGCCATAAGGCCGTGGCACGAATGGCCGGATTAGGCTGGCAGGGTAAAAACCTGCTTCTTATAACTCCCAAGTATGGGTCCAGGGTTCGTATTGTAACTGTCCTCACAAATGCCCCTCTGGATGTGGATGGACCTATAAAAAACCGCTGCGGGGATTGTACTGCGTGCCAGGATGCATGCCCGGCCCAAGCCATAAAAGGCGTAAACACAGAAACCCATTACAGGAACAGAGATGAGGCCATGCATTTTTCCCGGTGCAGGGACAAGGTCGTTGGAGAATTCGCAAAGATTCCCGAAGTGGGAGTTCCCATCTGTGGGATATGTATTAAAGTATGTCCGTTTGGACGGAAAATACAGGCCGGCAAATTGAATTAAAGATGTGAACGTCTATTTCGGATTAATATTGGCTATGTTGAGTTATTTAAATTATAAGGGGATGCCACTTTATGTCCTCCCATCCCCAATGTCACCTATGCCATAATTCATTCTTGAGGCGTTCATAGACATTGAATATGATCGGGCATACGGCGTAGTTTTGTATTACGCCCATCAATCTGGAAACAAACTCTTCTTTATGAAGATGTGGAAACGATCTGCAAGCTTCGGGGCGTAACTCATAATGGGAGCACAAATTCCCCTTGAGGAAGGGACAAGGCTTTTTATTGAAAATCAATCCTCAGAAAAGTTCTTATCATTCTCGACAAGAAACTGCTGCCTGAACTGTTCGATACTGGCACCCAAGCTGTGAGAAAGTCTTTCAATATCCTCCTGGCCTAAAGTCGGTGACACCTCCCTGCAACAGTTTCCACAGGCCGTGCAATCGATTTCCATGGATACCAGCTCAAACAATCTGTGAACAATAGAATCCAACTCCTCGACCTCAATGTCATATCCCTTTAAGAAAGTGCGAAATTCCCAGTTTTCATCTTCTTTCTTCTGAGCTGTTTCCTTTATCTTTTCAATATCGATTTCAATCTTCATATCAGGTTAATTACCCCTTCAGTAGCAGCCCCGCTCCGTCAAGGCAGATCAGATGCCTCCCCTAATCCACGAAAGCTCACCCATGAATTATTCAACATAGCCTGTCGGAGCATAGCGTAGATCCCGCTATCGGGGCCCAATTAAATATTTTTGGTTTTGATATTTAATCGGGGTCAACAACATTCCCCCCCACTATTTTTTTAGGAGGGCACCTATTAATTAGGTATTGAATGGACATTTAATACCTATTAATTGAGTGTTTTACCTATTTCTCCAATGGGCGTTAGGACCACGCCCAAGGCATTCAAGCCGACCAGCATTTCTCTCTCCTCTTAGAATGCGCCTTAATAAGTCTATTCCAACATTAGGACATCGTTCTTGAATATCACGTATGGTGAAATCTCCCATAAAATGCTTTATGGCATCTAGTGCCATCGCAGTTTTTGTGCCGCGCCCTGTTGTCACCAAGCCCACCCGGCGCTCAAATTCCCGATACACCCCAAGCAGCATGACGCCCAAAAAATACTCCCACCATGGGTGAATAGGGTGTTTGGTTTTATGCCACCCTTGTGATGATTGGTAAAGGGTGTCGTAGTAGCTTTCTTTGGTATGCTCTACCATCTGCTCCAGGCTGATGTAACGGCCAACTTCATATCCAGACTTATAAAGCAAGAGAAGGGTCAGAAGGCGGGCCATACGGCCATTGCCGTCGAGAAACGGATGGATGCAAAGAAAATCCAGCACATAGGCGGGAATGAGTAAGAGAGGTTCGATCTCCCCGGATTGCAAGAGATTATCAAATCGTTTGTGTAAGTTTTCCATGGCATCCTGGGTTTGGTGGGCAGGCACCGGTTTAAAACGGACAATTTTAGTACCATCGGACCGGGTTTCAGTAATCTCATTATCCACCGGTTTCCACTTTCCTCCCTCACCAGGCAGAAATTGATAAAGATCTCTATGAAATTGTAACACTATCCCTGTAGTGAACGGGATATCTGCGTAGTTAGCGTGAATGGTGTTAAGGACATCTCTATAGCCAGCAATCTCCTGTTCCGATCGGTTTTTAGGGGTCGTCTTTTTGGCAACTAATTCTTTGATCCGCTCCAGTGGTGCAGTAATTCCTTCAAGGCGGTTAGATGATTCCGTGCTCTGAATGATTGCCGTCTGCCTCAAAGTTTCGAGGACCTGGGGAGATTGCTCCTTGTAAAGTTCCTGCTTACCTTTATATTCTGCGATCCTGCGGATCGTTTGCAAAAGATTCTGAGTAATAGATTGCTTTTCAAGGAAGCCGATATTAAATGATTTCATTGACTACTCCAAAACAATTTTAACCTTGCTCAGGTCTTTTCCTTTTGTAAGATCAGCTAAATATTCATCAAAGCGCTTTTTCAATCCCTCATTAATATAATCATTCCCGAAGCGGTTCTTCTTTCACAATTCCTTTCGCAATTCAGATCTTGTTTCCCGTGTCTTGAGACCCGCTGAAATCAATGCCCTAAATGTGGTGAGGTGGGTGCATTCACTGCCCGGCTAATTCCATCAAAGAATCGGATTAATGCTGGAGGTGTTGAGTTATTTACATTTTTACGGACCCCTGTCGTCCGCTTCTTTCCAGACAATCATGTCATATGTCGTCGTAAGTTAAATACATATATGTGTGTACCGTTTCTTGCGTCAACTCTTTATTTTTCTATTATTCTCAGATAACTAATCCAGTATCGCATGAAGATATCAGAGAATTGGTAGGAACCTCCTTTGGTCTTGTAAAATATCCCTTTTTTCGTTAGGGAATCGAGAGAAGCCTTTATGGAGGATGAGGGGCCAATACCATGGGTTAATTGAAATTCTCTGGAAAAGGGCTTGGCCCCGGGATC
>JAFDHL010000321.1 GCA_019308785.1 Deltaproteobacteria bacterium
GGGGTTATTATCCCCGAAAGCAATGTAAAGGACCTGATGCTTCGAAAGGATGTAGTGGAGGCAGTGAAAAAAGGGCAGTTCCATATCTATCCTGTCAAGACCATTGATGAAGGCATTGAAATCCTCAGCGGGAAAAAGGCTGGGGAAAAAAAGGCGGATGGGACCTATCCAAAGGGTACGATTAATTATCTGGTGGATAAAAAACTAAGAGAACTGGCCGAAGGCCTCAAGCGATTCGGAGATAAGGAAAACGAAGAGAAAAAAAAGCCAAGGACAAAGAAAAAAGACACGGCCAAGAAAAAATAAAAATTGAAAATCCCCTTTCGATGAACATAAGACAACCACCTCTTTCAAGTCCCATAGAAGAAAAAATTGCCTGGGCCGAAAATTGCTATAATAAGGCCGACAGCCAGTTCTTCAAAGACAGGACGATCATTGATCTCTTAGACAGGTTAAAAAAGGCCATTCAGACCTCTCACGAAGAGATGAAAGCTGCCGGGATTGTCGATTTATGCAGGGAATGTGAACGGAACGAAGGCGGATCATGCTGCGGTGCCGGACTGGAAAACAAGTACGATGGATGGCTCCTTCTCATCAATCTCCTCCTAAACGTAAAACTTCCAAAAAAAAGGCATGATCCGGAGAGCTGTTTTTTCCTGGGTGAAACAGGCTGTCTCCTTCTGGCACGCCATGTTATCTGCGTCAATTATGTTTGCAACAAGATTACTGACCGAATTGATCCCCAAGCAATCAAAGCGCTGCGTGAAAAGGAGGGTGAGGAATTGAATACCCTTTTTTTGTTGCATGAAAATGTAAAAAAAATATGCCGCATATAATCCAGTGAATACCCAAAATCAGCTTCCGTATGCTGGCGAAATAATTCATTGCTCAGTTGATGAATTAACTATATTGATCCAGTGCAAAACCTGCTCACCGTCGTCCTAGTATAAATTCTTAAAAATTCGGATATTACACCTGGATTCCCGCCTTTGTCGTTCGACCCACCTGTCGAGAGACTTGTCGACGAGCTCAAGTCGAGTCGCTCAAGGCCGAGAGGCTCTCGACGGGCGGTAATGACAAGCAGAGGGGTCTTTCTGACTTTTTCGTGACCATCAATATTTACATCTTTTCTATCCCTGGCCCAGACCTGGCTCTTCCAGGCAGGCATGTATTGCTACAGTCAAGGCATTCAACTTATGTTAATTTAGATTCTACGTAAGTTGCGCCATGGCGGGCCTGTTACCCCGTCTAATAATCCAGATATAGGTACTGCCAGGCTGAGATACTTTTCCCCTTCATTAAACATTAGAAACTTATCCACCATCATCCCCAAAAACGGTCTTGCCCTGTCCTCACCTAAACCGGGAAAATGTGACAGAATCTCCGACATGGACCGCTGGGTCTGGCAGAAAAGGTAGATCTTTCTGGATGTGTCTTTCAGCCTGTGTGTCATAACATGGGTTCCATAACCTCGTTGGCGGATAATCATGAAATTCCCGCCATCCTGGTATGATAAAACCGGCACGAATTCCGGCCCGTCATGGAGTCGGATGTAATTCTTTCTCCATTCTTCTAGCTTAGCTTTTACCGGGTGCCACAGGCGTTTCTGGTATCTCACCTCGCCCTGATACCCTTGAATGATGAGCCGGAGACCGCCCAGAATTTCCGGAGGAAAGAGATGCCTGTAATAAGGGTGGTTTGCCGGCTTTTTAAGACCATAGGCACCCGGCATATGCCAGACAGGGCTGCCATAACCCAGCCAGAATGGAATACCTTTCAGGGGCCGAAACGGAAGGGCGAATTCAAGATTCGACATAGTCTCAGCCACGTCCTGCTCATCGCTTGACGGAAAGTTGAGTATAAAATTGCCGGTTAAATCGGGCAGGCCCGGGGTCTCGCAGTTTTTCATGATCTCCATGTTATCCATGGCAGTGGTGCCCTTATTCAGCTTAGAAAGAAGGCTCGTGCTCAGGGATTCGATGCCCACCTGGACTTCACGCATCCCCGCCGCACCCATGGCTGCCAATACATCTAGTGTTGTAGTAGCCCGTATTTCAGCAAATAATCGAAAGTCCTTCCCAAGCTTCTGGATGCCCTCGAACAACTCTTTCTGGCCCTTTGAGGGGAGGAGATTGTCCATAAAGGATACAGAGAGGATTTGGTGCTTATTGGTGAGGCTGTCCAGTTCCGCAATTACCCTGTTCCGCGACTTGGAACGATAGCCCTGCCACTGGAGGTTGAGATTGCAAAAGGCACAGCCCGAAGAGCCTTCAGATCCAATACTTTTACGCCACCAGCAGCCGCGCGAGATCTCCATTGGAATTCTTGGCAGGAACTTCTTTTCAGGCCCACGGTCCTGCAACTGCCTGAAGTAGTCTTCATATTCGGGGATCGGCAGTTCGTCCAGATCAGACACTTGAGAAATCGTTTCACCCTGAGGCACATCCCCACGCAAAATCAAACCTGGAGTCGGGGTTATGGGCGTGTCATTTTCCCGGGAAATCAAGGATTCTATAAGGTGAAACAGGGGGGTCTCCCCTTCCCCGCGGATCACGAAATCAATTTCTGGAAAGTTATCGAGGAGGCGCTCTCCCATATCTCCGGCACATGCTGATCCGCCTACAACGATTTTGAGGGCCGGCGCCCTCTTTTTGACCTCACGGATAAAGAAAAGTGAACTTGTCAGCTGGCCGAAACATATTGAGAATCCTGCCAGGATATAGCGACTCCAATCTTCACGATCAAGTACGCGGGAAGATAGTCTTTCTATTCTGCTGCAGAGTTCCCCAAAGTCATACTTTTTGACGAAAGGCACGCCGGAAGATCTCTTTTTCCAAAAGCGTTCAACGGCGGACATGCGATCCGGATACAAAATGGCTGCATAAGGGGATTCCGCAAGCCA
>JAFDHL010000056.1 GCA_019308785.1 Deltaproteobacteria bacterium
CCGTTGGCAACTGAAAACGTCCTTGTTTACGGGCCGGCACGATATTCAACGGCAGGACTTAATGAGGGCCTGAAATCTGTCAAACGGGCTGGCGGGCACACTCCCCTGGCAGGCGCTATCAGCTATGGGACCGAAGATTTGAAGACGGCTCTGGGAAAAATAGCTGTCATTATCTTTAGCGATGCTGAGGAGGTGGGCGGTAAGCCGGTACTGGCTGCAAAGGACATGAAGAATCAACTGGGTGACAGAGTTTGCATCTACACCGTGCTGATAGGAAACAATTCCAAAGGCAAAAAGATCATGGAGCAAATTGCCCAGGCCGGGACTTGCGGGTGACGGTGTATACGACCATTCAGACAAATGCCCCAACACTCCCAAAGGGGTCAAAGTCGACACAAAGGGTTGCCCGTTGGACAGTGACGGAGACGGCGTGTACAATTACCTTGATCAATGTCCCAACACTCCTAAAGGTGTAAAGGTTGATGCGAAAGGATGCCCGTTGGATACTGATGGCGATGGCGTATACGACTACCTGGATAAGTGCCCCGGGACGCCGAAGGGTGCTATTGTTGATGAAAGGGGATGCTGGGTGCTTGGAGGCGTGCTGTTTGATACTGCCAAATGGAGTATCAAGAACCAGTATTATCCTGTGTTGGAGGAAGTCGTCTCGGTTTTAAAGGCAAATCCTTCATGACAGCCGTGCTTCAAAGGAATATAATCAGAAACTTTCGGAAAATCGCGCAAAGGCGGTCAAAGAGTATCTCGTAAAAAGAGGCATCAAACCTGGACGGCTCACATCCAAGGGCTACGGTTTATCCATGCCGATCGCCCCGAATGACACACCTGAAGGTATGGCCAAGAATCGAAGGGTCGAGTTAACTCCGATCCGTTAATAAGCAGATATCTAATGTATTGTATCCATCCGGAACCTCCCCCTCCCTGACGGGAGGGGGAAAAAACATCCCCTAAGTTCCCATCTCCCATGAAGACAAATATTTTTCCTGTTCGGAAGTGAGCGTGTCTATCTCAATTCCCATGGATTTCAGTTTCAGCCGGGCGATTTCTTTGTCAATATCTCTTGGAACCGGATAGACCTTCTTTTTCATGTTTGCGTGTTCCTTTGCCATGTATTCGGCGGAAAGTGCCTGATTGGCAAAGCTCATATCCATAACACTGGACGGATGACCCTCGGCCGCTGCTAAGTTGATAAGTCTGCCCTCTCCTAACACATATATCTTTCGATTGTTCTTAAGGGTGAATTCCTCGACAAAGTCCCTGATGGGACGGCGCTCAACTGAAACTTCGAAAAGACCCGGAAGATCCAGTTCCACATCAAAGTGACCGGAGTTTGACACGATGGCACCATCCTTCATTGCCATAAAGTGTTCAGTGCGGATAACATTTATATCCCCGGTCAGAGTACAGAAAAAATCCCCCAAAGGGGCTGCCTGGGCTATGGGCATTACCTGAAAACCGTCCATAACCGCTTCAAGAGCCCTTAATGGATCCACCTCACAGATGACCACATTAGCGCCATGACCTTTGGCCCGGTTGGCCACACCCCTGCCGCACCAGCCGTAACCGCTGACCACGAAAGTGCTGCCCGCCACCAACCGGTTGGTGGCCCTGATAATACCATCTACCGTGCTTTGACCGGTCCCGTATCGATTGTCAAAGAGGTGCTTGGTGTCGGCATCGTTCACGGAAATAATAGGGAATTGCAAAACCCCATCCTTCTCCATGCTCCTGAGCCGGATAACACCTGTGGTTGTCTCCTCTGTCCCACCAATCACACTGGAAAGAAGTTCCGCCCTCTCCTCTTCAGACAGGTTTCTTCCCCAATCACTGACAGAGGCTTCCAGATCATCCCATTTATTTAGGGCAATAAAATGGAGGGCGCTAACCAGATCAGCGCCATCATCCATGGTCAAATGCGGTTTGTGTTTCAGGGCCGAAAGAATGTGGTTGTAATAGGTTGCGTTATCTTCTCCTTTAATAGAAAAAACAGGGACTTCATCATCGGCCACCAAGGAGGCGGCAACGTCGTCCTGAGTTGAAAGCGGGTTGGACGCACACACGACAACATCCGCGCCACCCGCCTTTAAGGTCCTGACAAGGCTCGCTGTTTCAGTAGTGACATGCAAACAGGCAGACAGCCTGAGGCCCTTTAGCGGTTTTTCCTTTGAAAAACGTTCCCTGATAGTCTTCAGTACGGGCATGCTCATCCCTGCCCATTCTATTTAAACGGCCCTTTCCGGCCAGATTGATGTCCTTGATGTCGTAGTCCATGGTTGAAACCTCTTGTCAAGTTTTAAAGTGATCTAAAGTGCCTAAAGTGAACTAAAGTTAAAAGAATAGTGACTACTCACGTAGTCAGGCTGAAGGTATTTAGACTGAAGACTGAAGGGTAAAGAGAACCGAAAGAGTTCTTTTCAGGGATAAAGCAGTTACAGTAATACAATAATAGGAGCCCCATGTGTGCCGCGTTCAGCGCTTTACTAACAGTCTTCAGCCTTATTCATTTCACCGCCTTTTTCAGCGTATCCACCATATCTGTCTTTTCCCAGGTAAATTCGGGCAGTTCCCTGCCAAAGTGTCCATAGTTGCAGGTCTTTCTGTAGATCGGCCTTAGAAGATCCAATCTCTCTATGATCGCGGCAGGACGCAGGTCAAACTCTTTCTTCACGATTTCGGTTATCTCCTGGCTGGATATGATCCCCGTACTGTAAGCCCCAACAAGCACCGAAACCGGAAGTGCCCGGCCAATTGTATACGCCACTTGTATCTCGCACTTTTCCGCCAGTCCGGCAGCTACGATATTCTTGGCAATATAGCGACACATATATGAAGCACTCCTGTCCACTTTGGACGGGTCCTTTCCTGAAAAGGCTCCACCGCCGTGGTAGCCAAATCCTCCATAGGTATCCATGATGATCTTTCGACCTGTTAAACCGCAATCCCCTAACGGGCCGCCGATTACAAACCGGCCTGTCGTGTTGATAAAATACTGGGTATCTTTATCCAGCATCTTCTCAGGTATCACATCCATAATCACTTTTTCGACAATTGCTTCGCGGAGAGTATCATAGTCAACATCAGGGTCATGCTGGGCCGCAATTACCACGGTGTGAACCCTGAACGGTTTGCCATCCACATATTCTACGGTGACCTGGGACTTGCCATCCGGTCTGAGCCACGGGAGTTGCCCTGATTTCCGGACATGGGCCAATCTTGCGGTCAGGCCGTGGGCCAGGTAGATAGGCATGGGCATGAAGGTTGGGGTGCCTTTACATGCATACCCAAACATCAGGCCCTGATCTCCTGCACCCTGTTCCTTGAAAAGGCCGCCATCATCGTTCACACCTATCGCGATATCCGCCGATTGCTTGTCTATTGTGGAGATCACCGCACATGTCTCCCAGTCAAATCCCATTGAAGAATTTTTGTAACCAATGTCCCTGATGGTATCTCTGACGACTTCCGGTAAATCCACGTAAGCCTCTGTCGTGATTTCCCCCGCAATAACTGCCATCCCCGTGGTTACTAAAGTCTCACAGGCTACACGGGATTTTTTATCCTGTTCAAGCATCCTGTCCAGAATGTGATCTGATATCTGGTCCGCCACCTTGTCAGGGTGCCCCTCGGTGACTGATTCAGATGTAAATAGAAAGTTTGAAGTTTTCATTTATGTCTCCTTTCACGTCTCACTAATTGGAGTCCCCTGCCCTTCATTTTGACAAGACCAGTCAGGGTTTTATCCACCAGACTTAAGAATCCATGCACTGGAAGGATGAATTCATGTCCCATGCGAATAGTTTTGAACGTTACTATAAATCTATATTCGCTCTATCCATTTTCAAGTCTTGCGCAGCAGACAATTATCAATCAACCTTGTATTTCCGACGCGCACTGCCAGAGCCAGGAGACTATTCTCTCCCAGCGTTTCGATATCTTCAAGTGTTGCCGGATCACACAGGGTGACGTAATCAATTTCAGTAAAAGCGTGGCCCTTGATCAACGATTCAACGGCTTCCCTGATAACCCTGGCAGTCTTTTCGCCGTCCTGAAACATTCTATCGGCCAGATCCAGAGATTTCTTCAGGCACAAAGCGGATTTTCTTTCTTCGGGATTTAAATAGCTGTTACGGGAACTCATGGCCAGCCCGTCCTGTTCCCTGACTGTATGAACCCCTATAATCTCAATATCCATATTGAGATCCTCGACCATACGGCTTATTACCGTCAACTGCTGATAATCCTTCTGACCGAAAACCGCCATATGCGGCTTTGTAGCATTAAACAATTTACAAACTACGGTAGTGACACCTTCAAAGTGACCCGGCCTTGAAATCCCACACAGGTGCTGAGTCACTTTTTCTACATGCACTTTTGTCTGGGAAACCTCAGGATACATCTCTTCCACGGAAGGCATAAAAACCACATCTGCTCCCACCTCACGCGCCTTTTTGAGATCACCTTCCGTATCCCTCGGATACTCACCAAAATCGTCTGTAGGACCGAATTGGGCGGGGTTAACAAAAATGCTGACAATCAGTTTATCAGAATGCTTTCGCCCAACACGCATAAGCTCCAGGTGACCTTCATGCAGATAGCCCATAGTAGGCACAAGTGCCACAGTGTAGCCTGCTGACCTGAATTCGTCAGCACTTTCTTGCATTCGTTCAACGGTCTCTATTACTTCCATATATATGTCCCTGATACGTTATGGGCATCTCCCGCGAAACGCGCCATATCAAAAATGCCTTGAGGCCATTATCATGAGGCATTGAAGCTTAAAAGCGTATTTAGCTATCATTGCCTGACCGGTTTGTCAATGAAAGAGCCTCAGCAAGGCACAAAAACTCCTCCATATCAAGGGTTTCAGCCCGTCTTCCGGGATCTATCTCACACTTTTTCATTGCAGCCAAGAGCACATCTCGATTAAAGGATGGAGGGACTCCCGAAAGCGAGTTTATAAGTGTCTTTCGCCTGTGGGCAAAGGCCCCTTTTACAACCTGTCTGAAACTGGCCTCATGGACCGTAGTACCCTTGGGATATGGGCTCTCAAAATCCAGATCCAGGACCATTGAATCCACCTTTGGTCTGGGATAAAACGCCTCTTTGGTCACATCAATCAGTGCGGTAGGACGGGCGTGGTATTGAACCAACAGGCTCATGGCACCGTATGCCTTTCCTCCTGGACAAGCGGTTATTCTTCGGCCTACTTCTAATTGAAACATCAAAACGGCCCTGGCGACCCGGTGTCGATTTTCTATCAGTTTTTTCAGAAAAGGAGAGCTTATATTATAAGGCAGATTTCCGATAACTTGGATCTTAGATGAGGGAGCAGATTCTATCTCGCGGAAGTCCCATTTGAGGATATCCGCATTGACGAGTGTTACGTTGGTGATGCCAGACCTATGTAGCTTCTTTTCAAGTGAAAGGGTTAAGTTCCTGTCTTTTTCAACAGCAACAACATGGCAAACCGTTCGGGCAAGGGGCAACGTCAGAGAGCCCTGCCCAGGTCCGATTTCCAACACCAGGTCAGAGGCCTGAAATCTGGCGCGGGTAATGATCTTATGGATTATTTTTCGATCAACAAGAAAGTGCTGGCCCAGTCTCTTATTGGGTCGAAATCCTGGCCCGTCTGCCTTTCCTGAGCGCTTGCGATCATGGGCAGGCCCGGCCTTTATCGATCTGGTATGCGCCAATTCCCGCGCTCCTTCCTGGATCGACGCCAGGCCCTCACATATTTGAAAAAGCGCAAAAAGACAAAATAGGAGGGAGCGCCAAAAACAATTCCCATGACAAATCCTCCAACCAGAAAAGCTGCAACAATGGTGCTTCCCGCATGGACGATCTTTGCCACCAGAACCATCGGGGCTTCGCCGGATTTCATGGCAGCCGTAATGGATGAGAAAATTGCTTTTTTCTCCGGAATCCCTAACAGGAAAGTCCCAACTTTATAACTGTAGTAATACAGAAAATACCAATTCAACGGGTTGCTGACCCAGGTGCCTAAGGCGGCAGTGATTTTACTTGCTTTGAAGAACAGGGCCAATGTAACGGCAAGGGCAGTTTGAAAAGGTATAATAGGCATCATACCGGTAAAAATCCCGAGCGCTATTCCGAGTGCCAGTTCATGGGGCTCATCCCTCAGTCCAATAAGTTTTAGATAATAATACTTAAGTTGTCTTTCGAAATTCATAGGCCAACCACCTGAACAATATGGAAACTCATATGTTTCACCCTAACCCCGGTCCCTCCCGCTACACCACACAAACGGCGGAGTTTCAGCACGGGTGGGCACATAGGTATAATAATTAATCTCAAGGGAATGGAGGGAGGTCCTGGATGGGATACTTGGATCTCACATCCATGGACATATCATCTTTCTCATCATTTAGCAGGCGATTGTACCCGGCTGCCGCAATCATGGCCCCGTTATCCGTACAATACTCCGGCCGGGGGTAATACACTTGAATGTCCCGGCTTGAGCCGGCCTCATTCAAACTCGTCCGCAGTCTGTCATTACAGGCTACACCGCCCGCCACTACCACAGACGTAACACCCACCTTTTTCCTTGCACCCATCACCTTGCGGACGAGCACATCCACTACCGCTTCCTGAAAAGAGGCGGCAATATCGGCAAGCGCTACACCTTCAGCCTCTTCCTGGCTCTCACGCCATTTCTTGATATACAGGGCGACCGCAGTCTTCAGGCCGCTAAAGCTAAAATCAAAGGAGTCGGAGGACAGGTAAGCCCTGGGAAAATTAATCCTGTCTTTGCTTCCATCCCGGGCCGAGTTCTCAATGACCGGACCTCCGGGATAACCGAGACCAAGGATTTTCGCCACCTTATCGAATGCCTCACCGGCCGCATCGTCGAGTGTCTGCCCCATCTGGGTGTACTTCCCATATCCTTCCACATGGTACAGGCTGGTATGCCCCCCGGAGACAGTGAGGGCCACAAAGGGAAAGCCCGGACTTTCCTCCTCCAAAAAGATGGAAAGAATATGACCTTCCAGATGGTTTATACCCACCAGGGGAATATTGTGAACATAAGAAAGCCCCTTTGCATAGTAAAGGCCCACCAAAAGAGCTCCCACCAACCCCGGACCCACGGTTACAGCGATACCGTCCAGATCCCTCATGCGGATATTGGCCTTCCGGAGGGACTCAGATACCACGGGCATAATATTCTTGAGGTGTTCTCTGGACGCAAGCTCGGGGACAACTCCCCCATGGGGTTGATGGAGCTTGACCTGAGAGTGGACCACATTGGACAGGACCTGTCGTCCATCCACAACGACTCCCGCGGAGGTGTCGTCGCACGAGGTGTCTATTCCCAGAATGATCATCGAGTTGCGGGCTGCGAGTTGCGGGCTGAAAGTCCGCCGTCTTTGTGGCGGATTCCGGATTTCATTTCTATCTTGTCTCTATGTATCAGACAAGTTTCCATGTTTTTCCCAAATACATTGCATGCATCAACAAAAAAGCACATCTGTTTTTACAACCGTTAAAAGCATCTTATTAAGCAGAATCGCGTTACTTTTGGTTTTCTAACTCGCAACGCGTAATTTCATCTTCAATATCCTGATAATCAGTGTTTGTCTACACACAAGAAAGGTTATCAATATTGGAATTTGCATACGATTAACTATCAGGTTGCTTGTCCGGTTTGGACACTTTCTTAGAACGGATCTCGTCAATCTTGGCAATCACCTGTCTTAAGTGTGCCGCCATTTCACCCGCCCTCTGATACCGTTTCTCCAGATCCTTTTCAAGCGCCTTATCAATTATTTTTTCAAGGACAGATGGGATTCTGGGATTAATGCCCCTGGGTGATGGATGTTTTTCCTTTGCAATCTTGAACATCAGGGAGGTTATGTCTTCGCCTGTAAATGGCTTCTGGCCGGTTAACAGCTCAAAGAGAACCACTCCAAGCGAGAAAATATCCGAACGACCGTCTACCTTTTTACCTGACACCTGCTCCGGAGACATATAAGAAGGGGTCCCTAAGACAATCCCTGTCTTTGTTTTGGAAGAAGAGGTAATGCGGGCAATTCCGAAATCCGTTACCTTTACCTCCTTGGTCTCTCTCAGCATCATTATGTTGGCAGGCTTGATGTCCCGGTGGACAATATCCTTGGTGTGGGCATAATCCAAGGCTTCTGCCACCTCAGCCACAACGGTCAAGGTTTTGTGGATCGGAAAAAGATTGTCCGGTTTCGTGAACTCCTCAAGATCCCCTCCCTCCAGGTATTCCATTGCGATATAGGCCAGATCATGTTCCTCTCCACAATCATAAATAGTGACAATATTCGGATGTGTCAATAAACCGGCTGATTCCGCCTCCCGAAAAAAACGCTCTTTCATTTCACCCAGCGAGTCTTCGTCGAACTCAGAAAGTGTGATCGTTTTAATGGCCACCGTCCGGCGTATTTTAGGATCCTGTCCCTTGTAAACCACACCCATGGCCCCCCGGCCCAATTCCCCCGATACTTCGTACCGCCCGAGCGTGGGCTTGGTTTCCATGTCTATAAGGGTGGCACCTATATCTCCAGGGTGCTTTCCCGCTGATGTCCCAAAGATCATTGTAGTCTCGGCATCCTTGAGCTTGGGAATCCGTTCGTCCAGATCCTTGAAGTTTTTACCATCCCCGATGATTACTTTATAGGAAGCCAGGGCCTTGGAAAACTGTCTTTTTCTCTCATAATCGAGGCCCAGGTTATAAAGCAGGTCCTTGACGCCATCCTCATCAATTGCGAGGCGCTGGAATTTTTCAAACGCGAGATCGAGCATGCCCTGCTGCTGGAAAGAAACCCCGAGCATCTTGTTGGTCTCGAAAGAATCGGCCTCAACCTGTTCCTTTTTCTTCTCGGTAATCAAAAAGCGTTTGGAAATGATCAATACATAGCCTAAAATCAAAAGCAATATTGGGGGCGTAATCTTCAGCCAGATATTAGAGGAGAAAAAGAGAATTGTGCCAGCCACACTATAACCCATCAGAAGTCCCAGTGTTGTAACAGCCCCGGTCCCGGCCTTCAACCTCGGAAGGACAAGAGTTAAAAAAAGCCCGAAAAGGATAAGAACTGCCCATTCTGTCAGGGGCGTCCAATGCGGGCGCGAGAAAAAGCTTTGATTTAATATACTGGCAACTGCATTTGCGACCACTTCCACCCCTGGCAGATTTCCGGATACTGGCGTAACAAATCTATCTCCAATGCCCGGGGCAGTTGGGCCGATAATCACGATTTTGTCCCTGAATAGACTGGTCTGAACCTGGTTTTTGTAAACCTTTGTGAAAGGCGTTTGATGAAAGGCTATGCCAGGCCCCTGATTCCAGTTGATCAGCGTTCCCATCTGGGCATCAACTGCCGGCACCTTAATTATTGATGAGGGGCTAACCCTTAAATTGATTCCTTCACCAAGGACCACCGTCATATCCTCATCCTTAAGCCCCTTGTAGAGCTTGACAATGGACAGGGGAAAGGAAGGAAAATATGTGTCCTTAAGATAACCCAGCACGTGGATTTGGTTGCGGACATATCCATCCCGGTCTGCAAAAAGGTTGAGATGGCCTATGCCGGCAGAGACTTCGGCAAAGGAAGGTAAAAGCGGCTTTAACTTGGAAAGCCATATGAGTGAAGATATGGCCCATTCCTGGTCGGCACCTTTTATCTGTTTAAAGGCATTATTGGCAATGAAATCGGGGACCTGTGTATCGCGACCGGCGCTCAGGGTGTCAAAGTAAATTGGCAGGACCACGTTCCCCGCATTCTTGAGAGCCGAATAAAATTTGGCGTCATTATCCAGGTTGACAACGGCTTCAGACAAATCTTTATAAAAGGCAAGTCCTGGACCTTGCTGTGCAAGCCCTGCCTCTTCATAGTCTTTCCTCAAACGCCTGATAGCCTTGAGTCCTGCACTTTCTTCCGGTTCGGTAAATAGTATGTTCAGTGCTATTACTTTGGCCCCGGCAAGAGAAAGATTATGGATGCCCTGTGCAAGGATATTTCTCGGCCATGGAAACCGCCCCAGTTCCGACAGGTCATCATCGGAGATCACTACCAATTCAATATCCGGATTTCTATCTCCCGACGCAGCTATCCTCGCCCTGAAATCAAAGGTCTTCATTTCAATAGCGTCGGTAAAGTCCAAAATCCCGGTGAAGGTAATAAATAGGAAAAACAGAGTTACTAACAATCCGACCGACCAGTCAGGAACAGTCTGCTTTATTCGCATGGCAAAGCCTCTCTATGTTTTTAAGCCCGTTACAATATCAGGTAAGGGCTTATCTTTGAATAAAGTTTGCGGCCAATACCTGGAATGGACATGAGTTCATCCAGGCTCTTAAAACCGCCCCTTCTGGCCCTCTCGCGAACGATTGCACTGGCAATTCCGGGACCGATTCCCCGAATGGCGGTTAACCCCTCCAAGGATTCCCTGCTAAGTGAAATTGGTATCCTTAGGGTGATCTTATAAAAGGCCGACATTTCGCCCCTGAAAACCCGGCGTCCTTTTTCGTCGCTCTGCACCTCAACAACCGTGCCGGAACAATACAGCCCGGCCTCAGAAGGCAGGTCCTTTTCAGCCTCAGACAGAAATCCCCCGGCCCTTAACGCAAGATCCTCTAAAGTGGGCGGCTCAGAGAACCCATAAATACCAGGTCGCTTTATGTCTCCTGAAATTCGTACAAAAACCTTTTCTTCATTTGCGAACCTGTCAGGAGGGGGTGAGCTGAAACCGCCTTTTATCACATGCAGGGCGAGAAGGATGAGCAGTAAAAGAAAAAATTCTCCCTTACTATCATTGATCCCTTTTTTGGTCATCATCCAGCCCAAAGGCCTCATGAAGAGCGCGAACGGCAAGTTCAGTATATTTCTCCTCTATGACGCAGGACACTTTTATTTCAGAGGTGCTTATCATTATAATGTTAATGTTTTCCTTGGCAAGGACCTCGAACATCTTTTGAGCAACACCGGCATGGCTTCTCATTCCTACGCCAATGATAGAGACCTTGGCAATGTTCTCATCGCCCAAGACCTTTTCTGCTTCAATTTCTTGCGCCACATCGCTCACGAGCTTCATGGTTTTATAAAAATCTGCCCTGGGCACCGTAAACGTCATGTCCGTGAACCCATCTTCGCTCATGTTCTGAACTATCATATCAACCACAATACCGGCCTTAAGAACCGGCTCAAATATCCGGGAGGCAGTCCCCGGTCGATCTGGCACCTTTTTTATTGTGACCCTGGCTTCGTTCTTTCTATAGGCTATTCCCGATACCATGACCCTCTCCATATCCTTTGTTTCAGCGATCACCATAGTACCCCTTTCCTTTGCAAAAGTCGATCTCACATGGATCGGCACGTTATACTTCTTTGCAAATTCAACAGACCGAATTTCCAAAACCTTAGCACCGAGGCTGGCCATTTCAAGCATTTCATCATACGAGATAGCTTCCATCTTTCTGGCCTTAGGGCAGATGTCGGGATCAGTGGTGTAGACCCCATCCACATCAGTAAAGATTTCGCATACATCTGCCTTCAAGGCCGCTGCCAGAGCAACGGCAGTGGTATCTGAGCCGCCTCTTCCCAGGGTAGTGATGTCGCCGTGATCGTCAAGACCCTGAAAGCCGGCAACAGTCACGATTCTGCCTTTTTCCAATTCCTTCATGATTCGCTCGGTTTTCACCTCGTGAATTCTGGCTTTTCCGAATAAATGATCCGTATAAATAGCCGCCTGGAAACCAAGAAGAGACCGGGCATCATACCCCATGGATTTTACCGCCATAGCAAAAAGGGCCACACTGACCTGTTCACCAGTGGCCATGAGAACATCGAGTTCTCTGGGATTGGGGGCTTCGGTCATTTCGCGGGCCAGTTTGATCAAACCATCTGTTTGCCCTGCCATGGCAGACAGAACAATTACCATCTGATTCCCTTGGCAGTGGTAATCGATAACTTTTTTGGCAACCCCTTTTATCTTTTCAATACTTCCAACGGAAGTGCCGCCATATTTTTGAACTATCAAAGCCATGCTGCGACCTTAATCCAATTGTTGCTGAACGCCGTTTAATATCTCAACAGCCCGCGCATGATAACCGGACAGGGCTATTTTTCGCAAATACTTATCCACAATAGCAAATTCAACCTTCACCCTCCAATCCGGCAAGATTTCCAGCCATCGATCAGCCCATTCCATAGCCACAACACCATCCTGAAAAAAGTATTCATCGAGTCCGGCAGAAATAAAATCAGAAAGGCTTTCCAGTCGATAGGCATCCATATGAAAAAATGTACACCGGCCTTCGTACTCATTGAGCAGGGAAAAAGAGGGGCTGGTAATGACCGTTCCTGGAGATATCCCAAGACCTATGGCAATTCCCTTGGCGAACCAGGTCTTTCCGCTCCCCAGTTCCCCCACAAGGGCGATTACATCACCCTCTTTCAAAACTGCGCCCAGTTTTTGGCCCAGTTTGATCGTCTCGCGATCGGAAACCGTGTTGTATGTCAGCACCCGTTCAGCCATCAGCGTTCAGTTTTCAGCTTTTTCCGGATATTTTTCATCTTTAATTTTTTAAATTTAGATCTCAGTCAATCCGCATGCGGCGGAATGAAGGCTTATTGCTGAGTGCCGAACGCTTATATATGTCACACATCACCTTTATTCAAGGGATGAGGCTCCTTAGTAAATCCGCCTTACCGACGACGCCCACCAGACGATCTCCATCCATAACCGGGATCGTATATATCTTCTTCTGTTCCATGATAGTGGCAATCTCATCAATCGGTGTCTTTTCATCCACCGTAATAACATTTTTCGTGTAGAGATCCTCTACCGTGGTGGCATTGATCCTCTGAATCTCCTTCTCAATTTTCTTGGGGCTCTCAAAATAAAGAACCCAATCGAAAATAGCCACCACTGTAGGAATATGGAGCTTCTTGTCTTTCCGGATCAGATCGCTCTCACAGATTATTCCTATGAGCAAACCATCGTCGTCAACTACCGGCACACCGTTTATGTGGCTCTCGTACAGTAACTTGGCCAGGTCCTTCAGGTTTGTGTCCTTCTTGACGGTGATGACATCGGTGGTCATAATATCACTGGCATTCAACATACGGTCTTAACTCCTTTCAGCCCCATCATCCTTCTCAAGGACCACCATAGCCACAACATATTCGTCCTCATCTGAAAGACTGAGATGAACATGCGTTACACCCTTTTCGCGACAAATATCAGCACATGTCCCATGAAGTCTCAGGCCAGGCTTGCCGCTCTGATAGTTAAAAACCTCTATTTCTCGCCATTTGACGCCTTCTCTCATACCCAGGCCAAGGGCCTTGGAGAAAGCCTCCTTTGCAGCGAACCTTAGCGCAAAGGCGGAGGCCGAAGAAGCTCTTTTATAACAGATGTCGGCTTCATCAGTCGTAAACACCCTGTGAATGAATCTATCCTGCCATCTCTGGATTATCCCGTCAATCCGACTGATGCGGACTAAGTCTACGCCGATTCCAAAAATCATTTTAAAAATACTTCACCAGGTCAATCATTTCCCGAACCGCCCTTTCAAAACCCACTAAAACCGCCCTTGCAACAATGCTATGCCCAATGCTGTATTCCTCAACTTGAGATAGGCCTTTAAACCGTTTTACATTCAAATAGTTAAGCCCATGCCCGGCACTAATGCCCAGATTTAAATCCGCTGCCGATTCCACTGCAGTAGTAATACGCCCAAACCGTTCGGCAGCTTCCGATTCGGACCGAGCTTCCGCGTAGTGCCCAGTATGTATCTCCACGATATGCGCGCCACACTTGTGAGAAACCCTGATCTGGTCCGGATCCGGATCAACAAAAAAACTGATTAAAATACCAGCGCCCGCAAGGCGTTTTGCGACCTTTCTGTAATGGTCAGGCTGGGACTTAACATCAAGACCCCCTTCTGTTGTCAATTCCTCTCTTTTTTCAGGGACCAGGGTAACAAGATCCGGCCTGATCTCAAGGGCAATCTCCACCACATCGTCAACAGCCGCCATTTCCATGTTGAGCCGCGTCTTTACCGTCTGGCGCAAAAGCCTAAGGTCCCTGTCATTAATATGGCGCCTGTCCTCTCTTAGGTGACAGATGATCCCATCAGCACCTGCCAGTTCCGCAAGACCCGCGGCCAGTACCGGGTCAGGCTCATCAATTCCTCTTGCCTGTCGAACTGTGGCCACGTGATCCACATTTACTGCTAAGCGTGCCATATCCTAAACCTCCCTGATCACTCCCATCAATCTTTCTTCCTCTAAGTCCATCCGTCTTGCTTCCCCAGCCGATTTTTCGTGATCATAGCCCATAAGGTGCAAAACCCCATGTATGAGTAAACGATCGATAGTATACTCCAGGGTCTCACCCGATTCCTTTGACTCCCTCAGTGCCGTATCTATCGATATAGCCACATCCCCCAGCATGACCGATTCTATTCTCGGCATCGGTCCCCCTGCCATGGGAAAGGCCAGCACATTTGTTGGGCCCTTTCTCTGCAAATAGCGATTGTTTAATTCGGCAATCTGTTTGTCGTCAGTGAACAGGATACTAAGTTCTTTATCATGACAAACCAAGTCTCTTAAGACTCTCTCCAGCTTGCGCTTTATCTTCTGAATTTTCAGCCCAGGAATCTCCCGCTGAGAGTTGATCTGTATTTCCATTTCCCACCGTTTTAGCTGGTGCGGTTCTTATCACCGGCTCGGGATATTCAAGACGGTGATGAAAAATTCCGCTCAATGTCTTGTTGAAACTCTTCGCAATCTCATGAAAATCCTTTAGCGTAAGTTCGCACTCAGTAAGCTGTCCGTCAGAGAAAACCTTGTTTATGATATTCTGAACCATCCCCTGGATGCGTGCGGCCGTGGGATCCACAAGGGTTCTTGAAGCAGCCTCCACCACATCTGCAAGCAGGACAAGCGCAGCTTCCTTGGTCTGAGGTTTGGGTCCCGGATAACGAAAATCTTCTTCTTTGACCCGGTGGGTTTTCCCTCCCTTCTTCTCTCCCTGCTCCTTGGCCTTTTCATAAAAATAAGTGATCAGGCTTGTCCCGTGATGCTGTCGGATAATATCGATGATTTCCCTGCCCAGTTTCTGTTCCTTGGCCAGCTCTACACCATCCTTGATGTGGGATATGAGGATCAGGCTACTCATGGATGGGGCCAGCTTTTCATGCTTGTTTCCACAGTTCGCCTGGTTTTCGATAAAGTAAAGAGGCTTTTTAGTCTTCCCAATGTCATGATAGTAAGCAGCTACTTTCGCCAGAAGAGGATTCGCATCAACCGCCTGTGCACTCGCTTCCACCAGATTGCTCACAATAACGCTGTGATGATGGGTCCCCGGGGCCTGAACCATAAGCTCCCGCAGGAGAGGTTGGTCAAGGTTGGCCAGCTCAAGTAGTTTGATGTCTGTGGTATAGCCAAAGGACATCTCGACCAAAGGCAGGAGGCCGGTAGCGATAACTCCGACAAGAACCCCTCCAATAAATGCCGATGCAACGGCGATCAGGGCCTCGATCGAATAGAAAGAACCAGATAAGGCCTCTATGGAAAGGGCCAAGACGATATTGGTCACTCCCACCTTCAATCCGGTCTTGATAAAAATGCCCCTCTCCCGGCAGTTCTTTACACCATATGCCGCCACAAGGGAGCTGATGAAAAAATAGATGAAGAATTCCACCTGCCCACCGACAACCAATGATGCAAGGACGGATGCAATGAGAGAAAAACTGGCGGCAACACGCATTCCCATAAATACGGAGATGAGCATGGCCCCGCTGGCGACCGGCATGGCAAATAGCAGGGCCCTGGAGGTAAAAAAGTGAAACCCCCGTGCGATTTCCTCGGATACAAAATTAGACGCCATGATCACCAGAAAAATCACCAAGAGTGTCGCAGCGTTAAATAGGAAATCCCTTGTTTCGCCCCTGGTGGACCGACCGGTCATCAAGCCTACAAGGTACATGGCTGAGATAAGAAATCCGATTAAAATGGCCATGGCAGGAGCCCGACCCAGCATTTCTTCACGTTCAAGCAACTTATACTGCTCCGACAGCTTGAGGAGGTGCTCGGGCGTAATCCTTTCGCCTTCCCTCACAAGCATTTCGCCTTTTTTCACTATAAAATAAAAGGGTTTGACTGATTTCCGCTCAAGGTCTTTTCTCAATTCAGTCTCCCTTTTATTAAATGTAAGATTCGGCTTGACCAGCATTATCGCCAGTTTCAATGAAACTTTTCCTAATTCCCTGGAAATCCCTGACTTGTTTAAATCTTTGCTTCGCTGCTTTACCAAACCCGTAGCTGCATTCAGATCATTAAAACGGTCCAGATCTGTAAACCTGATCTCTCTTCCAGTGTGAATATCATGCAGGATAATCCCCTTCCCACTATGATTCATAAGCATCATTTTGTTGCTAACAACACCGTTTTCAAGGACTTGTGTGATCAGACTGATCGTCGCTTCTGCCACTTCAGAGGGGAAACCGTTTTTCACGAGTATCCCAAAAACATTATCGTCGGGGGGAATGTCAAGGATCTCAAAAAAATGGTTCTTCAAAGCATCAATGTTTGTACCCGGGGCCCTTTCAACATTCGATGCAGTTTTTTCCGGATCATGAACAACAGAAAGGTACTCGGCCAAATACTCCCTGCCTCCGTTGAAAGCCTCTTGTATCCTGGAAACAAGACCTGTAGCGGTCGGATCAAAGTCATACACAGAAAGCACAGCCTTGGCAGCTTCCTGCCTGTTCTTCTCGGTCAATTCATCATCTTCAACAAGAAATTCATGGGATGCCTTGATATCCCGGTCAGCCACGTCGCCGGGCTTATATATTTTAGGACCACACAAGCCAAAAAGGATATACCACCGTTTCGTCTCTGGTCGTAACCAGAAACCAGGACTCCCTGTACTTTTCTTACCTCCGGGAAACGTATCCCTTTCCCGTTTCTTGTGTGGTTTGGTTTTTCTGAATGCCTTCATCTTGTCTGACCTGTTCATGGACATTTTAGTTGTTACATAGACAGAACAATCAGTTGTTCGCTATCTACCTTCCTTGCCCTCCATCTCATTTTTTTTCGCTTTCCATTTTTTCATAAGCATCAATTATTTCTTGGACTAAGGGGTGTCTGATGACATCCTCC
>JAFDHL010000322.1 GCA_019308785.1 Deltaproteobacteria bacterium
CCTTAGGTTTTAGATGCAAAAGATAAAAGTGGACCTGCAAAGAGGGGAACAATTGGCGTTCGCAGATAGAGTTAAGCCCGAAGGAGAGCCAAGCAACATGCCCATGTCACAAAACGAATTGGAAGATCTGAAATATGCAAAAGAACTTTTAGAAAACCCGGGGCTGGCTGCAAGAATAACCGATGCATTGGGAACAGCTATTGATAAAGGCTTTGAGCTTCTGCCCGCCAAATGGTCAGATGTGGTTCAGCAGACTACAAAAGAATCATTGCGTAAGGCACTGGAATTTGCGGTCATGACTATGGATAATCGGCCAAGGGTATCTTCTTGGAGTTTTTTGCACAAAATGTTTGCTGCAACTTCCGGTGCGGTAGGTGGCTCCTTTGGTCTTCCAGCACTTACGGTGGAGTTGCCTGTCTCAACAATCATCATGCTCCGTTCCATTGCCGATATCGCGCGGAGCGAAGGTGAAAAGATCAAAACGCTCGAAGCAAAATTGGCTTGCCTGGAGGTTTTTGCCCTTGGAGGAAAATCACCCGGAGACGATTCAACGGAGACCGGGTATTTTGTGATACGGGCTGCTTTTGCCCGTGAGATTTCCGAGGTAGCCAAATACATATCGAAAAAAGGGTTAGCCAAGGAGGGTGCTCCGGCGATTGCAAGGTTCATTACCAAAATTGCATCTCGTTTCGGGGTAAACGTGTCTGAGAAGATTGCTGCACAGGCCGTTCCTCTGATTGGAGCAGCAGGAGGTGCATTGATAAACACGATTTTTATAGACCATTTTCAAGATATGGCCCGGGGTCATTTTATTATACGCAGGCTTGAGAGGGTCTACGGGACTGACGAGGTTAAATGTCAATACGAAAAACTGTGATTAGTAAGGGGGGCATCCCTTAAAAAAATAAGTTCTTCTGTGTCTGTGTTCGGACCAAGGCAATGGATTGATATTACATAAAAGGTTGGAAATGTTGCTTGTAATTTTGGCTTAGGGCGACAATTTTGACATTAAAATGGTATTTTAAGCAAGTAGTTCTCCAACCGGTCCATACCTTGGGCGATGTTTTCCATTGAGGTTGCATATGAAAATCGAAGATATTCTTCGCCGTTTTTTCCAAAATGGTGAATTCAAATTCAAAGTGCACCATATAAATAAATAGCGGACATGACAGGCGGTCTGGTCAAACGTCTTGTTGGCCAACGTATTCGGACCGAAGTCCTGCGTTCTTGGCAGCCACGAATTGCTTCCTGTCTGAGGTGACAAATATATCTGCCTGCCACTCCAAAGCACAAGCGACATGTAAAGCGTCCATCGCGCGCAATATGTTGTTCTCCAGCAACTTTACGGAACGCGATACTACTGCGGGAGTTACCTGAAGCATAGTCGCATCACGAACATCTTCCAATAATTGTCTCTTTGCCTTCCGATAATCCGCTAACACCAATGCGCCTTCTCGCAGTCGCCGGTTAAGTCCAGAAACAATCTCGGGTACCAAAATGATGCAAAGCCCTAACTCCAAAGCACTTTGTAGCAAATTGTCCACTTTTTCGCTGCCGTCTTCTTGGACGTATCTTTTGGCAAGGGAGGATGAGTCAACCGAGAGTCTCATCTGTTCTTCTCACGCTCGTCCAAGATAGCGGAGGACAGATCACTTCCCCGGATTCGCAAACGAATTCCCGGTTGCTGCCATGAGGGTGTATGACGGGACTTATCGGAAAAAGGAATTATTTCGGCTACAGGCTTTCCACGACGTAGAAGTATGAGTGTCTCTCCGTGTTCCACCTCGGTTATGAAACCCGAAGCCCTTTTTCGGAAATCGGTAAAAGTAATGGTTTTCATTGAAATGCCTCCTAATATGTGCATTTAAATGTACATCAAAAAGGGCATTTTGTCAATTTTATTTTGCATATTAACGATAAGTTGTAAATATTTGACTTTCGACAGCTAAAATGATTACGATTTATTATCATTATTGCCATTGATGAATTCGTAAAAAGCCTGATTTAGACGGTCTCGTAAAAAGTTCAAATTCAAGGCGTGCAAATTTTGTAATCATGAGGCGTACTTATCGTACGTTGAATGGTTGCGAAATGCAGCACAACGCAGAAGTTGGACTTTTTACGAGACCGTCAACATTGTGTCACAATTTGAAACGATCGTTTAGGTAAGAGGTAATGCGCATAAAAACAAAGATTCTTCTGATTCTGGCGACAGTGTTGTTTTTGGCTGTTGAGGGTTACGGTGCTTCGACCCAACCGCTTGACTTGGCTTCAATGGTGTCTTCCGTTAAAAATATGGACACCCTGTCGTTTTGCGGGGAGCGGGTCCCCCTTGAAAATCGGGACGTTAAGGAACGATTCGAAAAAGAACTTCTGCTTTCAATTTGGGATCGACCTCAGGTGATTCTTTGGCTGAAACGTTCCCGTCGATACCTGCCGTATATTGAAAGAATGTTGCGGGAAAACCATATGCCGGAAGATCTCAAGTATATTGCTATTGCTGAAAGTGTACTTCGGCCCCATTCGGGTTCCAGAAAGGGAGCGGTGGGATTTTGGCAGTTTCTCCCAGATACGGGCCAGAAGTACGGACTGATAATTAACAAAAATATTGATGAGAGGCGGAACATATTTGCCTCTACCCAAGCGGCCATTAAGTATTTTAAGGCACTTTACCAATCCATGGGGGCCTGGACGCTGGTCGCCGCTGCGTACAATATGGGTGAAGAAGGACTACAGGCCGAAATTATGGTACAGCACACCAGAGATTATTACCGACTCTACCTGCCGCTGGAAACCCAGCGGTTCATATAGCACACCAGAGATTATTACCGACTCTACCTGCCGCTGGAAACCCAGCGGTTCATATGTGTGCCTGGCATGGCGCACTGGCCGAGCTTCTGGCCAAGTGGTCGGAAGTAATAAAACACCCGCCGTTACCGGACGGAAGGGCAACGCCAACAAGGCAAGGGCATTTCCAGAAATGGGGTGTCTGGAGGAAGCATGAGGCAGAACCTGTGTACGTAGCGAACAGCGAACCAACTATATGGCAGCGGGGAGGAGGTCGAGCAGGCGTGGCAGAGCAAGACCTGATATCCGGTGAACCGAACCGAAGTGAAGTTGGACGGTATATGGGGAGGCGGTGCGTCTTACCCAGGGAAGCCCTCCTGCACTGGTATCTGGAGTTGCTTAGGGTATCATAAAACCGAACCGATAAGGTGAACCCGAAACGGGGCAGGGTGCAGAGGGTGGCAGATTCACGGGCATACTGATAACTCAGGGCCAATGAAGCCTGGTAACAGAGTGGAGGATAAAACCCTGACGATCAGGAAGATATTGTGATTGTAAGAACGCTTTGGATGGAGAACCCGTCGCATGACGATGGTACGATTGATCCTACCCTGAGCCGATACGATTCGATATCAAGCCTGGACATTCCAAACACCGTCATTGGGATGTGGAAAGCCGTGGACGAGAGGCGACGGTGACACCATTAAGGAGCCGACTTAGTGTTGCGAAGAAAGGATAGGAAACCAGAAAACCCAAAGGGGATGCCTATGTTCACTGACAACACTGTCGGAGAACAAACATCCGGCTTCCAGCCCGAGGGCTATTCGCAACCCGGCAATCTTTAATGCTGAGAACAGTCACGGAGAAAAAAAAAGTGAAACATGTTAAGGTATTAATGCGAGTCTATGAACCGAGACGGCTGCGCCAGGCATGGCAACAGGTAAAACAAAACGCCGGGGCAGCGGGAATAGACCAAATGACGGTAAAAGACTTTGAGCGACGAAAGGATGAACTCTTAAAGCGCATCCACCAGAAGCTTAAAGCGGAAATTTATCGTTTTAAACCTGCACGAAGGACTCTGATCCCGAAGGAGAGCAGCTCAAAGCTTCGCAAACTGGGAATACCTGTTGTGATGGATCGAGTGGTCAGCCAGAGTGTCAACTTGGTATTTCAGGAAATATTCGATCCTGAGTTCACGAAATCCAATTACGGTTTTCGCAAAGGTATGAGCCAGCGCCAGGCCATCTACCACGTTCAAGGCATAGTGTTAGAGGGCTACGAGTGGTGTGCATCCATCGATCTGGCAAGTTTTTTCGATGAAATTCCTCATGACCTAATTCTAAAGCTTATCCGCAGAAAGATTGCCGATGAGGGGCTGGTAACGCTGATTGCAAGAGCGTTAAAAGCCGGAACAGTGGTCAATGGGGAATTCGAAAAGACAACCAAGGGATGTCCTCAGGGATCTCCGCTTTCACCGATGTTATCGAACATTGTTTTGAATGAACTGGACCATGAGCTTGAGAAAAGAGGTCACCGGTATTGCCGGTGGGCGGATGATTTTCTGATTTTATTAAAATCAGAAAGAGCCGCAAAACGGGTAATGGGAGGAATAAGCGGGTATATAGAAGATGAACTCAATCTTCCGGTGAACAGGGCCAAGAGTCAGGTGGCATTGGTAAAAGACGCCCCCTTTCTTGGATTTCAAATTCTTCGGGGAAAGATTCGGGTGAGCAATAAAGCCCGAATTAAATTCAAGAAGAAAGTTCGAGAATTAACCCGCAGGAACAACCCAATATCCATGCACCAGGCAATCCATGATTTGAACGTGTACATGAGAGGCTGGGTCTCTTATTTCAGTATTCAAGAGTTCCGTATGTTGTTCAAGGATCTTGATGGCTGGATACGTAGCCGTCTCAGGTCAATGCAGCTAAAGAAATGGAAAAAGCCGCGTAAGTTTCAGAAAATGATGATTATAGCCGGGTTTAAGCCTCAAGAAGCTCATAGGGTCTGGGTTAAGATGAACAAGTGGCAATCAGTGGAGCGAAAAGAGGTTCGATTTGTTATGAATCTTAAATGGTTCAGAAGGCAGGGTCTTATCTTTCTACATGATTTTACTCAGAACCAGAAAACTCTTGAATTAACATTCAGTCGCTGATCGAGGAGCGGCTTACCTGGCCGGTACGAGCCGTTCTGTAGGGAGGGGGTAGCCGCGAAGGCTACCTCCTACCAGATTTCAAGGCTTGATTACAAGAAAAAGAGGATATAGACTTTAACTATCAAAATCACCTCTTAACTATTAGATAAAAAAATCCGAAAAAATGCATCATAAAACTCTGGAGAATACAATAACATTCGTTTTATGCTCCATTGTAATGTTGTTTTTTTTTACTGAATCTATCCTGAATCTCACCCCTCCCATTTCCCGCGATGCTCTGGTCCATCATTTGGCTGTTCCCAAACTTTGGTTGAAGCACGGCAGAATTTATGAAATATCATGGGCAGAATACTCGTATTATCCAGTATATATCAATCTTCTTTATCTTGTCTGCCTATATTTCATAAATGACATTGCTCCAAAATTCATCCATTTTGGTTTCGGAGTTGCCACGGGCTTTATGATTTATCTTTATCTCAAACAAAAGCTCGGTCGTAACGAAGG
>JAFDHL010000323.1 GCA_019308785.1 Deltaproteobacteria bacterium
TTTGTCTTTTTTGAAGGTAGGCTATTAAATGGCTTAAATGGCAGGCTGATGTGGGTCTACAGCTTCCTCCGGCCAGTCGCCAAAGATGTAACCGCTACTGTCTGAACCACAGTAAGTTTGCCTCTACCATTTGCAACTGAGAAACGGGTGATTTCTCAATCCTTTCCAAGATACACACCGGCATAGTCAGAAGTGCACAAAGGATCGTCTTTTGAGAGAACCTGGGCGTTCCTGACTTTTCCAATAAACAGTATATGGTTGCCAGGGCTATAGCTGGTCTTTACCTCACATTCCATGTAAGCGACACATGCCTTCAGGATAGGGCACCCTGTCTTTCCTCTGGTCCATTGAATGCCGTTAAACTTGGCTGAAGGGTCATGCCCCTTAAACCGCTCCAGGAGATCGGTTTGGTTCTTTGCCAAAAGGTGCAGGGTAAAATATCCGCTTTTCTTTATCAGATGGTGAGAATAGCGGTTCGGATGGATTGCAACCATAATCATGGGGGGCTCATAAGAGACCTGGGAAACCCAGGAGGCAATCATCCCGTTGATTTCTTGCTTGTAAGAGGTGGTGAGAACGTATATTCCGTATGTCATTTTTCCAAAGGCACGTGTTAATTCTTTTTCCATTGGAGACTTGCTTCCTTACAAGTGCGTTTTGCAATTTTTTATGGCATCTCTTGCCAGTTGGTCACAGCGTTCGTTTTCTGGATGACCGTGATGTCCTCTAATCCATTTCCATTCGATTTGATGCAGTTGGCTCAATTTCAGCAGCCTTTCCCAAAGATCCTTGTTTGAGACCGGCCTTTTCTGGGCAGTTAGCCAGTTTCTCTCAATCCATCCAGCCACCCATTCTGTCATGCCCTTTACCACGTAATTTGAATCGGTGATTACCTTTACTCTGCATGGTCTCTTGAGCCGCGCCAGTGCCTTAATAATCGCCATCATTTCCATGCGGTTGTTCGTGGTTTTGCGTTCGCAACCTGAAAGTTCCTTAATTTCCCGGCCATATTTCAAAATGGCACCGTAGCCGCCCGGACCGGGATTTCCGCTACAGGCACCGTCTGTGAAGATTTCTACAATGTTGTCTTTATTTTTAGACATTGCTTTTTATTCCTTCATGCCAGGCACTGGCCTCAGCTTGCCTTTCGAATACTGCCTCTAATCCTCAAGACAATTTCCGGTTTTTCAGGGTAATTGGTTTTTATCTTTAAAATTCCATGATATGCTTGGGCAGGACCGGGAATACTCGTGAAACGAATCCGAAATTTCCGACCCTTTTCAATTTCCTGTATTGTATATGACAGCTTTTCAGCAAGATTAAAGTGGACCGGCGTCAGTTTCAGGGGCCTGTCGAGCTCGGCTCTGACTTCAACGACTGTGATAAGGGTTTGGTATTCCTTTCCGTATAAATTGACATGACGCGAGGAGATATAGATAGGCGTTTTGACAAATGCCTTTACCCTTAATCTTACGACCTTATTATTGGGGTCGTTCGTGTAAACCCGGGCGCTTTTTTGGATGTTTCCATGGTAACCTTTAGTCCTGATCCTGAGTTTGATTTTTCCCTCTCCGCCCGGGGGGATGACCCTGTCAAAATGGGCCGCAGAACATCCTCAACCGGGTTTGATATTTATTATTTTAAGGGGCTTATCTCCCTGATTTAACACTTGGAAGGTATGTTCAATAACCTTTCCTTCCATCACTTCCTTAAAATTGAATTCCTGCTCCTTTAAAACTAATTTCGGGCCAGTGAATTCCTGGGCTAACGGCGAACTGTACCAAAAAATAGATACAAGGAATATAGTCGATGCTGTAAGAAAAGACCTTTTCATGGTTCCTCGTTTTTTTATTGGGGAAACAGATTCTAAAGTCCAATTTCGTGATGCAGCCTATATGTTAGGATGTCCAGTCTTATGGTAAAATCGATATTTTCCACCAGACAGCAATCCGGAACGCTAATCCTGGTAGGCGAAAAATTCAGGATAGCATTAACGTGGGCGTCCAAAAACAGGTCCGCTGCACCTTGCGCTGCCGAGGGGGGTGTGGTGATAATACCAATTTCTATATCTAATTCCTCGACGGCCTTATTCAATTCCCTGATATCTTTGATTTTCAGGCCTGAAGACATGACCATGCCGATCTTGTTGGGGTCATTGTCAAATACTGCTACGCATTTAAATCCCCTTGCGGTAAAATTTCCATGGCGTAGGAGGGCGGAGCCAAGATTTCCGATACCCGCAATTCCAAAATTCCAGTCACGGTTCACGGTCAGAATTTTTTTTATGTGGGCCTGAAGATCTATCACATCATAACCCACACCCCGAACACCGAATTCTCCGAAATACCCGAGATCCTTCCTTACCTGTGCAGGGCTAACCTGGCACAACCAGGCCAGTTTATCCGAAGAGACCATGCGATAGCCGTCAAATTCCAGGAGTTCTAACTGTCTGTAATAGATAGAAAGCCTTGTTATGGTCGCCTTCGGTATTTTTATTGTCTTGGGCATCCATTGACCCCTAAAAATTCACGGATTTTAATCGTTTTGTTTTATAGTATAAGACACATCTTTGAAATCCACAAGAGGGTTTCCGCTTTCAAAATTTATAATGACAACGCCTATTACGGTATATATAATATTTTGGTAACGTTCAAAAGTGTATGCATGGGATATGAATTCATCTGATTTGCGTGTATGGATCCTTAAGTCTGGTGCCTAAAAATCCGGATAGGTCTTGTCAAAGCGAAGGGTATGGGGCTCTTTTTTCAGAATCGACTCGGCCAGAGCGCTGGACTTGGCAATC
>JAFDHL010000324.1 GCA_019308785.1 Deltaproteobacteria bacterium
CGCGGGCATGACGAAAACCACGGTCACGCCTTAGCGTGATCATTCCCGCCCCGCATCAAGTGCGGGATAAACTACAGCGGGAATCCAGGTGTTTTCCTTGAATTTATTGAGAACTTATAGAACTATCAGGTATGAAAAACAAAACATCAGCCATCATAGTCCCAATCCTATTATCCTTTTTTGTCGTTCCTGGCCTTTGTCTGGACAGCGAAGATATCATCAGGTTGAACCAGGCGGGAATAAGCGGCAAAACTATTCAATTGCTGGTAAGAGAAAAAACCATAGAGACATGTTCCCTCACAATTGAAGAGATCGTGGATCTCAAAAATGCCGGGCTGAGTGATGAAACCATCCGGATGTTGATAAGAGAAGCTTCCTTTATAAAAGATGTAGAACCCATGGTTTACGGAAAAGATATAAAGCCGATTAAGTTTACCACGATAAAAGACATTATCGAGCTTAAAAACGCCGGGGTGAGTGATGACATAATCCAGGCAATAATAATTTTTGCTACAAGAGATGTAAATGATGTGGAGAGGGAAAAGGCCTGGGACATGCTCAAAAATATGGGAATAATAGTAGATATGCGGGAAGCGAGTGACTAAGAGATCAAAAAGAGTAATGAATTGAATGTCACGACTCCTGACAATCCGGTTTACCGTTCAGGAGGACATTAAACTTAAGTATGGCCGGATGCCAGGTCTCATGAAAATGTTCCCAGAAAAATGTCTGGGCCAGGACAAACCTGTTGTGTTTTGATCCAGCGCTTTTCATTATCTTATCCCAACGTTCTTGAAGAGCCCGCAGTCTATTCCTCTGCTCTTCATCTTTTACACTACCAATTACTTCATCAATCATCCTTTTTCTTTCTCGCTCAAATGCAAACCTGTCTTTTCTGAACAGTCTGGAGAGCGTGGCATGTCTTTCGAGCGCCTCTTTTTCCCTCTTGTCCTTTTCCTCCGCCCACTTCAAGCTTTCCATAGTCTATCCTCCAGATGCAAGCACTTTTGAACGATTCCAATTTTGACGGTCTCGCAAAAAGTCATGAACCGAGGTCATTGCGAGGGCGTTAGCCCGAAGCAATCTTATGAGTACAAGCACTTATGGTACACGAGATTGCTTCGCTACGCTCGCAATGACATGCATTTTGACTTTTTACGAGTCCATCAATTTTATAACCTCGTAAAAGTCTCTCTTGATGTCATTGCGAGCCTCTGTTTCTCAACATAGTAGATAACCACGGGCTTAGAGACTGTGTCGTAATGTCATTGCGAGGAGCGTTAGCGGTTGCGAGGCGAAGCCAAAGCAAACTCGGAGCCGGACGTTGAGAGCAGGAAGGGACCAAGGTCCGAAATAACGTTAAAAAGGATTCCTCGCTTCACTCGGAACAGGCTCCGCAATCTCGTAAGGCGTCGAAATTAAGGGGATTGCCGCGCTCCCTTTGGTCGCTCGCAATGACCGAAAGGGATTGTGACACAGTCTCTTACGCCCGTGGTCCTCTGCCTGGTTTTGATAGTTGTTGGCGTACATACAATATATTCGGTTTTATGTCAAGAAAATACTACATATTGTGAAAATATTAATATACAGACTGTTCTTCTGATGCCCAGAATTCAGCTCAAACATCTCACCTTTTGGTCTAATTGACCAAAGACACCGTCAAATATCCGACACATAGGCAGATTTTTCCTCAAATAAACGTCCTTTGAATATATACACATATAATAGAGGGTTGATAATATATTGATATTACAGTCAAATTTCTTAATACAAAGGGATGCATATCTGCGGCACACATGTTGCAGTCATAATTTTACTGAATTTTTTTATCAATCCGGTTTTTCGATTAAAGTTTTTGAGGCGAATGCCGATTAATATTAAGGAAGCGAGATAAGCCAAAGAGAGCCTCTCGTTCGACCTTGAGGCCTTTCGGCCCCGAGGACTTCGGCTGAGCTCAGTCGTAAGCCCTCAAGGTCGAGGGGCTCTCGACGGGCGGGAATGACGAACGGACACAAGGCACTGTCATTCCCATGAAGGCGGGAATCTCCTCGTTCCCACGCTCTGCGTGGGAACGAATTCATATTTTAATAAACCTTTAAATTACAAAAAACGGAGGCATAAAGAAATGGCAGAATTAGCGGAAAAAATGGATCAGGCAGTAAGGGCCATGGTTGACAGGGAAGGGAAATACCTTACCTTCGTCCTGGACAAAGAAGAGTACGGTATCGGTATCTTGAAGATCAAGGAGATCATCGGAATGATGCCGATTACCCCTGTGCCTCAGACACCAGATTATGTCAAAGGGGTAATAAATTTGCGGGGCAAGGTGATCCCTGTGGTGGATCTCAGACTGAGGTTTGGAATGGATGAGATCGGCTACACGGAGCGGACCTGTATCATTGTGGTGGAAATTGAAGGCCAGGCGGGCATTATTCTGATTGGTATCGTTGTCGATGCGGTCTCTGAGGTATTGAACATCAAAGGGGAAGATATAGAAGATACCCCCACATTCGGCACCAAGCTCGACACGGAATACATCCTTGGCATGGCCAAGATGGAAGGGGGCGTCAAGATCCTGCTCGATATCGATCAGATATTGACCCACCAGGAACTAGAATCAGTGCGTGCAATGAAAAAGGAAAAGCAGGGTTCTCCAAAACCAGCAGAAGCCCCACAAGAACAGGCAACTTAAGGAGGCAAATATAATGAAATGGAAATGGAAAAGAAAAAAGATAGTAAGCCCAAATAGAAAGGAGGGAGATGCAGGCATAGCGGATATAGATCAGGAAATAAATCCAATAGATCCAATCGAAAGGAGGGATAAGGAAATGGCCGATAGAGATGATGTAGCGACGCTGACCGAGAGCGTTAAAGATTTAGTAACGGCTATCGTTGATGGCAAGCTGGACGTCAGGGCCGATGTGGAAAAGGTCGATACGGCATACCGCCCTATTCTCAAGGGCATAAACGAACTCGTTGAGGCCTTTGTGGCGCCGATCAATGTGACGGCCGAGTATGTGGACAGGATCAGCAAGGGGGATATCCCCGAGCCGATCACTGATGAGTACAAGGGGGACTTCAATGAGATAAAGAATAACCTCAACCAGTGCATAGATG
>JAFDHL010000325.1 GCA_019308785.1 Deltaproteobacteria bacterium
AAATGCTCCTTTCTGATAGGTTTTGTTTTTTTACTAACTCTATTATAACCTTATCAGACGGGCATTTCGAGTACTTTCTTGTCTAATTTCCAATTTAATTGCACTTGATCAAGGTCTAGTCTTCTGAATACTTTATCGTAGTCAAAGGGTTCTTGCCCGGTTGTCATTTTGACCCAATACTCAAGGGATCCAATCGTGGGTAATTCATCAGAATAGACCACTGGCGCAGCAAGCAATAGAACGCTATCGTAAATGTCGATACATTCCAATTGAAGAACCACACCAGTATAGTTAGATGCATAGCTGCTCCACATCACGGGGTTGTCATTCTCTTCTGTCAGCGACAGTATTCGCGTCTTCGGAATCATAGCCTCCCATGTTTCTTGAAGATCGCGAAAAGCTGGTGGGTCACTATAGTTGGTCTCTAGTTTTTGCCGTTTGAGGGTAGAGGCTAAAGATTCTCTTTGCTCTGATGTCAGAGTGGCGCAATACTCTAACACGGCTCTCAAGGTATCCTTCTGCGTTACATCCGGTGATGATCTGATCCTAATCAACCTTGCGAGCTCCCTTTTTAATTCTTTAGACATTTGTTCTAATGTAAACGAGAGCCTTAGTACTGTTGATACGTCAAAGGGATCATTAAATAGCTTCGGGGAATTGAGCCTCAAGTTTTGATTAACGAGACACACCTTTGCCGTTGAGGCAGTCATGTATTTGTAGAAGTACTGCCTATTATGCCTGCGGTTTGGTGAAATGAACACAGCACACCCCTAAGCCAACCTAACCGCCAATGATGAGCAGTGCCGGATAATGAGGAAAGACGATGGGATCAATAAGAAAAGATCATAAACAGAAATACAGGCTGAGGTCTTGTAACATTAGGCATCTGCTCCTTTATTTTGTTCGGCGACTCTTGATCTAGATTCTCTCACAGCATCAATAATGTCTTTGGTGGTTGCTCTTGTTTTGATTCCCGGGACATCAAATGGAGATTTAGGTGATTTTTTGAACGAAGGTTTCTCCCCTTCGCCGTTTAATAATAACCTCTTCAGAGCGGGCAATGTCGAGAACCTTGGAAAACTTTTGACGAGCTTCTGAATATGTAAATACTTTCATATCATTTACTCCAAAATATGTATGCCGACATTTTGGCCGACTATTTTCATAGGCCGGTCTAGCGTTAATAATGGACAACGTAGGCTGATAGCACACTCAATGAAATATGCATCATAGGCATAAATGTTAAATCGAGATGCTATTTCTAAAGCAGATCGAATGTCGATCCGGCGCAATTCAACGGGTATGGCTTGAACTATATCCCAGGCCGATGTCAGTTCATTGGCTTCAAGGGTTCGTTTCTTCATCATAGCCGTTAAGGCGTTGCCAATTTCGAACGGCAAGACTTCCGGCGCTACCAGATCATGTCCAACTGTAAGCTGGACGATCTTTTTTTTCTCGGGTTCCTCTAACGCCACAGCGAGAAACGTATTTGTGTCTGCAATTATTTTCATATGTACAATTGTACTAAACTAAATCCAGTATGTCAAGCCGAACCATTGAACCGAACCATTGATTGTTAAGGTTTTGTTCAATGATATTAGCTATTATTGGATTATTTCTTGATTTATATCGTGTATTTATGTAACAACATTACAAATGGAAATGCAAGGGTTTTATAGCTAAAGGAACATGTAGGGAAATGGGCCGATTCCCTGTCCCGCTGGAAGCGGGACTGAAGGGATGACGGGGATTGACATGGTAGATTACCAGATTGCCGGACTCATGACATAGGAGGTGCTATGAAGGTTATTTTCCATGAAGATTTTTATCAAGTCTATTCCTCTGACCCGGCGTCAGCGCCGGGCCGCATGGAGGCTATTGTTGAGGTGATCGGTCCGGCCGTGGATTTTGTTGAGGCCGAGCCGGCTTCGGATTCCGATATTTCAGCGGTTCATACGGAACCTCACATTGACCACGTAAAGCAGGAAGGTGTTTATGATGTGGCCGCGCTTGCCGCAGGGGGAGCGATTCAGGCAGCCAGCCTGTCGCTGAAAGGGCCCTGCTTCGGCCTTATCCGGCCCCCCGGCCATCATGCCTCTTCTCAACAACATGGCCGTTGCATTAGAGCATCTGAAACAGAACAAAAAAATAGAGAGTGCCTATGTGCTGGATATTGACCTTCATTTCGGGGACGGTACGACAAATATCCTAAAACCCAAAGACTATGTTACCGTACATAATGTGGCGGCAAACAGGCGTGAGGAATATCTCGATGAAGTCAGAGACGAAATGGAGAATTGCCATGCTGATATCATAGGGATCTCAGCCGGTTTTGACAACCATGAGGATGACTGGGGCGGTACACTTTTTACTGGGGACTATCGTGAGATAGGACGGATGGTACTGCACGCTGCAAGACGCCATGGCGGGGGATGTTTCGGTATTCTGGAAGGTGGTTACAATCATCAGGTTTTGGGTCGTAATGTCATGGCTCTGATCGAAGGATTGTCAGGGGAATAAAACAGGGGGTTATCAAATTGGCATCAAAAAAAATCACATTCATTGTAAACCCAAATTCATCCAACGGGGCTACGGGAAAGGAATGGCCGCGGATCCAGGCCAAGGCAACGGACATACTTGGTTCTTTTACGACCTGTCTGACCACCAGCCAGGGACACGCAACCCGATTGGCGCGCCAGGCTATCGATTCCGGGTCTGAAATCGTGGTTTGTGTGGGTGGGGACGGTACTCTTAACGAGGTGATTAACGGTTTCGTGAATGAAAAGGGGTCGATAGAACAGGGAGTTCTGTTGGGCTTCATACCCAGGGGAACGGGGTGTGATTTCGTGAAATCCATATCAATCCCCAGTGATCCGGACAAAGGCCTTAAAAATATCCTGAGTTGCAGATACCGCACCATAGACCTGGGAAGGCTGACCTACCAGGATCATGACGGTGGGTCCTCATGCCTGTATTTTCACAATGTTCTCAGCTTTGGCCTTGGTGGGGAGGTGGATGAACGTGTCAACAGAACCACGAAGGTATTTGGCGGCTTTGTATCCTTTATCTTGGCCACCCTTATTTCTATCTTGCTCTACAGTAAAAAACGCATACAGCTTCGTGTTGATGATTATTTTGATGAGGAGGTCACATGTTGGAATGTGGCTGTTGCCAACGGTCAGTATCATGGCGGCGGCATGCTGGTTGCTCCAGGCGCTTCTTTGAGCGACGGTCTTTTTCAGATTACGGTTTTAGGTGACTTGCACTTAGCTCAGGTTTTCTGGAACCTGCCCAGACTGTACAATGGCAAGATCTATGAGCATAAAAAAATAACAAAGCTGACAGGGAGGCGAATAGAGGCCTCTTCATCTCAGCAGGTCCTCCTTGATATGGACGGCGAACAGCCAGGCTGTCTTCCTGCAGTAGTTGAAATAGTCCCATCCGCAATCCGCATTATCAGCGATGACTGATGTGGCATAGATTTACTTCTTTTCTTCCCTTTCCAATTAAACCCAGCCTTATATCTTAATTTTTTGAAAAATTGTTACTATCTTAGAATGGATAGTATGGATGTAGCTATTTGATTTTTTTTGACCCCAATATATTGTGTTCAATTTAGAATTATGAACTATTTTCCAAGTAGTTCATTTTTTTAGCATTTTTTCCTTGACATCAGGGAGGGTTTTGGCGTAAAAGTGGTACAAAGTGGTATAAAGTGCCACAAAGTGCCACGGAAACTTAAATTATGTTCAGAGGACGCTCAAAACATACCCTTGATAATAAGGGCCGTCTGGCCATACCGGCCAGGTTTAAAGAGGCGCTGGATCAGAAGGGCGACGACTATCTGGTGGTTACGAATCATGACACTGGTCGTGATACCTGCCTGTGGGCCTATGCAAGGGAGGATTGGAGAGTAATAGAGGAAAAGGCTGCAAATCTTCCCCAATTCAATGCGGCTGCCAATACCTATCTCAGGTACTTTATCTCAGGGGCTGTGGAATGTCCGATTAAGCAGGGAAGAATAACCATCCCTCTTGACCTGAGAGAGATCGCAGGATTGAACAAAGATATAGTGCTTGTCGGGGAACTGAAGAAATTTGAGATCTGGGATAAGGAAAAGTGGGAAGAGGAGTTTCAGCGGTCTAAGGAGAGTTTTTGGAAAGACAGCCAGTTTCTTTCAGAATATGGCATTTAGAGGGATGCGCTTGGAATACCCTCATCAACCGGTCCTTGTTCGTGAGGTCGTCAAATACCTTGTTACCCTTCCGGGTGGCATATATGTGGATGGAACCGTTGGTAGCGGCGGGCATAGCGTGGCCGTCGGAAAGAGCCTGCTCGGAAAAGGTCGTCTGATTTGCCTGGACCGGGACCCTGAAGCCGTAAGGTTATCAGGGAAGAGACTGGACTTTTTGGGAAACAGCGTTTGCGTGAAGAAGGCAAACTTTGTTGACCTTGATAAAGTCCTGAAGAATTTGGAAATCAGTGAGGTCCGCGGGGTTCTGCTGGACCTCGGGATGTCATCTTACCAGATTGAAAATTCCGGCAGGGGGTTCAGTTTCAGCAGAAATGAACCGCTTGACATGAGAATGGATCCTGATGAGACGCTGACTGCAGGTCATCTGGTTAACAACCTGTCTTCCAAAGAACTTGAAAGGATCCTGAGGGATTTTGGCGAAGAAAGGAGGGCTAAATTAATTGCCAGGGCCATTGTAAGTGCGCGCAGCAGAAAACCCATCGATACTTCATCCCAGTTGGCGGTC
>JAFDHL010000326.1 GCA_019308785.1 Deltaproteobacteria bacterium
ATACGACTTTTTAAATAACCCCAAAAAGAAAGATGTCCAACGGGTAATTCAGAAGGCCCTTGAACTAATAGGCTCGGAAACTGAGGCCGATTCCCAAGACTTGATGCTGACCATGGTAAGTTTGACGGCCCGCGCTGAAGTAGAACACTATAAGATTAACGAAGTCTCTTCGGCTTCTAAAGATGTGAAGCAGGCAAAAAAAGGCAGCCGGATGCTATTTTTGGAAGCGGGTAAAGGTGCGCAGGAGATACCTGTTTACGATAGATCCCTCCTTACGAATGGGCACAGGCTTATTGGTCCGGCAGTGGTCGAGTCTGAGCAGACCACATCTCTTATCCCGGCTGGATGGAAATTGACTGTGGACAAGTATAACAATACGGTCTTAGAGGAGGTTTCTTAGCCATGAAAGTTCGAATCACTGAATATTTGGAAATCGACGTGGAGAGTGAAAAGTGGATTTGTGAGCGCTGCGGACACGCCTTGATCAGCGCTCGCGAAAACTATAAAAAGGGCTGTTTGGTAGCAGAAAAGCCGCTCGAAGAGGTCCATCTGCCCATGGTTGAGGGCCAGGCTTACAGTTTCTGTCCCGATCCTGAATATTGCCGCCTTCTGGAGTTTTACTGCCCTAAATGCGGCGTGATGATTGAAAGCGAGTATCTGCCCCCCGGACACCCCATTACACACGACATTGAGTTAGACATTGATGTTCTGAAAAAACGGCACGGGATATGAGATGGAGTCAGGTCGGGAACTCTTTAGAAAATTTTTAAATCGTGAACCGCTATCACGGCCGGCTTTTGTGCCCATGATAAGGGGGCTATTGTCAAGGGTTGAAGGTATGCCTATGGAGACATTGACCTCGGATCCAACCCTATGGGCCAACAGCCTAATGAAAACGGCCAAGCTGTTCGGTTTCGATGGCGTGGTAGCAGGATTAGACTTCAGTTTGATGGCAGAGGCCTGCGGTTGCGGCATCATCTGGAAGAACGATAGGCCTACAGTAATGCCTCCGAAGAGCGGCTTAAGTGAGGCTCCGGAACAAAGTGAACGAATGAAGCACGCCCTGGAAGCGACAAGGAGACTATTCGAGGTCTGCCGACCAAATTTGGCATGTGTATCTGCTTTGACAGGTCCCGTGACCCTGGCCAGTCAGCTTTTTGGCAGAGAGGAAGGGCCAAACCATATCGGAGAAGTTAAACAACTGGTTGTTCAAGTAGCCGAGGCATTTTGCAAGACCGGACCGGATATATTGCTCTTCTTAGAGGGACGCCCTCTGGCATTGGCCGAGCCAAGCGCTACCCATCGTCGCATTTACAATACGCTTAAAAACATAGCATCTTACTACAATATATCTGTCGGCCTTTACCTGCAAGGATACCGATCCCAGAGTATAAGCGATTTTACAAAACTCAAGATGGATATTTATATCATGGGACCGTCTTTGAATAAGAACCTACCCTCTCTGTCCGAAATGTGGAACCTGGGCGAAGAGACACTGGGCGTGGGTATTGGCCTTCCTCTGGACGACCTTGAAAAGGCCAAGGAGATCATCCATGACGGATTGAGACTTTATCGTGATAAGGCTGAACGGGGCTTCTTTTTTACCAGTTTTGGACCCGCAACTCGTGAGGTCAATCTTGAGACCCTTCATGAGCTGGTCAATCAAATCTCTAACTTGTAACTTGATCTGAAAAGGAGGCGTGTTATGGGTTTAACAATTAATGTAGACATCGGCGGCACCTTTACCGATTTTTTTGTCAGTCAAGATAAAGGGATAACCCACCTTGCCAAGTCTCCAACCACCCACTACGATCTTTCGGTGGGTTTTATGAAAGGAATTAATGAGCTTGCGCGTCTGAATGGTCTGGGGCTTGCCGATTTTCTAAATAATACAGACGCAGTGCGCTACTGCACAACCCTGGGGACCAACGCCCTTATCGAGAGAACAGGACCTAAGCTTGGCCTGATTACCACAGCCGGTTTCGAGGACGCCATCTTTCTGGGCCGGGGCAGAAGCTGGGCAGACGGCGGCACCTCAAAGGAAAACAAAGACCTCTCCCGCATACAAAAACCCGAACCGCTGATATCCCGGGACATGGTAGTAGGTGTGCGGGAAAGAATTGATTCTTTCGGCAATGTAATCTGCCCGCTCAATCGGGAGGAAGTTTTGGAAAAGCTTCAAATCCTGGTTGACCGGGGAGCTATGGGCTTTGTTGTGTGCCTGTTATGGTCCTTTATGAATCCTGAGCATGAACGGATGGTTAAGGAGATCATCGAAGAGGAATACCCGGAGGATTACCTTGGTTCCATGCCTGTCACTTTGTCGAGCGATGTCTCCCCAAAATCCGCCGAATATACCCGCTTCATCACCACTATCGTTAATGCCTACATCCACGGTGTGATGTCTGACGAGCTTAACAAGCTTGGAATTGCGCTTAGAGCTGGGGGGTACAAAAGACCTCTGATCCTGGTTCATAATACGGGAGGCATGAAAAAGGTATCACGCACCAGGGCGATATTAACTCACAACGCAGGGCCTGTAGCCGGACTTCACGGTGCGCTTACGCTTGGCAAGGTCTATGGTCTTGACAACATCATCTTCACAGATATGGGTGGCACGTCTTTTGATATTGGGGTCATTACCGGAGGCCGCCTTAGAACCTATGATTTTATACCAGTGATCGACCGCTGGAGGACCAATATACCTGCCATTGAAGTGAAGTCTATCGGCGCCGGGGGGGGATCGATTGCCTGGGTCAACAATTTGATGGACAATGCCTTAGAGGTCG
>JAFDHL010000057.1 GCA_019308785.1 Deltaproteobacteria bacterium
CCGCCCGCCTCAGGTAGCAGGGTCATGTACAATCCAGCAACCAATTTTTCGATTCCTGAAAAAAGAGTCCCATGCCCTTCAAGATGCATACACTTTTGAACGTTACTAATTTTTTGAAAACAGAGGAGGGAAATATGTTGAAGATTGGTGTGTTGCTTTCAGGTTGCGGTGTTTATGATGGATCTGAAATCCACGAGGCCGTATTAACCCTTCTGGTCTTGGACAGGGCCGGCGCTGAAATTATCTGCATGGCGCCTAATATTGACCAATACCACGTGGTCAATCACATAACCCAGGAAGTTATGAAAGAAAAAAGGAACGTACTTTTGGAATCCGCCCGTATTGCACGAGGCGAAATAAAGGATCTAAAAGACGTGAATGCCAAGGATCTTGATGGCCTGATCATACCAGGCGGATTTGGAGCAGCTAAAAACCTGAGCGATTTTGCCGTTAAAGGACCGGACGCCTCAGTACATCCAGATGTCAAGCGGCTTCTCTCGGAAATGGTGGAAACCGAAAAGCCGGTGGGGGCCATCTGTATTGCACCGGCCACCCTGACAAAGGCACTTTCATCTAAAAATCCCGAGGTTACAATCGGCAATGATAAGGATACAGCCGCGGCCATCGAAGCAATGGGGGGTCAGCATAAGACCTGCACAGTTGATATGATACATTTTGATGACAGAAACAAGATCGTGACAACTCCCGCTTATATGCTTGGCCCCGGCATCAAGGAAGTGTCCGAAGGCATCCAGAAACTTGTGGACAAGGTCCTTGAACTTGCAAGCAAATAATTGACGATTAACTGATTGATGATCAAGGACTTTTTTTTAAAATCTTTTATCGTCAATATAAAATCTTACCTGTTATGGAAATATCTTACCGGGATTAAGAATCCCTTTTGGATCAAACAAGTCTTTGATTTGTTTCATCCATTGCAGGCTGATTCCGTGCTCCGCTTGCATGAATTTTCGCTTCCCGATACCCACACCGTGTTCACCCGTGGCCGTACCTCCCAGGTCTAACGCCCTTGTCACAATGCGTTGATTTATTTCATCAATGATGCTCCACTCCTTTCTATCCCCTGTTTTTCCCATGAACACAAGATGCAGGTTGCCATCACCGGCATGGCCGAATGTATATCCTGGAATGTCCGCGTTTTTTGATTCATCCCTGGCCAGGGATATGATTTCGGGATAGGCCGAAATGGGGACAGCCACGTCAATGCCAATATGAGAACGACCTGGATGATTCCGCATTATCATTTCCGCCAACTCATGGCGAGCTTTTAAAAGATCATCCCTATCCTTCCTGTCAATACCTGCTCTGAACTCACTGCAACTCATGGTTTCGCAAATATCATGGGCAATCTTCATTGTATCTTCCAATTGCTTCTTGGTGGGACCGTGGAACTCGATGAACAGCGTGGGTGAGACATTAAGACCCAAACCCTTCTCTTTGTTGATAAGCGCAATACATTCAGGAGACAGAAGTTCAATGGAAGCAGGATCAAGGCCGGAGCGCATGATTTCAAAAACCGCTTTTCCCGCCATTTCGACGCTTGTGAATGTTGCAGTGGCTGCGGAAAATTCTTCAGATACACCTCTCAAACGAACAGTTGCTTCCACTACTATCCCGAGTGTTCCTTCGGATCCCACAAAAAGATTGATCAAATCGTATCCTGAAGAGCTTTTTGAAGCCCGGCTCCCGATCTGCATGATTTCTCCGCCTGCCAAAACCACTGTCAGTCTCAGGACATTGGCCCTGGTAGATCCATAACGCACTGTACGGGTTCCGCTGGCGTTATTGGCGATCATACCTCCAATAGTGGCCCCGGCACCTGGATCAGGTGGAAAAAAAAGGCCCCTTAACCTGAGTTTTTCATTTAGATCATGATAAACCACACCCGGCTCCACGTCGGCCTGGAAATCCGGTTCTCTAATGTCCAGAATCCGGTTCATTTGAGAAAAATCAAGAACCAGTCCCCTTCTAACCGGGATCGGATTGCCCTCCAGGCTTGTCCCTGAACCCCAACCCGTGACCGGCAGTACATTTTTATTGGCGTATCTCAATATTTTTGAAACATCGTCCCTGTTACCAGGCCATATTACCGCCTCTGGTCGAGTTCCTGGGTGCTGAGATTGGTCTTTTGCGTGAAGTTCGAGATTGGACTCACCAGTTGAAAGCCGTTTTGGTCCTACTATGGATTCAAGGTCTTTGATATGTCTTTTGGTTAACATACAAAACTGCATTACGAATACCTCTTTATTTATAAATTTAACACAGTTCTTCCGAGCCCACCACTGAAAACCTGTCAATAATCGGAATTTGATTGGAGCCTGGCAAATTCCTAAAAACAGGATGATACATAAAAAATTATCCAATTTTGAACTTTTTGCGCGTAGCTTTTTGTGATAAGCTACAATTAATGCATCTTATTAAAACCCTGGCCTTCCGGGTACTTGTCCATCTTGTTTTAGGCCTGGCAAAAAGTCTTTAATGAAAAAACCTGTATCATCAGAAAGGAGGGATAGATATGGCTGTAAAAATCATAATAAACAGAAAAGTATCCAAGGAAAAAGAGAAAGAGTTGCGGCCTCTGCTCATCCAGTTGAGAGCTATGGCTACGGCACAACCCGGCTACATTTCTGGTGAGACTTTGAGAAATGTTGATAGGCCTGAGGAATATCTGGTCATAAGCACGTGGCAGTCGGTGGATAACTGGAAAACGTGGGCCTCCACTAAAGAGAGGTCCGAGATCCAGGGAAAGATTGACGCGCTTTTGGGTATAAAAACCGAATATAATCTTTACCTTTATGAGTAGCTGAAATCAATTATATCTGCCATTCGAAACCATGTCCTTGTTGAGATGGTACCTGATTGGCGGGATGGAGGTACAATGTCCTACGGTCTGAATAGAGAAGAAGCACTTGCGTTGCTAAAAGATCATCTTCAAAACCGGAATATGATAAAACATTGCCTGGCATCAGAAGCCGTAATGATAGCATTAGCAGAAAAATTGGGAGAGGACAGGGAAAAATGGGGATTGGCAGGCCTGCTCCATGACATTGACACAGAACTGGTCCATGGGGACCTGTCTGAGCACACCCTCGAAGCGGAAAAGATCCTCAGGGACAAAGGCCTTGACGAGGAAATTATCCGTGCCATAAAGCTTCACAATGAAAAGGCCCACGGGGAAAAACGCACCGAAAATTTTCATTTTGCACTGGCGGCTGGTGAGACCATAACCGGACTTATCATAGCCACCACGCTCGTATACCCGGACAAGAAAATCAATAGTGTCAAGCCGAAATCCATAAAAAAGAGAATGAAGGAAAAATCCTTTGCCGCCAGTGTAAGCCGGGACACTATCATGGAGTGTGAAAAATTGGGCATGGACATTGATGAGTTCGCGTGGGTCTGCCTTACAGCTATGCAGGGAATATCAGATGATCTGGGGCTGTAACCTCTCACAGTCAGAAAACGCGTTTTTGGCCGGATAGGGACTTCTGAACATGACCATCAGTTGAAAGTCGCCTGCTATCAGTTGGAAGATAGTAAAAATCATAAGCGACAAAATTGGCTCACCTTTGTGCAAAGGACGACTGACAACGGACTATACTCACTGGAACATAAAGCGCCGCATACTGATATTCATAAGGAGTCCCAGGGCAGCCATGGTTGAGATGAGAGATGACCCACCGTAACTGAAAAGGACAAGAGGGATCCCTACTACAGGCAACAAACCTGCAACCATTCCCACGTTAACGACAACCTGCCAAAAAATAGAGGCAACAATACAAATTGCCAGAATAGAACCAAACTTGTCCTTTGAATTCTTGGCTATGTTGAGGCCCCACAGAATTAAAAACAGATAAAGAAGCAAGAGAAGCACGGAACCTACGAATCCCCATTCCTCGCCCAATACTGAGAATGCAAAATCTGTATGTTGTTCAGGTAAGAAATGCAATCGAGTCTGCGTTCCTTTTAGAAAACCCTTGCCCCAGAACAGGCCGGATCCTATCGCAATCTTGGACTGGTTGATGTGGTATCCTGATCCGAGTGGGTCCATATCCGGTCTGAGAAATGAGAGAATACGCAACTGCTGATATTCTTTAAGTTCAAACCATATAAAAGGAGCTACAGATAAAGCCGACACGACCAGAATCACCAGTGATCTCCAATGCATTTTCACAAACAGAATCACGGAAAAACATACTACCACCAACAGGAGGGCCGTGCCAAGATCAGGCTCCTTTAAAATCAAAACAAACGGTATCACAATGAGCAAAAATGGTTGCCAAAGATCTCTCAAACGATATTCCCGATACCCGCCTTTTTTACTGAAAAATTTGGCAAGTACTATCAAAATGGCAATTTTTGCCACTTCGGATGGCTGAAAGGAAATAAGACCAAGACTCAACCACCTTTGGGAACCGGATGCAACCTTTCCCACAAAAAGTACCAAGATCAAAAGAGTTATGGAAATAAAGTATACTGGATAAGCAAACCGCTCCAAAAGAGAGTAATTAAAAGTGGTCATCAGCAAAAATACAGCAAACCCGATCAAGAACCAGTAAATCTGTTTCACGAAGACCTGTGATCCTCCCACATTCCTGATCGCATACGTGGCACTATAAAGGTTGAGGATGCTGATCGCAGCCAAAAGCAACAGAAATAAAAGCAAAATCCAATCAAAATTCTGGATCAATCTGCGATCAAACATGTTCACCCTCTGAGAAGCTCTTAACCAATAACTGATAGCCCGGAGGAATTTTCGAATTATGCTATGGTTCGTAAGCTAAAAGCTGCCTGTTTTCCCCCAGAAATGACTTTATCATTTGCTTGCCGATAGGTGCCGCTGCCCTTCCACCATGCCCGCCATGCTCAATAATTATTGCAAGTGCGATCCGGGGCCTTTCAGCAGGAGCAACAGCGACGAACCAGGCATGGTCCCTGAATTTATAAGGGAGTTCACCGCCACCATCAAATTCCTCTTCCTTTTCAAGGGTAATAACCTGAGCGGTTCCTGTCTTTCCGGCGACGGTTATGTTTTTAATCTTTGCCCTCCAACCAGTGCCACGGGTATCGTTCACCACGCCGACAAGTGCACTTTTGACAAATTCCAGATGTTCCTTGCTGATTTCAACGCTTTCAATCATCTTGGGCTTAAATTTGTAACCTTTATCATCCCCTGCCTTGCCCGCCCGTTTTGTTACCTGGGGTTTGAATATGAATCCCCCGTTGAAAACGGCTGCAATCATAGACGCCATCTGGATCGGAGTAACCAGAACAAAGCTCTGCCCGATAGACACGGAAATTGTCTCTCCTAACTGCCAGGGAACACCAAATCTCTTTAACTTCCATTTACTGGTCGGTATCAGGCCTTCCTTCTCCTGACCCACTGGAAAGCCGGTTACTTTTCCAAGGCCGAGTCTCCTTGCATAACGAGCAATCTTGTCGACCCCAAGCCTTTTCCCCATCTTGTAAAAATAAACATCGCATGATTCTACCAGTGCCCTGCGTAGATTAACCATCCCATGCCCGTGCTTTTGCCAGCACCGATATGTATGTTTTCCCAAGGAATATGTACCATTACAGAACAGCTCCTCTTCCGGATCAATAACACCCTCCTCGAGCCCTGCCAGCGCAACTAAAATCTTAAATATTGATCCGGGCGGATATTGCCCTGACAATGCCCTGTTCTGCAATGGGAAACCCTTCGACGAGACGATTCCCTTCCAGGTAGTCCGGTCTATTCCCCCGACAAAAAGATTGGGATCAAAACAGGGGCTGCTGGCCATGGCAAGAATCTCACCGTTATTGGGGTTTAGGGCCACAATAGCCCCCTTTTTATCTTTCAAACATCTTTCCGCCAGGGCCTGCAAGTCCTTATCTATTGTCAAATAGACATTTCCGCCTGAAATAGGAGGCTTCCGTGATATTGACCGTATCTTACGCCCGGCAGCATCTACCTCCACCTGTTCACCGCCACGCATTCCATTCAAAAAAGGCTGCCATTTCCACTCCACACCCGTCTTTCCAATCAGATCCCCCGGTTTACTGCCCGGGTACCGTCCGCTTTTTAACTGGTCCTCATTGATTTCTCCTAAGTAGCCAAGGAGATGAGCAGCAAGGTTTCCCCGAATATAATGCCGTTGCGGTTTGACTTTGATCATAATGCCCGGCAGATTAAACCGATGGGTCTCAAGCACGGCTAATTCGTTTCGGGAAATATCCCTTTTGAGGCAAACCGGCCGAAAAGGGTATCTGCGTGATGCCCCATCCAGTTTTCTTTCAATCATTTGCAGTTCAAGGCCTATCAACCGTTTCAAGCTTCTTGAAAGACGTTCCTGATCTTGAACCCCCTCCGGAATCACATAAAGATCATAAGATGGACGATTCCCCACGAGCATCTCGCCATTCCTGTCTAAAATAATGCCTCTAAATGCTGGAATGGCCCGAAGATGAATCCGATTACTCTCGGATTTGGTCCTGTATATTGACCCGTTTACAATCTGAAGGAACCATAATCTCAATATCAAAACGCCGAAAACCACCAGAATTAACAGTGTCGTCTTTTTGAGCTGTTTATTAAGAATTTCTATGGAAGTAGGATCAAAATCTGATCTTCTCAACGTGCTATCCTTCCTTTGAACGCTCCTAACACAAAATTAAAGGTTGGCATGCCGCTAACCAGTGAATACTCACAACTGTCCGGCTGGAGCATTACCGGCCTCCTTAAGAAAAACGGTCCGCAGGCGATTAAACAGATAAAAGGCAATAGGCGTGATAAGGCCTGTACCTATTGCTGAAACCCCGGATACTAAAAGGAAAGACTTCGGAAAAAAAATCTCCTGAGAAAATATACTTAGCACTAACAGCAACAGGATCTTCTTCAATAAAACCACTAACGAGATAAGGAGTATCTGGCCTTTCGGATACTCAAGATTAAAGAACCTTGAACCCAGATAAATACATCCAAAAATACTCAGATAAATAAAGGTGAAAAGACCATGTAGGCCGCCTGAAAGAAGATCGATCAATAGTCCCTGAGCGAAAGCAAACATAGCTGCAGCAGTCTGGCCATAAAAAAGAAAAAGATAAGCGATTATGATGGGAAGGAGATCCATGTCCAAAATATCCACATCCATGAGGTTCATCAATTTCCCCTTGGTTAGCGCGAAAAACAGCCCCAAAAACCACAAAAAAACACGGAAAACTGTTTCTTTATTTTTTGATCTTTCGATGATTTGTTCTCCTAATCTTTTAGAATCACCAGAACCTCTTCCAATTTCGAAAAATCAACAGTTGGCCCGATCTCTATGTCTTTAAAAAGTCCACCATAAATTCCTTTGATATTTGAGACCTGGCCCACTGATATACCCTTGGGAAAAACGCCTCCAAGGCCAGATGTGACTATCAGATCACCCACCGCAACATCGCTGGATTTCACTACGTAATCCAGTTTACATATCTCTGTCGACAATCCTTTTACTATTCCCCTGGCCCGAGACCTTTGAACAAGGCAGTCAACAGCACTGTTTTGATCAATAACTAATAGGGCCTTGGCATAATTGGTTGAAACGGAAACAATCCTCCCCACCACGCCGCTGGCATTCACCACCGCCATGTTTGGTCTTAAACCATCCCGCCTTCCCTTATCAATAATTATTGACTTGAACCACCCAGTAGGATCCAACCCTATCACCTGAGCAGCAAGAACAGGTAGATTGATTGAATGTTTGAATTTGAGAAGTTCTTGAAGTCTTTCTTGGCTTGCAAGCAGTTCACGGTAATGGCTATTCTCCATCCTCAACGCATCAATTTCTTTTTTCACCCGCCAGTTTTCATGACGGACATCGACCAGGTTAAAATAGCTTAACCAGAATCTTTTTGTGATATTCACGCTTTGTTGGATAAATTTCTGAAAAGGAGAAGTGATCTCTATTATCAACTGCTCAGCGGGATTCCAGGTCGATCTCGGCCCGGAATTTGAGGAAAGCAAGAAGAGTGTAAAGCCAATAAATAAAGCCCATAACCAAATTTTACGAAAGCGTGTTACACCTTTCAATGACTGTACTTCGCTCCGCTATGATCTACAATTGTTCCCCGTGTCTGCTACCGGACCGCAAGGCTTGCAGATTACAATATTTGGATACTCGGTTCGGAGGAAAATGATGGGGGGGTTCCGAACTTAACTACTTGACTGCGACCTCTCGAAGAATTGATATGTTATCAAGGGCCTTTCCGGAACCAAGAGCCACAGTGGTGAGAGGCTCTTCAGTGATTGTTATGGGGAGCTTTGTTTCTTCTCTTAGCAAGACATCCATATTCTTAAGCAACGAACCACCCCCTGTTAATACAATGCCCCTGTCCACAATATCAGCTGCCAATTCCGGGGGCGTCTGCTCAAGTGCAATGCGCACGGTTTCAACAATTGTCTCCACCTGCTCTGAAATTGCCTTCCTTACCTCTTCCGAGTCTATGGTCAAGATCTTTGGTATCCCGGTGACCAGATCCCGCCCCTTCACTTCAATTGTTTCGGTATCGTCGCTGGGATAGGCGTTCCCAATGGTTGTCTTTATGATTTCTGAGGTCCTGATCCCTATTAAAAGATTGTATTTTCTCTTTAGGTGCTGCAGGATCGCCTCATCCATCTTGTCTCCACCTACCCTTACAGACTTACTATAAACAATGCCGGCAAGAGAAATAACCGCGACTTCGGTTGTTCCGCCTCCGATGTCAACTACCATGTTACTCGTTGGTTCAGTAATAGGGAGTCCAGCGCCTATGGCAGCCGCCATAGTTTCCTCTATAAGGAATACTTCTCTTGCTCCAGCAGACTCGGCAGATTCACGAACAGCCCTTTTTTCCACCTGGGTAATCCCGCTGGGCACAGCGATAATGATTCGGGGTCTTACAAGTGTCCTTCGGTTATGGACGTGCCGTATGAAATGGCGAAGCATTTCTTCCGTAATTTCAAAATCGGCGATTACTCCATCCTTCATTGGACGGATAGCCACAATGTTTCCCGGTGTCCTGCCAAGCATCATTTTGGCTTCTGTGCCCACTGCCATCACTTTGGTGCCACCCTTCCCGTCTTTTCTGACGGCCACTACGGAAGGTTCATTCAAAACAATACCTTTCCCTTTCATATAGACAAGGGTATTGGCAGTTCCAAGGTCAATGGCTAAATCATTGGAGAATAGACCCAATATGGGATCAAAAAGCATTGTTCTCTCCTTTCTGCCTACCACAGCCTCCTAAATTTATTTGGCTATATTTACCTAACCAAAATACCAAACACAAAATGGCAATATGGATTTGTCTTGACAAAGCATTTTTCCCGTGATTAATTATAATGTTATTGAATTCAAGCACAGAAATCTAATTATACCATTTATACCATGAAAAGGACTTATCAACCCAGCAACATAAAAAGGGCACGAACCCACGGTTTCAGGGCCAGAATGCGAACAAAAGGTGGCATAAATATCTTGAAGCGAAGAAGGGCCAAAGGACGTAAACGATTAACCGTATAAATATTTTCCGCAAATCCGGCCGATAACTCAATGGGATCTTTCTCGTTTTTTAAAAAAAAAAGGATATTGAATCGAGCAGATTTTGTCAATCTAAATCGGTCGGGTCAGCGCCACCATACAAAACACTTTATTGTGATTCTCAAGGAAAACGGGCTGGGTATCACGAGATTGGGGCTCACCGTTAGCAGAAAGACAGGTAACGCGGTCAAAAGAAATAGGGTCAAGCGGCTAATCAGAGAATTTTTCAGGCTCAATGACACTTATTTCCCCCAGGGATACGATATTGTTATCACAGCGAAAAAGGATGCCAGCTATTTGGATCTCCGGAAAATCAAGAACGAGCTCGGAGAGATCCTCATTAATAAAAAGTTCCTTTTATAGGTTTAGATATATACCCGTCGCCTTGATAGATATATATCAACACTTCATTTCACCATTTTGGCCTCCTTCCTGTCGTTTTTATCCCACATGCTCAACCTATGCCCGCCATGCCATAAAAAAATACGGGATCATAAAGGGAGGGTTTCTCGCTCTGGTCAGGATCTCAAAGTGCCATCCCTTTCATCCGGGCGGATATGATCCCCTTATATAAATGAAAAAGCAGAGCGCACAGGGCAGAATACACAGCGTAATAGATCTTTGCCAAGCACAGGCGCTGTATGCCATGCGGAGCGAATCGACGAACGGGATTTATTAAATCGGGCAAGATAAATGGAAAAAAGAACGGTACTGGCATTCGTTTTATCCTTCATAATTCTTATTGCATGGTCATATTTTTTCGCCCCAACAAAAGATAAGGCACCCGAAAAGGACGAGGGCATTAAAAAAGAGGTGCCTGAAAAGGTCCAGGAGATTTCAAAGGCTCCGGCATTGCACCCTCCCCTCACACCCCAAGTGCCCCGGATAGCAGAAAAGGTGGCCACCGTACCGGTGGCAGGAAAAAAAATTGAAATTGATACGCCTCTATACAGGGCTGTCTTTAGCAATATGGGTCCTGCCATAATAAGCTTTAAATTAAAAAAATATCGTCAGTCAATTGACCCGGATTCTCCCCTGATCGAGCTTGTCAACATCGAAAAAGACGTGGGCGACTTTTTGCTTGTACGTTTTGATAATCAGTCCGCCGCTCAAAGCAAAAAAATTATCTACCAAGTGGATTATCAAAAAATACAACTCGGACCGGAATCATCTCCAAGGGACCTGGTTTTTCGCTCAATCACCCCAAACGGCCTTTCGATTCATCAGACCTTTCGCTTTTTTCCCGATCAATATAGAATCAATCTAAGTATTAAGGTGGTTAACCAATCGGGAAACCCTGTCAAAGGTGCTTTCCGGTCAGATATAAAGGCCTTGCCGCCCCAGGACAAGCATAGCTATTATTCTTATGTGGGCTTGGCGATCCTTTTGAATGATAAACTGGAGGAAGTCAAGATCAAGAAGGCGTCCGAAGAAAAGCTTCATACGGGCCAAATCGATTGGGTTGCCTATGAAGATGATTTTTTCATTTCGGCCGTGATTCCTGATAAGCCTTCAAAAGGGACTTTCAAGGCGCGTCTTTTGCCATCCGGATTATTAGAGGGGACCTATATGCCCCAATCTGTTTCCATTGACCCTTCCGTACAGGTCTCCTCGCAATACACGCTGTATCTCGGTCCCCGTGATCTTGGAATTCTGAAACAGCTTGAAAAAAAACTCGACCGGGCTGTTAATTTCGGCTGGACGGACATTATAGCCAAGCCGCTTTTATACCTTTTGCGCTTTTTTAACCAGCACATAGATAACTATGGCTTATCCATCATCCTTCTCACCATCCTTATCAAAATACTCTTCTGGCCCCTTACCCACAAAAGCTATAAGTCAATGAAGGAAATGCAAAAGCTTCAACCGCGAATGACCAAAATCAGAGAGAAATACAAGGATAACAAAGAAAAGCTGAACAAGGAAATGATGGCCCTTTACAAGACATACAAGGTGAACCCCATGGGCGGTTGCCTGCCTATGATTGTTCAGATTCCGGTCTTTTTCGCACTTTTCAGACTCTTGGGGAATTCTATCGAACTGAGACATGCACCTTTTATGCTATGGATAAATGATCTTTCAGCACCAGATCGCCTGTTCAGCTTTCCCTTTACGATTCCCATGATGTCACCACCTTACGGAATTCCCGTACTCACCCTGTTGATGGGTGCATCAATGTTTGTTCAGCAAAAAATGACCCCCACACCGGGAGATCCCACGCAGGCCAAAATCATGATGTTTCTACCAATCATCTTTACATTCATGTTTATCAACTTCCCATCCGGCCTGGTCCTTTACTGGTTAGTAAATAACATCCTTTCCATAGGCCAGCAGTACCGTATCTTAAAAAAGCCGGCATAATAATCGGAGGACAATCATGGATATTTTTGAATTTGAAGGAAAAACGACTGAGGAAGCGATTGAAAATGCCTGTAGACAATTGAATCTCAAAAAGGACGACGTAGATATTGAAATTATTGAACCGGGATCAGCAGGCATTTTCGGTTTGGTAGGCGGCAGGAAGGCCAAGATCAAAGTTTCAACTACAAAAGAAGTGAACGAAATCCCTGACCAAATAAACGGATTAGCTGTTGCCAAGGAGGCACTGGAAAATATCCTGGCCCTTATCCCTGTGGAAGGGATAACGGTCCAAGCAGAACAGATAGATGGTACAATTGCCCTGAACATTGAAGGCGACACGTCGGGGCTTCTAATAGGGCGGAAGGGAAGGACCCTGGATGCCCTGCAGTTCATCGTCAATAAAATTGTGAACAAAACCCTGGAAAAAAGGGTTCAGGTAGTTGTTGACTCAGAGAATTATCGTGAGAGAAGGCGGGATTCCTTAATCGAGATGGCCTTGGGGATGGGCGACAGAGCAAAAAAAACCAGGAAACCTGTGGCCACAAATATTCTAAATCCTCATGACAGGAGGATTGTGCATCTCACTCTCAGGGACGATAAGGAACTTGACACCAGAAGCCGGGGAGAAGGCATTTTGAAAAAGGTCCTTATTATTCCCAAAAGATAATTTTTTTACATAATGCGAAAGTCGGAATGGAAAGGCGGCCTTTTCCGACTTCCGGCTCCTTAAAAAGACAACCTAAGGTCCAATACGTTCAACCGGATGCAACAAACAACGAACGACGGACAATGGAAAACGGACAACGATACTATCACGGCCATAGCCACCCCCGCTGGCCAGGCCGGAATAGGTATTATACGCATCAGCGGACCTAGCGCTTACAAGATTGCAAAAAATATTTTCAGACCTCAAAACCCAGCCCAAAAGCTTCAAAGCCATCGCCTATATCTGGGCCAACTGTATGACCCCTCCCTCGGAACCACGATCGATGAAGTCCTGATCTCCTTTATGAAGGGACCGCGCTCCTATACCAGAGAAGACATCGTAGAAATCAATTCCCACAGCGGCTTCCTTCTCCTTTCCAGAATCCTTCAGATCGTCCTGGACCAGGGGGCAAGACTGGCCAGGACCGGAGAATTCACGCTTAGGGCCTTTTTAAATGGCAGGATAGATCTCACTCAGGCTGAAGCTGTCGTAGACCTCATCAACTGCAAGTCAGAAAGAGGCCTGGCCCTGGCCTCGCAACAGATCCATGGTTCTTTCAGGAAGGAAATTGAACTGTTGCGGCAAAAGGTGACGGATATCCTTGCACATACTGAAGTGGCAATCGATTTCCCCGAAGAGGAGACCGGGATCATGTCCAGGGAAAAGGCCGCAGATCGGATTGAGGAAGAGGTGATAAAACCCATCCAGGCCATGATTGAGACCCATTCCAGAAAAAGGATCTGGGTGGACGGCATCAACACCGTGATTGTGGGACGTGTCAATGCAGGCAAATCCAGCCTCCTCAACCGCCTTTTGAACGAACAGCGTGCTATTGTAACGTCAATGCCGGGAACAACGAGGGATTTCATAGAATCCACCATCACCATAGATGGCCTGCCCCTCCGCCTGATGGATACAGCCGGATTCAGGAAGGTAAAAGATGAGGTGGAAAGGATCGGAGTTGGTCTGACCGAGCAGAAACTGACTGAGGCTGATTTCTTACTTGTCGTCATTGACCAGAGTCGTCCTGTGAATGAGGACGATCTGAACATAGTTAATCAATGCCGTGGAAAAAAGGCCCTGATCGTGATTAATAAGATAGATTTGATTTCCAGGCTGGATCAGAACGTGGAACATAAGGAATTGGCCGGCTTTCCCATTGCCAGGATATCCGCCCTAACGGGTGCGGGACTTGATGATCTCAGGAGGGCCATCGTGGGTTGTCTGCTTGAAGGTGATGTGGACATGACATCATCTCACGCGACTTCAAACCTAAGACACAGTCAGGCATTGGCTGAAGCGGCTCAGTTTTTCAAAAGCGCCGTACGCAATACAAAAGAGGATGCGCCCATGGAAATAGTCGCCCTGGAACTGAAAAGCGGGCTGGATGCCTTAGGCGAGATCATCGGCGAAACCACCAGCGAGGAGATCCTGGATAGTATCTTCAGCCAATTTTGTTTGGGAAAATAGCAAATTATGGTCAACTTGCCGCACATGGTACAGACATCATCCTCAGCAGGGGGATTCTGGTCTCTGTACCTTCTCGCCTTTTCAGGATCAATCGCCAGTTTCATCTGGGTTTCCCAGTCCAGATTTTTCCGTGCCCGGGACATCTGCCTGTCTCTCTCCATGGCCAGTTTGTGCCCTCTGGCGATATCCGCTGCGTGGGCGGCGATTTTTGTGACCACGACCCCTTCTCGCACATCATTCACATCAGGCAGACAGAGATGCTCGGCAGGGGTCACATAGCATAAAAAATCAGCCCCGGCCGCTCCGGCTACTGCCCCTCCTATGGCACATGCCACATGGTCATAGCCTGCTGCAATATCAGTAACCAGAGGACCCAAAACGTAAAAAGGGGCATGATGGCAGAGCTTTTTCTGCAGTATAATGTTAGCCTCGATCTGATCCAGAGGTACATGCCCCGGTCCTTCAATCATCACCTGAACATCTTCCTCCCAGGCCAGCTGGGTCAGATGTCCAAGGGTCATCAATTCATGTATCTGGGCCCTGTCCGTGGCATCAGCCAGGCATCCGGGCCTTAGCCCGTCTCCCAGGCTGAGGGTCACATCGTATTTTTTCGCTATGGACAAAAGCCTTTCATAATTTTCGTAAAGCGGATTTTCCCTGTCATGATGCAACATCCATGTGGTTAAAAAGGCGCCGCCCCGGCTCACTATGTCCGTAATTCTGCCCTGCTTTTTTAACATCTCGAGGGCATCCCTGGTGAGGCCACAGTGAACCGTTATGAAATCAACGCCATTTTCCGCCTGCCTCTCGATCACATCAAAAATTTTATCCACTGTTAAATGGATCAATCCCCCCTTTTCCTCAACCGTCTCCACAACTGCCTGATAAATCGGAACTGTACCGACCGGAATGATTGATTCCTTAAGAATATTCTTCCTGCATACATCTATATCTCCACCAGTCGACAGGTCCATCACCGTGTCGGCTCCAGCCTCCACGGAAACCCTCAGTTTTTCCATTTCCTCATCAATTATAGCCCTGTCAGAGGATGTTCCGATATTGGAATTCACCTTTATGAAAAGCCCCTCTCCAATACCGCAGGGCACGAGCCGCTCATGCCTCCGGTTGGCCGGAATCACGACCCTCCCCTTTGCAACCTGATTCATGAGCCAGGTAACGTCTACCTGCTCTC